>JAFZFT010000108.1 GCA_017555765.1 Clostridia bacterium | reverse complement strand
GAAATAAAGCTCTCCCCGCCGAACTGTTTTGATTTATCAAACATATATTTAAACGGCAGATTTATTAAATCTTTTACTGTTTCATAAAACCTATCTTACGCAGGTACAACCCGACTGTTTCATATAACGGTCGGGTGCGACCATTTTAAAAGTGCAAATCTTTATCAATTATATATCACCCTTTATTTGTTGTCAAAGCTTCAGGCGGAAAAAGCCTGAATTTAGTCAGCTTTTTAGGTAAAAATAAAAAAAGATATTAAATTTGTGTAATCCTATTGAGTAAAATCGTGATTTGAGTTATAATGATATATCTATAATTGTATCATTATGTCTTTTTTGAAATATAAACACTTGAGAAAGGGGACAGAATATGCTTTTTTCACAGGATATAGGAATAGATTTAGGAACTGCAAATACACTTGTTTTCGTCAAGGGTAAGGGTATTGTTATACGCGAGCCCTCCGTTGTTGCGATAAATGTCAGCGAAAGACCCGCAAGGGTTGTTGCCGTCGGTACCGAGGCAAAGGAAATGATAGGCAGAACACCCGGCTCAATCACCGCCATGAGACCTCTCAGAGACGGTGTTATTGCCGACTTCGACATTACCTGCGAGATGCTCAGAAAGTTTATCCGCAAGGCAATGGGCGGTGCCTTCCTTTCAAAGACAAGAGTAGTTATCTGCATTCCCTCGGGCGTTACCGAGGTTGAAAGAAGAAACGTTCACGACGTTGCTATCGAAGCAGGTGCGAAGTACGTTTCACTTATCGAGGAGCCTATGGCTGCGGCTATCGGTGCAAGCCTTCCCGTAAGTGAGGCAATCGGCAGCATGATTGTCGACATCGGCGGCGGTACTACCGAGGTTGCGGTAATCTCTCTCGGTGATATTGTTACATCACGCTCAATCAGAGTTGCGGGTGACTCCTTTGACAGTGCAATCGGTCAGTACATCAAAAAGAAGTACAATATTCTCATCGGTGACAGAACTGCTGAGGATATCAAGATAAAGATAGGCTCCGCTATGGATTACGAGGGCGGAGGCAAGATGGAAATCAAGGGCCGTAACCTTGTTGACGGTCTTCCCAAGAGTATTACAATCACAAGTGAGGAAATCCGAGAGGCTCTTTCCGACTGTGTGAATCAGATTCTTGATGTTGTCAAGGCAACCCTTGAAAAGACACCTCCCGAGCTTTCAGCCGATATTATGGAGCAGGGTATAACCCTTACGGGCGGCGGTGCTCTTCTCAGAGGACTTGATAAGCTTATTTCCACCGAAACAGGTATGCCCGTCAACGTGTCAGATAATCCTCTTGACTGCGTTGCCGACGGTACGGGTATATATCTTGAATCCGACGCTCTTGGCAGCATCGGTAAGAAAATATAAGCAATTGACCGTAAAGATTTAACGGGGTGAAAAAATGCTTCAGTTTTTAAAAGGAAGAAGGTTCCGTAACTTTCTTATAGTTATATGCGCTCTGCTTACGGGTGCGGTTATAGCGGTTGCTACCGCTTCCTCCGCTTCCCCCTTTACGAGCGTAGTGGGTACTCTTTTCAGTCCCTTCCAGAAGGCGGCGGCTTTCGTTGCGGAAAAAATCGACTGGCTCGATGCAAGATTTGAAAGCTCTTCCGTTTATCTCAGAGAGATTGAAAGACTCGAATACAAGGTAGCTGAATACGAAAATCAGCTTATCGAATATAACGATGCACTTCATAAGCTTGAGAGCTATGAGGCAATGCTCGGTGTCAAGCAGGAAAATCCCGATTTTCAGATTGAGCCTGCCACGATTATCGGTACTGACAGTGCTGATATGTTCAGCTCACTCATACTTGACAAGGGCTCAAATGACGGTATCAGTGTAAACGACCCCGTCATATACGGCAACTATGTTGTCGGTATTGTAAAAAAGGTGCATCCCTCATACTGTGTTGCCCAATCAGTGATAAATCCTGATGTTAATATCAGCGCTATCGACAGCAAGACAAGAGAAACTGCATACGTAACCACCACTGCGGAGTATGCACTTGGCGGCTACTGTGTTATGTCAGGTCTCAGCCATACCACTGCCATTTCTCCCGGCGGACTCATACTCACCTCGGGTATAGGCGGTGTTTATCCCAAGGGTCTTGTTATCGGTACTGTTACAGAGGTCGGTGAAAGCAAGTATGAGCTTTCAGGCTATGCGGTAATAAAGCCGGGCGCTGACATAAAAAGCCTCGAGGATGTATTTGTCATTACTGACTTCGAGGGTCAGGGCGTAGAAGAGATTATCGACTAAATGCGCAATGCGCAATTCGCAATGCGCAATCGCGGGGAGCTTCGCTAAAATGCAAAATGCAGAATGCAAAATGCAAAATGTCGGGTCACTCCGTTCCGAATAATCCGCTTTTACAGTGATAAAGAAATAAAGCTCTACCCGCCGAACTTAAAGATGAAACCTTAAGGTTTATTTTTATTAAATCTTTTACTGCTTCATAAAACCTATCTCACGCAGGCACAACCTGAAAATTATATATATGGTCGGTTGCGACCACAATTTTGCATTTTGCATTTTGCATTCTGCATTCTGCATTTAAACCCAACCCGGCCCTCGGCCCTTGGCCCTTGGCCCTCCCAAGGCGGTGATATATTGAAAATACCGAAAATTTACATAAGACGCGGATTGCTGCTGCTTCTTGTTATGCTTACGGCGGCATTCCAGCATACCGATGGTGCAGTGCCGATGCTTTTCGGTACAAAAGCGATGCTGCTTGTCCCCCTTGCGGTTGTTATAGGTATGCACGAGAGAAGTATGTTAGGACTCTTCTTCGGCACTCTCGCAGGTATACTCTGGGACTTCGCTGCAGTACGCGGTGACGGCTTCTTTTCTGTCTGTCTTGCGACTGTGGGCTTCTTCTCGGGTGTGCTTGTCACATGGTACCTGAGAAACTGCATACTCAGTGCATTGCTTCTCGGTGCGGTGAGTATCACGGGTGTGAATGTAATCTATTGGTATATATTCATATTCAGTAAAGGTTATGAGGGAGCGGGAGAGCTTCTTACGGGCTACTATCTTCCCTCGGTGCTTTACACAATGGTATTCATTTTTGTTTACTACTATATTGTGAGCTTCATCGTAAAGCTCACGACGGACAAAAGAAAAGCGTTCTGATTATAAAGAAAGGAGGTACTGACGGGAATGAATAAGAAAAAGTATACAAAAAGAGGCGCAGTTGTAATCTGTATCTTTGCGATGATTTTCGTACTTTTCGGTGTGAACCTTTTCAGAATACAGATACTTGACAAAAATCAGGAAAGTCAGACCTCGGTTTCTTCCTATGATGTAACCGTCGAAGCGGTAAGAGGTGAAATCCTCGACCGTAACGGTTATCCTCTTGTAACAAACAAGCAGGTAAATAAGATAGTTTTCAGCTATGAAAGATTTCCAAAGGCTTATGCTGAAAGAAATGAAATAATAAAGGCACTTATTACACTTTTTGACAGAAACGGCATCGAGTGGAATGATAATCTTCCCATAGAGATTGTCGACGGAAAGCTTGTCTTCTCCGAGGGTAAGGAAAACGAGATTTCCTACCTCAAGAGCGAAGCCTTCCTTCACCTTAATTATTACGCAACGGTTGATAACTGCTTCAAGGCTCTTTGTGACCGTTACGGACTTACGGAAATGCCTCTTGAACAGGCGAGAGATGTTGCTTCCGTATATTATTCAATGGTGAAAAACGGCTTCAACACGGGCAGAAACTATGTTTTTGCAAGTGGAGTATCAGGTGAGCTCGTTTCAGTCATAATGGAAAAAAGTGACATATTCCCCGGTGTAAACCTTCAGATTTCATCTGAAAGAGAGTATACCGACGGTACTGTTGCTCCTCACGTACTCGGTATGGTAGGCGCTATCAGTGAGGGTGAGTACGAAAGCTATAAGGAGCTTGGCTACACCAGAAACGACGTGGTCGGAAAGAGCGGTGTCGAGCTCAGCTTTGAAAGTCAGCTCAGGGGTACAAACGGCATAAAAACCGTCACTACGGATTCCTTGGGCAACAAGACAGAGGCTTATACCGTTGAACCGGTAAACGGAAATACGGTTATTCTTACTATAGACTTCGAGCTGCAGAAGGTGGCTCAGCAGGCACTTGAAGAGGGAGTCAAGAGCCTTGAGGATAAAAACTCCCGTGACTATCCTATGTCGGGTGCTGTTGTTGTTATGGATACGAGAACGAATGAGTGTCTCGCTATAGCATCGTACCCCACCTACGATAATTCGACCTATGCGGAAAATGCTGCAGAGCTCAACAGCGATGAGGCTACTCCCTTGTGGAACAGAGCCCTCAGAAGTACCTATACACCGGGTTCTACAATCAAGCCCGCAGTTGCAATGGCAGGTCTTGAGGAGGGTCTTATCACTGCCGATACAAATATTACCTGTGCGGGTATTTACCGCTACTACGAGGACTATCAGCCCGGTTGTACAGGTCAGCACGGCAGACAGAATGTAGTCAATGCACTTTTCAACTCATGCAATATTTTCTTCTATGAAACATCGCGACTTTTAGGTATAGAAAAGCTCAACAGCTATTTTACAATGTTCGGTCTTGGTGAAAAAACAGGTATAGAGCTTAATGAAAGTGCGGGCTCTGTCGACAGTGTTGCATTAAGAGAGCAGAAGGGTGAAATCTGGACTCCCGGTCTTACAATTCAGGCGGGTATCGGTCACGGCGACAATCAGTTCACACCTATTCAGCTTTGCTCCTATGTTTCGACTATAGCAAACAGAGGTGTACGCTATAAGGCAAGCATCGTCAAGAGTGTGCGTTCTCCTGACCTCAGCGGTACAGTGAGCGAAACCGAGGCGAAGGTGCTTTCTCAGGCAGACTTTGCAAATGCAAACTGGGATACAGTCCACAGAGGTATGCTTAAGGTAGGTACAGAAAGCTATGCAGACTTTTCAGCCGTACCCGTAAAGGTAGCGGCAAAGACAGGTACTACTACCATTGAAAAAAGGGTGAACGGCAGAATGATAGAAACCTACAACGGTCTTATCCTTACCTTTGCCCCTTACAGTGACCCTGAAATTGCTATCAGCGTTGTTGTTGAAGGTGCGGGAAGCGGCGGTTCAACTGCTCCCATAGCCTCTGCAATAATGGAATATTACTTTGCAACAAAAGACACAACAGAAACAGATAACAGTGAGAATACACTGCTCAGATAAGGAGGAAACCCTATGGCAGAAAAAATTCTTGTTGCCTCGGGCAAGGGCGGAGTCGGAAAGACCTCCGTTACCGTGGGCCTTTGCAAGGCTCTTCACAAATGCGGCAAAAAGGTACTTATAATAGACTGCGATATGCTCAGAAGCGTTGACCTTCTTACCGGAGTCACTGAAAAGCTTCTTTATGATTGGGGCGATGTCGTGCTCGGCAGATGTGAGCCCTGTCAGGCTGTATACGCTTCAGCCGATGTGGATGTTATGACCTGTCCCTTCAGCTACGAGGGCATCGACGGAGGAAAAATGAAAAATCTTGTTGCTCTTTTTGATGAGCAGTACGATTATATTTTCCTTGACGCTCCTGCGGGTATCGGCAAGGGCTTCGAGCTTGCACTCAGCGGTGCTGACAGAGCTCTTGTGGTATCAACTGCCGACCTTGTATGCGTAAGAAGTGCATGCAGAGCCGCAGACGTTATCTTCGCATCGGGTATGAGTGATGTACGCCTTATTATTAACCGTGTGATGAAAAAAGATATCAAAAAGGGACGTCTTCTCAACGTGGATTCGGTAATAGATTCCACTCAGGTACAGCTTATAGGTGTTATACCCGAGGATAAGGCAATAAGGCTCGGTTCTATGGGTAAAAACATCTACCGTACAGGTCAGGATTCATATATTCCCTTTACGAATATAGCTGCCCGTGTCAGGGGAGAATACATAGATCTGGCTTTGTAAAATAAACAAATCAGATTGTGCAGATTCGACAATATTTCCTTTTTAAACTGCTTCTTTTAACGAAGGTATTGCTATTTAAAATATTATTTGTTAATATACATAGTGACGAAATTCGGAAAGGCGGGAGCATGATGAATATAGCCCTTATCGCACATGACGCCAAAAAAGAGCTTATGACACAGTTCTGCATTGCATATTGCGGAATTTTAAGTAAGCATTCTCTTTGCGCTACAGGAACAACAGGTAAAATGGTAAGCGAAGCGACAGGCCTTCAGATAACACGCTTCCTTTGCGGCTATCAGGGCGGCGAGGAGCAGATTGCTTCAAGAATCGCATGCAACGAAATCGACGTGCTTCTTATGTTCCGTGATCCTCTTACAGCAAAGCCCAACGAGCCTGACCCTGCAAGTCTTCTCAGGCTCTGCGACGTTCACAATGTGCCCGTTGCAACAAACATTGCAACTGCAGAGGCTCTTGTCCACGCTCTTGAAAGAGGCGACCTTGACTGGAGAGATATTGTTAATCCCAAGTTTTAATCATATATAATAAACCAAATGCAACGACGGAAAAGAGTAAGCAGATTTTCCCGTACAGAGAGAGGTGCCACGGCTGGAAGCACCTTACGCTAAGAAAGCTGCCCAAGACATTCCCGAGCAGACCGCAAGGTCCGTCTGCCGCGTTAAGGCATCGAGAGGGGCGCACTGCGCTCAATCGGGGTGGTACCGTGGAGTTATTGCTTCATCCCCAATGTGTTTTACATTGAGGGGTGGAGTTTTTCTTTTTGCTAAAGAAAAATGCAGAATGCAAAATGAAGGGTCATTTCGTAAAAATGCAAAATGCAGAATGCAAAATGCAAAATGAAGGGTCACTTCGTTCCGAATAATCCGCTTTTACGGTGATGAAGAAATAAACATCTACCCGCCGAACTTAAAGATGAAGCTTTGAGGTTTGTTTTTATTATCAACACTCTCACTATTTTATAAAACCTAACTTACGCAGGCACAGTCTGACAAGTATATATATGGTCGGGTGCGACCACAATTCTGCATTTTGCATTTTGCATTCTGCATTTATCCTGACCCGGCCCTCACATAAAATAAAACCAAGGAGGAATCCAGATGGCACTTATCACAAAATCAATTAAAGGCACACTTGACCTTTTACCCGCTGAAAGCCATAAGAGACAGTTCGTTGAGCACAGCTGTCTTGAAATCGCACAGAATTTCGGCTACAAGGAAATCCGTACACCGGTTTTTGAACATACCGAGCTTTTCCAGAGAGGCGTAGGTGACACCACCGACGTTGTTCAGAAGGAAATGTATACCTTTATGGATAAGGGTGAGCGTTCAATCACTCTTCGCCCCGAGGGTACTGCAGGTGTAGTACGTTCATATCTTGAGCACGGACTTTTCAACGAGGCTATGCCTCAGAAACTCTGCTATATCACATCCTGCTACCGCTACGAAAAGCCCCAGGCAGGCAGACTCCGTGAATTTCATCAGTTCGGTATCGAATGCTTCGGTTCTGCAAACCCCGCAGTTGATGCAGAGGTCATTTCCGTTGCACGCAATATCTTCGATTTCCTCGGCGTAAGAAACCTTGAGCTTGAAATCAACTCAATCGGATGCAAGGAATGCCGTAAGGAATATCATGCTGCTCTTCACAGCTACTTCGAAAGCAAGAAGGAGGAGCTGTGCGGCACATGTCTCGGCAGACTTGAGCGTAATCCTATGAGAATCCTCGATTGTAAGAGCCCCGTATGCTCCGAAATCGCAAAGGATGCTCCCAAGGTAACGGACTATCTCTGCGATGACTGTAAGAGTCACTTCGAGTCAGTACAGACCTATCTTAAGGCTATGGGTATCGACTTTAAGGTTAATCCAACAATCGTAAGAGGTCTTGACTATTATTCAAGAACTGTTTTCGAGTTCGTTTCAACAGATATCGGCGCACAGGGTACTGTCTGCGGCGGCGGACGTTATGACGGACTTGTTGAAGAGGTAGGCGGAAGCCATACTCCCGCTCTCGGCTTCGGTATGGGTATTGAAAGACTTATGCTTCTTATGGAAAATCAGGGTCTTGCATTCCCCGAGGCAGCTAAGTGTGAGCTTTATATCGCAACAATGGGTGAGAAGGCAACGGTACAGGCTGCAGCTATGGCAAACGCTCTCAGAAGAGAGGGTATGTTCGTTGAGTTTGACGTTGTAGGCAGAAGTGTAAAGGCACAGATGAAGTACGCTAACAAAATCGGTGCAAAGTTTACTGTTGTTATCGGTGACAGTGAGCTTGAAAGCGGCATCGTGAAGCTTAAGAATATGGAAAGCGGTGAGGAGCAGGAGGTAGCTCTGAATACCTTCGAGAGTGATATACTCAATATCTCCATCGCAGAAAGCCTTAAGGAATTTGACAATCTTGACCTTTCCGCATTAACGGGAAGCATTGAAATATAAGGAGGACTATTATTATGGATATGATGACAGGACTTAAAAGAACCGACTACTGCGGCACTCTCCGTGCAGAGGACTGCGGCAGAGAGGTAGTTGTCTGCGGCTGGGTGCAGAGACAGAGAGACCTTGGTGCTCTTATCTTCGTTGACCTTCGTGACAGAACAGGTATCGTTCAGCTTGCTTTTGACGACAGCACAGAAAAGGAAATCTTTGACAAGGCATTCGCAGTAAGAAGTGAATTCGTTCTTATGGCAAAGGGTACCGTTAAGGAGCGTTCCTCAAAGAATATGGAAATCCCCACAGGTGAAATCGAAATTGCCGTTACAGATCTTCGTGTACTCGGCAAGAGTGAGACACCTCCCTTTGAGATTATCGAAAACTGTCAGACAGCGGAATTAACAAGACTCAAGTACCGCTATCTTGACCTTCGTCGCCCTGATCTTCAGAAGAATATTCTTATGCGTCACAGAATCACAAAGATTACACGTGACTACTTTGACGATAACGGCTTTATCGAAATTGAAACTCCCATTCTCATCAAGTCAACTCCCGAGGGCGCAAGAGACTTCCTCGTACCCTCAAGAATCCATAAGGGACAGTTCTATGCACTTCCCCAGTCACCTCAGCTTTACAAGCAGCTTTCAATGGTTGCAGGCTTTGACAGATATATGCAGATTGCACGTTGCTTCCGTGACGAGGACCTTCGTGCAGACCGTCAGCCCGAATTCACACAGATTGACGTTGAAATGAGCTTCATCGATAAGGAGGACATCCTCGGTCTTATCGAAGGCTTTATGAAGAGAGTATTCAAGGAAGCAATCGGTGTTGATATTGAAACACCCCTTCCCAGACTTACCTATGCAGAGGCTATGGAGCGTTACGGCTCAGATAAGCCTGACACCCGCTATGCTATGGAAATCACAGACATCGGCGAAGAGGTTAAAAACTGCGGCTTCGGTGTATTCACAGGTGCTCTTGAAAATGGCGGTAAGGTTGCTGCAATCACTGCAAAGAATGCTTTCTCCGTTCTTACAAGAAAAGAGGTTGACAAGCTTACAGAATATGTAAGAGGTATCGGTGCAAAGGGACTTGCATGGGCAAGAATCGGCGAGGACGGTGCAGTTGCTTCCTCCTTTGCAAAGTTTATGACAGAGGACGAAATGAAGGCTATTATGGCTAAGTGCGGCGCTGAAAACGGTGACGTTATCCTTATCGTTGCAGATAAGGTAAACACAACTCTTTCCGTACTCGGCTCACTCCGTCAGACAGTTGCAAAGAAGCTTGATATTATCCCCACAGACAAGTATAATCTTCTCTGGGTTGTTGAGTTCCCCTTCTTCGATTGGGACGAAGAGCTCGGTCAGTTTGTTGCTATGCACCATCCGTTCACATCACCTCTTGATGAGTGCTTTGATTATCTTGAAACAGATAAGGCAAAGGTAAGAGCAAATGCTTACGACCTTGTTCTTAACGGTATTGAGCTTGCAAGTGGTTCAATCAGAATTACAGACCCCGACCTTCAGAAGAGAATCTTCACTCTTCTCGGTCTTTCCGACGAGGAAGCACAGGAGAAGTTCGGATACCTTACAAACGCCTTCAAATACGGCGCACCTCCTCACGGCGGTATCGGTCTCGGTCTTGACAGACTTGTAATGCAGATGCTCAAGCTCGAAACTCTCCGTGATGTTGTTGCCTTCCCGAAGGTACAGAATGCAAGTGAGCCTATGACAGACTGTCCTGCATTTGTTGACAAGGAGCAGCTTGACGTTCTTGGTATCGGACTTGCTGAAGAAGAATAAAAATATTAAGGACTGTTGCTTTCCTGCAACAGTCCTTTTTTGTGTTGACAAAGAATTAGGAATTTGATAAAATTAGCATAATAAGGAGAAATTGTTATGAAAAGAAAGAATATGATTGTTTTGTTTGTTATTATGCTGACGGTATTTTATGCTGTTGCTGCTTTTTCCCTTTATCAGTCTGAAATGAATTCAGTAAAGGGTTGGTATTCTTACTGTGTTGAGCAGGTGCATGATAAAGCCGTAGGAGATTTGAAATATTATTCAGATCCGGAGTATTTTGTTAGCTTCAATGAGAGCTTTGATGTTGAGCCGAAGGAATACGATTTTGAACAAGCCATGTGTGAGCTTACTACTAATTTTGATTTTTATAAGGTTTATAAGGATGATATTCCTACAGTTGAAGTCGAAGCAGTTTTTGATAGCAAGGGTAATATAGTCGCTAAGGAAGGTATGTTTTATAAAAAGGCTGTAAAATATTCCGAAACCGTTGAGCAGACAAATGACAAACAGATTAACAGGCTTGAAGAGCTTCTGAAAGAATACTGTGAAGATGAGCCTGAGCTTCAGGATATAGGCGTTCTGTGGACAACAGGCGATAACTGCAACTATACTCTTCTGGAGTTTGAATATAATTCTGAGAAGTATTTCTTCTACGCTGGAGTAGGCTTGGATTTTGTCAAAGCAACGCTTGGAAGTGAAACCTTTCTGAAAGCTGTGGCGTATATTTCAGTGTGCTATGCAGCTTTTGTGGTTTTATCTTTTGCTTTGTTTTCTATAAAGAGAAATAAAGATAATTGTTTGAAAGAGGATTAATGTGAAGACTGCCCCGCATGCGTTGATAAGGAGCAGCTTGATGTACTCGGCATCGGACTTACAGAATAAGCTTCCGTCAGATAACCGAGAATTCTGAGCGGTACATTTCAGGCATAGATACAAAGGGAGGGACACGCCCTCCCTTTATCTGAATTTATTATTAAAATAGCAAGGAGAAAATCCAATGAAAAAGATAAAGAAAGCTTCCGCTCTGCTTATATGCCTTCTGATTTTATACAGTGCCACAGTGGGTGCACTTTTTAAAATGTCAGAAAAAGAAATGATAACTCTGTATGAGCTTGCACGTGTTGAAACTGCAAATTTATATCACTCTCGTATTTCCGAAGCGCAGGAAAAGGTTGAGAAGGGTGAAATTACCGTTGACGATGCACTGTGTTATATAACGGAGTCCAAAGCCATTTTTGTTGATAATGTGGTTTTAGCGGCGGCAGGCCCGGCTGACGAAGAAGAAATTACCGCCGCTCAGGGCGAAATAAGAGAGGATTTCGCAGAAAAAACTCCCGGTGAGATTTTTACTGAGTATTATGAAGCCGATGACAGTGTAGCGGTCAAAAAGTCCGACCCGGACATTGATGATATATTTTTTGACTTTTTCTTCTTCAGCTTAGGTGATGAGGAATACAGATTCGTCTTTCATATTATTGTAAATCTTAACTATGTAAGCCTTGTAAACGACAGCTTCCTCAAGGCATTGGCAATAATCAGTGTGCTTTATGTAGCTATTGCTCTTTTCGTAATATTCAGAAAGCCTAAGGAGCAGGAGGAAAAAGCAGCTTAAACCAATAAATAAAAATTAACGGTCGGCTTTTGCCGGCCGTTTTTCATTGAGATAGGACAGCCAATGACCGCCCCTGAATATTTAACCGTGGCGGGTAGAGTCTTGCTTTTGCGCACTGTCAGCCGCGATTGCGCATTGCGAATCGGGAATCGCGCATCAAAAAAGCTCCCCTCAGGGAGCTTCTCATTATTCTTCCTCCGTCTTTTCAACCGGAGTAATCTCAACTCTTACCTTACCGATTCGTCTTTCCTCAACGTTGAGGATTGTAAACTTCACGTTTTCACAGGTGACCTCGTTCATGTCGCCGTCCTTGGGAAGGAAGCCCAGCTGACTTATGATGAAGCCGCCGAGTGTATCGTAATCACCCTCGGGGATGATATCACCCACAAGCTCGTTGACCTCTTCAATGTAAGCGGTGCCGTCGATTGTAAAGAGGTTTTCTCTTTCCTCAACGATTTCCTCTTCCTCATCGTCATATTCGTCACGGATGTTACCCATGATAGCTTCGACAAGGTCTTCCATTGTAACGATGCCTGCAGTGCCGCCGTATTCGTCAACAACAACCGCCATCTGTAATCTCTTTTCCGTAAGCTCCTTGAAAAGCTCACCGCAGTTTTTACTGAAGGGTACGTAATAAGCGGGTCTCATAAGGTCTTTGGGACTTGTTGACTTGGGCAGAGCCTTCGAAACAAAGGGGAGAAGGTCTTTTATATAAATGATACCGATGATGTTGTCCTGATCCTCGTGGAAGACGGGGATTCTCGAATAGCCGTGCTCGGTTGAGAGCTTTACAACATCCTCAACGGAGTCTGTATCCTCAACGGCAATCATGTCCGTACGGTGTGTCATAATCTCCGTAACGTCGATGTCGTCAAACTCGAAGATATTGTTTATCATTTCCTTCTGGATGTCCTCGATAACGCCCTTTTCCTGTCCGACGTCAACGAGCATACGGATTTCCTCTTCCGTAACAACCTCTTCGTCAGCGTTGGGGTCGAAGCCGAAAAGACGTACAACAATATTGGTTGAGAAGGAAAGCACCTTAACGAAGGGCTTACATACCTTTCTTACAATGAGTACGATATCAACGACCTTGTATGCTATCTGCTCGGGCTTCTGCATAGCCATTCTCTTGGGAGCAAGCTCACCGAGTACGAGTGAGAAGTAGGATATGATAACAGTGATAACTATAACGCTTACACCGCTGATAATACCCTCGAAGGGAGCAAAGCTGTCACTGATTGAAAGAACAGCCTTTGTCAGAAGCTGTGCGAAGGTTGCCGAAGCACTTGCCGAGGTGAGAAAGCCTGCAAGGGTAACACCTATCTGAATGGTGGAAAGAAAATTTGAGGGATTATCTGTAAGCTTTTTGATTTTTTTGGCTTTTTTGTGGCCCTCCTCAGCAAGCTTGTCTATCATATTGTCGTTGAGTGAAACGATAGCCATTTCGCTCATTGCGAAAAATGCGTTTACGAGAATAAGAACAAACAATAAAACTATACTGAAAATAAGACTGCCGGGGTCATCCATTTTGGATATATCTCCTTTCAAAATTAAAGAAATGTAATTATTTGTAATGCTGATTGGTCATTATATCACATTAAATGCAGAAGGTCAAATGCTCTGAAGACTTTTTTCGTACTAATTTTATTCTGCAAGGGATTTTCTGTCCTTTCTGAGGTTGTATACCGATACGGCGAAAACACTCGCGAGTATTACACATACACCGCAGAGCTGAAGGGGAGTGAAGCTTTCCCCGAGAAGGAATACACCTGCAACAACGGATATAACCGAGGTGAAGTTTGAAAAAATCAGTGTGTATCCTACTGTCAGGTGGTTGAGCGTGTAGTTTACAAGAGTGAAGGCGCAGATTGAAGACACAACCGCAAGGTACAGTATGCTGATTGCAACATCTGTGTTTTTAAGCGGTGCAAGCCATACGTTTATGTCCGTACCCTCTGTGAAAAGACCGATAAGGGAAAAGCATAGGCTTCCGAGTCCCGTCATAACATAGGTACGCTCAAAGGGTGTGAATTTATCTGCAACGCTTCTGTTTATTATTGCGAAGGTTGTGGTGGCAATAACCGAAATAATGAGAAGTATAAATCCCAACACCGAGAAGCTTTCCGTACCTCCCGTTGTGGTCAGTGCAACACCGCCGACGGACAGAGCCGTACAGAGAATCTGAAAGAAGCTGCATTTTTCCCTGAGAAAGAGAGCGCCGAAGATAATACCCGCCACGGGTACGAGACTGATGATAACACCCGAAAGTGAGGCTGATGTCATAGCAATACCGTAGGACTCGGATATGAAATAGAGTACGGGCTGAATAAGACCCATAACGAGAAGCTTCATAAGAGGCTTCCCCTTGAGTGAAATGCGGATTTTACCGAAAATGACGGGAATACTCAGAATGAAAAATGCAAGAGTAAACCTTAC
The DNA here is from genome assembly GCA_017555765.1 of Clostridia bacterium. GTDB lineage: Bacteria > Bacillota > Clostridia > Oscillospirales > Acutalibacteraceae > UBA6857. The sequence continues at coordinate 3,244 of JAFZFT010000108.1, read as the reverse complement.
CGCAAGAAGTATGAAGGGGGTACAGTTGTTGAGGGCAAGCTTTGTGAAAAAGAAGCTGAAGCCGTAAATGCCGTAGCCGAGAAGTCCCGCAAGAGTTGCCCTGAGAGTTTTGCTCATATAATTTTAACCTTCCGTAGTTTCTGATTAAAGCTCAGCCTCGTATATGCCTATACGCTCTCTGCCCTGAACATTGTTTGCAACGTTACGGGCATTGAAATAAAGACGGAGCTTACCCTTGTAAAGGGTGAGTGAGCAGGCGTAAACAAACTGATTCATCCAGTTGCTGTCGCCCTGCATCTGAGGCACAAGGAAGGGTCTTACAAAGTCGAACTTCACACCGTCCTCGCTTCTGAGAAGCATAATTGCCGAATGGCTCTTGCCGTTTTCCTCATAAATACCGTTCTGCAGACCGATGTAGCAGTCCTTGAGCTTGTATACCTTGATACAGCCGCAGCCGAGATTGAGGTAGCTTACATTTTTATCGGGGCTGATGATGGGTGCAGTGCGTGAAAGATAGCCGTTTGCTATTCTTCTGCTTTCTGCAAAGGTTATATGTGTAGGCTCACAGAAGCCGCAGTCGGGCACAAAGGTCTGACCGCAGGAGTAATAGAGGCGGTAGCCCTCATCAGTACTGATAAGGAAGGGGTTGGAGATGGCCTGACCGTGCTTGTCAACCTCAAAGGGTCGGCTTCTCTTTATTACGGGTACAGGTCTTGTCCAGCTTACAAGGTCGTCGGATTCTGTACACCAGATTTCCGAATGCCATTTGACGCCTACCATAGCAGCGGCGGCTAAAAGAGCGGGTCTGATTCTCTCATAGAAGAGATAGTATCTGCCGTTTATACGGTTGATATCGGGGCGCATTGCTCTTGAAACAACCTTTCCCTCGTTACGGAAGTTGATTCCGTTATAGCTTGAGTAGTGATAAACGCCGTAGAAGGTGTGGCAGAAAAGATGCCACTTGCCGTCATGGGTTTCGTCGGGAGTAAGTACGCTGGGGTCAGCGATAACACCGCTGGGGAAGGGATTCATAATTACGGGGTTGTTTTCAAAAAGAGTGAATTCTGCATTGTTGAACTGCTCAAAAGTAATGCTTTTCATAAATCATTCTCCTAAAATTTCATTTATTGCAAAGGCTACTCCGTCCTCGTCGTTGGTGGGAAGTACCTTTTCAGCGAGGGACTTGAGCTTATCCACGGCATTTCCCATAGCGTATGGATGACCGATTACCTCAAACATAGAAACATCGTTTTCCTCGTCACCGATGCAGACGATTTCGTCGGGGTTTATACCAAGGTGAGAAGCGAGTCTCAGAAGGGCAGTGCCCTTTGTGCCGTCGCGGTGGAAAAGCTCCGCATAGCCCTTGGAGAAGGCGGCGCAGATATCACCGTGAGGTGCGATGATGTCTTTGATTATGTCACGGTACTTTTCGTTGCGGTAAAAGAGCTGGAATTCCTCAACAGTTGAATCCTTTCTTTTCACAAGCCTTGAAAGGTTGCGGACAAGCTTAAGGCTTTCAGCATCACCCTTCAAAACCTTCTTAACACCGATGTAGAGAATAATACCGCTTACATAGAATTCGCGGTTTAAGTGTACCGCAGTGAAAATGAGGTGCTTTTTAAGTTTTTTGAGAATAGCCAGAGAGGTTTCTCTGTCTATAAATGCGCTGAAAAGCTCTTTGTTTTCCTTAAGGTCAACCACAAGGGCACCGTTTGAGGAAATAACATAGCGGTAAAAGCTTTCGTTCTTTATTTTTGTGGGCAGTATTGTCATATTTCTGCCCGTTGTGGGTACAACGATAATACCCTTTTCAGCGGCTCTTTTGAGAGCCTCATAGGTTTTGTCACTCATATTGCCCTGAGAGTCAAGGCCGGTGCCGTCCATATCAACGGCAAGAAGCTTTATCATAGTAAATATCACCTCACGTACATTTCATTCCATTATACTATTAATTGTTATCTTTTGCAATAAAAAAGCAGATTTTATAACAGTACATAGCGGTGCGATGTGTCTTTTCGTAAGGCTTTGGTAAGTATGCTTATATCTTTTTTTGAAATATGCGATATTTTTTTTGTAAAAGTAATGACAAAGAAAAAATAGTGTGCTAAAATATTACATAGTTTTCGAATGAACGGAGAACAGAAGATGAAGGAATATATAAAACGCCTTACGGCAAAGCCTTCTGTGGCTTCAATTGCCTGGTGGTGGATATTAAGAATAATTACTGCAGTGTTTTTCGTCAAGAGCATTGTTGAGGGTGCAGATATTTCCGTACCTATTCAGCTGTGTCTGAGCCTTGCGGCGATGTTCGGATGGGAAATCTGTATGGCAGCATCGGAAAAGAGCTTTATGAGACTCGTTTCCCCCGTGTATCAGAATATTTCAGCCGCACTTCTCTGCATTACCGCAGTCGGCGGCAAATACCTTGGCATTTATGCTACCGTACCCTATCTCGAAATGGTGCTTCAGTTCATTTTCGGCGGCTTTATGGTCTTCGTGGGCTATGAAATTGCCTGCACTCTTTCAATCAGGGATAAATACAGCTGCACAAAGGCTATGCACTTCTGGGTTGCCTTCGGTATTGCATTTATCGCAATGAATGCTATTGAGCTTTTCGAATTCACCTTCGATCAGCTTATGGGTCTTTTTACCGGTACTCCCGGCAATGCACAGAACTGGTCAGCCGCCCTTGCAGAGGGTACAGTGAGAGAAAATGCCTTCCTTCCTCCCATAGACAGCGGCAGATGGCCTATTATGGATCTTATGGGTGATATAATCCTCGGTACAATCAGTGCCTTTATCGCACTTCTTGTGATAAATCTCTGGCCCTACCGCCTGAGAGGTAAGTTTAAGTACGATATGGATTTCGGCGACGAGGATGCGGCGATAAAAGAGTTAGAAACAGTGAACGGAGAAAAGAAATGAAAGAGGCTTTCAGAGGTTATGTTGAGCGTCTTAAAAATAACTGCTCTGTAAAAACCTATGCCTTATGGTGGGTTTTTAGAGGCGGAATGATAGCTATGGCAATATACTCCCTTTTTGATCAGAGGAATGCTGGCGAAACAGTTACGGCTGAAATTCTTATGAATATGGCTTGTATGTTCATCTGGGAAATCTGTATGGCTATGCCCAAGAGAAATGTTTTCCGCTATGTTCAGCCATTTATGCAGACGCTTCTTACAATTTACATATTCATAGCCGTTACGGCGGGCTTCCTTCTTGATTTCTATTACAAGGTACGCCT
>JAFZFT010000001.1 GCA_017555765.1 Clostridia bacterium | reverse complement strand
TGAACATCTGAGGTTTCTCATAACTATTAACGGTCAAAGAAACAAAAAACTTACAAGAAAATGTAAGTTTTTATAAAATTTTTTCGTTTAATATTATGAACGTCTAAAAATCACAATCAGGAGCAAATATATGTTACTTTTTTACACTCTTCTCATAGAAGAAGATGATGACAAAGCAAAGTTCGAGAAAATATATACCTTATATAAAAAGAAAATGTGGTATGTGGCAAATTCAGTTCTGTCCGACAGTTATCTTGCAGAGGATGCGGTACATAATGCCTTTTTAGGTATAGCAAAAAATATCAAAAGAATTGGAGATGCTGAATCTTCCAAAACTCTTTCGTATGTTGTTACTGCCTCAAAAAACTGTGCAATAGATATATTGAGGAAAAGAAAAGGCCTAAACGAAGTGAATATTGACGAACTTTATGATGTCAGTGATAAAAAAAGCAGTTCTTTTTCCAGTACAATCGAAACAGAGGATTTTATAGTAAAAACTCTTGCAGCCATGCCCACCGTTTACAGAGATGTTCTGTACCTTCTGATAGTTGAGCAGATGTCCGAAAAAGAAATAGCTGAGCTTTTAGGTAGAAGACCGGGGACAATCCACCAACAGGTTCGCCGTGGCAGAATGATTCTGAAAGAAGAACTTATGAAAGGAGCAAAAGGCAATGGAAATAAGTGATGCTATATTAGCTTCAGCATTAATAAAAGTTAAGAATTATGATATTTCCTCAATACCTGATGACAGTGAAATAGACCATGCTTTCAGTGCGGATTTTGAAAAGAAGATGAATAAGCTCATCTCTTCTTTCGATAAAAACAAATTTAATGTTTCGATTTTGAGAAATACCCTTACAAAAGCAGCAGTTATAATTCTCACTCTTTGCATCAGTGCATTTTCACTCATTATGATAAGTCCTCAGGCAAGAGCAGACTTTAAAAATGCAATTATGGAGTTTTACGAAACACACATCAAATTCTATTTTGTTACAAGCGATGAAACTTCTATTGATTTCAGTAATTACGAAAGTATAACCGCTGAGTATATTCCCAAAGGCTTTATCATGAAAGAAAAATATGATGAATACGAAGCTGTCGGATACAGATATGAAAACACAAAAGAAAATCTTACCTATGATATTTACGTTTCCCTCAACGACGGACTTTCGGTTCATACTGACAAAGACAAAAACAATATTGAAGAAATCCTCATCTCGGGAAGAGATTCATATCTTATTTCGGGTGAAAATGAAGGAAAGCCTTATTCTACTCTGATTATCACTGGGAACAAGATAACAGTTACGGTTTACGGGCAACTTGACAGAGAGGAAATTATTAAGATTGGTGAATCGCTTAGAGAAGAATAAAAATTCGAAAGTGCAGCAGGTGTGCCACTGCGGAAATCATACTCTTATCGTCTTTGTTTTCAATAATCATATATAGCAACAACTCCGAGCAGACTTAAAATCTACTCGGAGTTGGTTTTTTTAGCTTAACTTTTATGTGAAAATTAAGTCATTACAAATAATTTCCCTTGCTCTTGATTCTATGTTACTCATACGGCATACCCATTCCAACTGGTTTTCTTCTTTCAGTTGCTCGGTAACACCTTCAGTTTCTTTCATCTGTTCCACAAGAGAATCAAACATATCTTGTGCCTGAGTTTCTACTTCTGAACAATGCTGATAAAGTTTACCTTGGGTAAGTAGAGTAGTAAATAACACCTTCTTGTGGTTAAGTAGGTAATCCTTATGTAACATACCCCATTTACCGAGTCTAATATTTGCTTCTTCAGGCGGTAATACAAAATTGGGGATGTTATAATCTCCAACACAGCGATAACTGATAGAATTTTTGTTTATCATAATGATAATCTCCTTACTTTTCACTTTTATCAATGATTTTTAGCAACAGCTCATCAACATCCTCGGTGGGCAAATCTTTTGCCAAGAGCATATTTCGGAACTCATTCATACCGTTGACAAGTAAATTGCACTCGAAATCTGTAAACTTAATTTTTGTCTTTTTGTTCATAAAAAATGACCTCCTGTTATTTGGTAGCTTTATTCTACCGCATAACGGGAGGTTAGTCGAATGTGTGGATTTGGATATAAAAAGAAAAGAGAGAAAAGCGTTAAACTCTTCTCTCTACTCTTTGACTCATCGCAATGCTCGTACTATTAAGTTAGTGTCCTTAAGAGTACGACGCATCGGTATCCGTTTTTATTTTGGCAGGGGCAGAAGGGCTCGAACCCTCGGCACGCGGTTTTGGAGAATTCAAGTACCTTCAGTCTTTATGCGGATTTAAAGTACATTTGACTAATTTTTGACACACCAAGATTTATATAGTTCCTTACTGGCAAAAGGTAACATATATATTGTCTGAAAATATATACAAAAAAAACATCTCCCTTTTGGGAGTTGTTAACGAATTTATAAAAATGTGAATTTTTTGTAACCTTACTTGTTGACTATACTCCATTCACTATGCTATGATAAAAATGATAAAACTCTGCCCACTAAACCTCAAATAGTTACTAAGGCTGAAGGGACCGCGATACTTTTAACGAGGTGATAAAATGGACTGTATAACAAAATCAATCTTATCCATAGCTATTTTCTTGATTGCTACAATAAAGAAGGTTAAAATCAAACCTTCAAAAAAAAGCAAAAACCTTCTCAGCACCCCTGTTGAGTACAGTGTTGAAAAAATTATGCTTGACAACACTGAATATCAGAAGATCTATCTCAAGATTCCCAGTCTTGAAATAGAAATAATCCTCAGAGAAACCATACTCTCAATGCTCTATCGGATTTTTAAGGCATAAACAGTTGAGTCCCTTCAGCTTTGTTTTAGGAGAAAGTTATTTGCTTTTGATTAGCGATTATACACATTCATCTACAAAAAGTAAATAACTTTACGTGATTTTCGGCAGTTTGCACAAAACAAATATGCTTCCTTAATATATAAATTATATCAATAGCTTTTCGATTTGTCAATTTTTAGACATTTTTTTTTATTTTTTGTATATACTGTCCATCCACGCAAAGATTTTATAAAAAAACTCGGAGGGGATTTGTATGTTTTCACCAAAAGTAAATAAGAAATCTTGTCTTGTTTAACCTCCCCGAAGAAGCCATTTTCAGCCTCTCCGGGGATTCGCCTTACTCCTCACACTCCCACCCTGCGGTAATCAACACTCCGTCAACCTCAACGCCAACGTGACGGTATGTCTTTCCGTCGTCACCTTCGGCAGTGTCACCGTAAACCTGAATGGTAACACCGTTACTGAGAGTTGCCGTATAAAGCGGATGTCTGATACCTGTTTCTTTGAAAATCATAAATTTTCACTCCTTTAAAATATATTGGCATATATTTAGTTATGAAAAATTGAAAATGAAACAAAAAATCTCCCGAAAGCTCGAAAGCCTTCGGGAGTTATCTTATTCTGCCGCTTCTGCGGTTTTATTTTTCGGTGTAGTGTTTGTAAGCTTATGTACCTCAGCCTCAATAAGTGCGTTTACTTCCTGTGTGTCAAACGCTATACCCTTTGAAAGGAGAAATGCCACAACATATTCCTTCTTCTGAGTGCCGGTCTTACTTCCGTAAATCTGCTCAGCCGCTTCAACGGCAATGCCTACCCACTTCTGCAGCTCGGCAAGCTTCTCGGCGGAGATCTTCTTTTTGATGTAGGGAATGAGGAAGGTTGTCACGAGAGCGGAGAGCAGCGCAACAACAATTTCAATAATGGGTGTGATATCAACTGTACTTTTCATAATCTGTACTCCTTTCTTATTCTACGATATACCAGTCTTCGGAAAGCATATCAGACTGACTTGCAAGCCAACCTGTAAGAACTGCCGTTCTGCCGGTGCTGTCGTGGGTGTACATTCTGATTGAGCCGAGACAAAGGAGCTCTTCTTCGGCACCAAAGCACTCAAGCAGCTTTTCGTCTCTGCACCATTCCTTCTTGATTTTATTTTCAGAAAGAAGCCAGAGATACATCCCCTTACCGTTCCAGCCTTTTCTTGCAACCTTGAGGCCCTTCTTGAGAGCTTCAATAGCAAGACCGAAGGTCATATTGTCACATTCACGATAAGCTTCTTCAAACTGCTTTTTGGGAGACCATGAAATATAGCCGTCTGAATATTCGACGATGAAGCCCTCATCTGCGGGGTTTTCATCCTGCGGATTCTTCCAACCTCTGAAGGTGTTATACTCACCTCTTGTCATTTCTTTTGCTTTAATGATTTTTGTGCCGATATACTGTTTCATTTTAATCATCCTTTCTTAATGTGGTTTATGATAATTCTCAAGATCATCAATTCTGTGATTGATAACCTTGATTTTTTCTTCGTGGACCTCGAGCTTTTCTTCGATTCCGTAAGTACGCTCAACAAGATTGTTGTGTTTTTCAACTCTCTTTTCAAGCTGCTCTATGCGGTAATTCGTAAGCTTGGTTCCTGTCACTATACCGCCAAAGGTACCGATAAGCGTACCCACCAAACTGACAAGAGCCACAATAACTGCATCACTCATTTCTCCTCACCTCAAATCTTTTTACAGTATCCGAGATGTACCCAACCTGAAGGAGTACGTCCCCAGTCGCCAACGGTTTCGTATACACTGAAGGTCATTCCCATAACATAGCCGTTTGCCTTATATCCGATATGCTTTCTGATTTTCTTCTGTGCATCAGTTGTCAGCTCAGAGTATTTTTTCTTTGTGTACTTCGTACCTGGTCCCCTTCTGACATTAAGAATCGCAGCCTTTGTGACCTTATATGTACCGGGCACGTACTTCTCTACGGGGAGCTCTCTGAACGCAAGGCTCTTTGCATTCATCACCTTTGTGAAGGCTTTGTCAACAAAGAAAAGCTCTTCAGGCTTATATGTACCCTCGGTCGCTCTGAGCACATATTTACCCTTGCTGTTCTTTACCCAACCGTTACCGTAGTACTTGCCTTTACCCGCTGAGAAATGGAAGTGGTAGCCTGATGCGCCGTCCTTACCCTCTCTGCAGATTTCCTCTCCCCTCTTGAAGAGCTGACCTTCTTTAATCTTCTTCAGGTCATCATCATTCGGATGGGTGATAAGCATTGTTACGTAGTCCTCGGTGCCGTCTGCGAAGAGCACCTCTGAAGTACTCTCAAGCCAGATTGTATTTGTACCGCCGTTTCCCACGCCGTAGATTCTTTTGACTTTCATCTCGTCGCAGGGGCAGTAGCAGTAGTCTCTGCCGGTTCCGCTGCAACCTTCGTCCCAGGGATAGTCCTTCGGTGAGCCTGTTGTGTGAGGCAGATGTGATGTTGTTCCCGTGTAGGTCTGAGTGATTCTCATCACCTTGCAGGGATATGTAAGATAGTTTTTCATATCATTCGCTCCTTTCGTTTAAACAGTCAATAATTTTCAGACAAATTATTGTGATGTAATAGCTGACAGTGTAAAAAAGATTTTTCATAGCTTTATCCCCAGTACTTTTTCCCGTCCAAATACGCTGTTTTACATTCGGTCATCCCGCCCGGCACCGTGTTCTGTACCCTGAAGTGGAATCCGTCAACGGTATCATATAAAGACGGCTCAAGCTCAGGGATATCTCCGTCAACCACATAGACTATGTTACTCTCATCAAAGTATATA
>JAFZFT010000107.1 GCA_017555765.1 Clostridia bacterium | reverse complement strand
TCGTCATACTCCCAAACAGGCTTTACTCCTGAAAATTTAAAATCACCGGGCTTTCTTCCGAGTACACTCTGATAATCCTTCCATGCACTTGAAGATGTAACCTTACCTGCCATTGTCATCTTCCTCCCTGATTACAAAATCAACAAACTCCTCACTGTTAAGAATGGTTGCAGCATCTATCGCACCGTCCTTAGAAAGAGTAAGTGTTATCTTATCGTACTCCTCACATTCCTGCTCAAGAAGATCAGTAAGCTGTTTGATAAAAGCATCATCCTTGTACTTCTTTTCAAGTGTCTTTCTCACATTTTCAAAGATTTTAATTTCACCGTCGAGCTTCTTAATAAGCCTTGCAAGAGATACTGCTTCGGCCGTTCTGAAGTCCATAGTTGTAAGCTTTCTGAGAGCGGGAACACTGTCAAGAATTTTTTTATATGTAACCTTCATTTCAGACTACCACCTTTTCTTTTATTATTTTTTCAAGCTCCTCAATCCTTTTGAGGCACTTTTTTATCATAAATGTGTTAAGTGCTATAAACTCCTCGTATACAAGAGCAAATTCCTCGGTCTGAGTATTGTTTACCCTCACGAAAGAGCCCGCCTCTTCTTTATTTATACCGCTTGTCTCAAGAGCTTCTGCAACCTCCTGAGCAATAAAGCCGATATGCTCCTTTCCGGAATTCATAATGTATCTGAAGCTTTTCGGCTTGAGCTTTTCAAAGAAGCTTTCATATCGGTCATTGAGAGCGGTTATGTCCTTCTTCCTCCGTCTGTCCGAGCTTACGGCAGCACCGGTACCAAGCATAACATCGCCGTGAAGAAACAGAGCTTCTCCACCGATACCAACATGCATACCGATTAGATTTCCCACCGTACCGCAATATATACCCCGTGCATACTCAGCTGTGCTCGATGTTTTAAAAAGCATTCCCACTCCTGCAGGAACATAAACATATTGTGATGCGTACAAGTATACATTTTTACCGTAAAGTCTTACATCCTTGTCTGTACCCGAATATATAAACGTGTGACCAGGGCGGTCTTTCGTACCTAACGTAAGATTTAAGGATTCTGATACACCTATCAAAAAAGCACCTTTTGAATATATGTAGCCCCCGATATCCATCGAATCTTCTAACCAAACATTGCCTATGAAATGATGTCTTATCTTAATATTGACGCTTCGTTCTTCCCTGTATTGGATGTATACTGATTTAGCACTCGCACCTATACATATTCCCTCACTGTTTTCGTAATCGGATACAATAGCCATCATTTTTCTCTCGTCTCCCGCCGAAACTGTATAGGGAATTGCCGAAATCGTACCGTACTTTTTATTGTTCATATAGCACCTTACAGAACCGTCGCTTACTTCTACCGAAGAGCTTCCATCCGAACAAGAAAGTGACCCGCCCTCTATAACCGCACCGGGGAAATATATCTTGTCTTTGCTGATATACGCCTTCTCGTTATCGTCGATATAAAAGCTGATTCTGTCAGGGGTAAGCCTGAGCTTTGAGAGAGTCTTAACCTTATACTCCGTATCGTTGTAATAGTAAGCACTTCGGTTATAGCCGATATCCATACCGAAAACTATGGGGTCTGCTTCTTTGTCAAGAATACCTGTCTTTATGTAGCCCTCAAGCTCTCTTTTGTAATCGGCTACACCGCTTATAGCCTCAGACTGATACTTATACACCTGCGCAATATTGTAGGGTGTACCGTTTATATTTAGATAACCGTCCTCGGAAAAAGTGCCGTCCTCACTCTCGGCAAAGAATCCACCCGTATAGGTATACGAAAATGAGTCCTCTATCTTCAGAATGTTTGTTGCAGATTTCAGCACGAGATTTCTCAATGCTGCATATCCGTCCTTGGCCCGCTGCTCCTCTGTGGTTTTATCTGTACCCTCGGCAGTAGCGACGTTACCCTTCAGAGCTTCATTAGTGGCATTCCATACAGCCTCGGGAGTTGAGCCTTCAAGATTATGGTTGAGAATATCCGTAAGAGAATACAGATACTCAACTATCTGTTCTACCTTCTGCTCGGCAGTACCGAACACAGAAATACGGTCATAATACCTCACGCCTTTTCACTCCCCTGTATCACCGTCTTACTAACGGATATAATCTTAACGTCGCCCTTACCTGCAATACGGTATCTGTAAACCTCGCACCTTTCAGGGGTAAAGGCAATCTCGTTGGTATGCACTCCTTCCCGGTACATCTCATATCCCACACGTCTGAAGTCGCCGCCGTCACAGGAAAGATATACACCAACCTCGGAGCCTTCGCTGAGTTTAGCTCTGACGGTAATCTTCTGAACGTACTTGAAGTTTGTGTCGGAATATCCTATGTCAGTACTTTCGGCATACCACTCAAAGTCTTCCTCAGTAATCGGGAAAGTATTATCGTTTTCTGTTATTGCTACATCCACTTCACTGGTAACAGATTCGATTCTGCTTTTTCCGTCTTCTCTGATAAGCATATAAAGAATATGACCGTCTCTGCTGAAGGCAGTGACATTTCTTTCATCCTCCTTATGCCAGAGACCGTACACGGTATCGTACACATATATAGCTTTCTCCCCTTCAGAGTCTCCGCAGGCGAAATAAACCTTATCACCTACACCCTCACCGATAACCTTCCCCCAACGCTTCATCTCAAGATTGCGGGAGATCTTCTGAGGCAGTGAGCCTGTATATGCGAAAAAGCCCGTCGGACCTTTATAAAAAAGAACATTGTTGCATAAGCACACAGAATCGCCCTGATCCTTTTCAACTCCCTCGCAGTTTGTGGTAAGCAGCTGATAAGACGAAGGCATACTGCCGTATATCTGATGAATACAGCCCTGCTTGAAAAACACCGGGCATTTGTTAAAGACCGCCGCACCCGTGAAGTGTCCCTCAGAGCCGAGAGAAACAGCATAAGAGTCTGTCGATATACCGAGATATGCATACCAGTTTTTGAAGTCACCCTGTCTGCAGGCGTAAATCTCATTGACAACCTTACCGTCAACAAGACCGTATTTGCATCCCCACAGCCTGTTGTCACATTCAACAACGAAATCCATATCGGGCACCTTACGCTCAACGATAACTTCACCTGAAGCAATGCAACACTGCTTATCAAGAACACCGGCAATAACGATATGACTTGCGTCTGCATAATAAACTACCGCTCCGTCTGTATTTAGAGCCTCAACCTGCTCAATCTGCCTATCAGTTGCTTTCACATCAAACGCACCGTCGTTTTTCAGCACCGGAGATAGCATCCCTTTTATTGAAACTGCATCCCATTTTTTTAATCCTTGACCAATTCCCGAACGGGTTATTTTGATGTAAGTAGTGCTCATTTGAACCCACTGAGAAGTAGCTGCGTCCCATTTTTTGTATACGGTTTTTTCTCCGCTGTTATCTACCCATATCTCTCCGTTGTCAGGAGATGAAGGAGCAACCGTACCTATTGTATTAGCACTTATACTTTTTCCGTCGATAGTGCTCGGAGTAAGAATTAAGTGTTGTATCACACCGTTTTCATCAGCTCCTAACGGTCTGCTTGTGTTTTTTTGCCCCAACGTCCCGCAATCTTTATAACCTTCATCATCAAGCAGATTGACATACTTCCCGTCGGGAAACAGTACAACATATGAACCCATACCTACAAGCTGCCGCTTCGATTCAATATCAGATGACCTCATAGCTTCAATCTCACGGCCGTTAACATAAAAGCGGTGCGTATCTCCGCCAATTTCCGTCCATACGAAGGCTTCCTTGTTGCACATAGCAGTTATCTTATTTGGAGTGTAATAAGCTGTCATACGCCGTTTTCTCGGCGAAAGCAAAGGATATGAGTCGCTCGACATATTCTTCATATCAAAGAATTCGTTTTCGTTGCCCCTTACCCTCTGATTCAGGCCGCCGAATTCCATAACGGTGTCACGGTAGCTTTTGACTGCACCCTTAGTCGGCTGATACATCACTCTTCACTCCTTTGTAACCGTTTGCCGCTTCCATAGCTCTGTTAAAAAGGTCGGCACTGAAGGTACTGCCGCTTCTCATCCTGTTGGGATAAAACTTAGGCGTAGGCAAATCTCTGTGATTCCTTGCATACCATTTTCTGAATTCATTCAGCTTGTTGTTATACTCTTCGGCAACGTTGTTATAAAGGTCAATCTCTCCGTTGAAATAGTGTATTTTAACAAGAAGATAAAACACATACATCTCATCATAAGGACACTGAGCAATCAGCTCTGTATCCATATCAGAAAGAGTGTATTCTGTCCTTCTTTCCGTACCGCCCTGATATCTTTCAACGAGCTCTCTCTGCAGTAAGGTATCAACCGCCGAGAGCCAGCGCACCTTTTCCTCTGCCGAATAATGGTTTTTAACCAGTCTGTCTGCAGTTTGTATTGCTTCATTAACAGTCATTGTTATAATCCTCCTTTTCCTCTTTGCTTATCGCACGTAACCTATGCAATAAGCAAAAAGGCGGAAGCCGGGAAGCACACAGCTTCTCTGCCTCCGCATTTTATTTTTATTCGAGGTCTCCTGCTTCCTGCTTTGCTCTCTTGTTGAGCATTGCATTCACTGAGTTGTAGTAGTCGTCAGCCTCGTCCTGATTCTGAAGACTTCTTGAAACAATTTCATAAACAGCAGGTGAAACCTCAGACCAAACACCTCTGGGCAAAGCAAAAGGCTTACCGTTTATACTGCCCTCAAGAGGCGGCTGATTCTTGCTGTTCGGAAGTCTCGGCACATAAATTGAGAGCTTTTCTTCAGCTTTCTTACATGTTCCCGGACCTTCTTTTGCGGAAACAGTATTTTCCTCGGGAACAGGTGTTGCGGGATTGTTGTTTTCCTCGGGAACGGAATTACCGTTAGCGAGAATTTCGTTTACATTACGACCCATAAAAGAGCCTCCTTTTTAATTATTAGCAATAGCCATATCGGAAAGACTTGAACCCGACTCAAATCTCCAGATATACTGTTCGATAGTTCTCTTTACACCGAACATAGGAATCTTCCAACCAACTGTGCTTCTCTGATTGAGGGGATCAGCAGTACCGGATGAGCCTGCAGGCTTTACGATAATTTCAACACCTGCGCCGCCGACGTCAATAACGTGGTAAGCATCACGGCCAAGGAAGAGAGTGGAATAAACACCGCAATTACCCTCACCTTCTTTAACACAAAGTGCCTCGGTCGAATCGATAAATCTTACATTGTGAAGCTTACCGGCTTCGCCGTTATAAATGTTTTCGGGATCCTTATATTTGTGAACATCAATCCAACGTTCATCAAGCATAAGGTCCTGAATAACATCGGGGTGAGCAATTGCAACATAGCAACCGTCAATGGTGGGTGCATTGTTTCTCTTGAGCATAGTTGACATATATGCAACATCGTTATATGTCATCTTATGCTCAGCAGTAAGGGCACTTCTTGAGGTTGCTCTTACACCGTCCTTTGCTGCGTATACAACGTTAGTGCTGGCATTAAGCTCATTACGTGCAATTCTGTCAAGCGTAAGAACCGCATTGTCAGCGTGCTTCTCGGTTGCTTCCTTGATGTTGTCATCAATAGCAGTAAGAACAAGCACATCTGAGAGAGTTGTGTATGCACCGAACTCCTCAAGTGTCTTGCTGATTTCGGTTACCTTGAGGGGTACACCATCAGGAGTAATACCTTCCTCAAGAGCAGTTGTAACAGCAGGAAATGCTGAATACATTCTGTAAAGGATTGTCTTACCGCCGTTTTTGGGGATTGAATCCTTTTTACCGAACTGTGTATGCACAAGATTTGCCTGCATAAGCTTAAGAAGAAGAGTATTATAATACTCCTTCATCTCGGGAGTAAGTTCTGCAGAGCCGGTTGTCTGTACATTGGGATTGGGGTCAGCAAAAAGCTGAAGATTGAATTTAAGATACTTTTTCATTTTGTCGTTCTCCTTATTGATATTTTGCGGGAGAAACGTCTGCTCAGTCCTTGAAGGTGATTCTCTTGCCCTGGCGTGCAAGCTCTCCGTAAGCCTGCAGCTCCTTGAGTGACATATTTTTGATATCAACCTTCTTGTCGGCAGTAGAGGATGAATTAAGACCGTTTTCCTTCGGTCTCTGACTGTTAGCATTGATAGAAGCCTGAGTCCTTGCTGCCGCCTGCTTTGCCGCAAACTGCATACCCTGCGCCATTATTTCGTCCATATGTGTGACTTCATAGGCGTTCTTCATAGATACACCATTCATAACAAGCCTCTTGAAGGTGTCATTGTTTTCACATTCCGTTCTGAAATCAAAACCGGGATACATAGCCTTCGTATCAGCTTCCTGCTGCATAAGAGCCTTCACTCTTGACTCCTGCTCGGCTCTGATTCTTTCGGCATCTTCCTTAGCTCTGAACTGCGCGTTCTCCCTTTCGATTTGCTTGTATTTTCTCTCCTGCTCGGGAGTTGTACCGTTTTTCAGCGCAAGGTCTTCATAGTAAGCATTGTCCTCCTGTACCTTGCCCAGAAGAGCATCAAGGTCACTCGGATCAATACCGTACTTATCGGACACGGTCGAAAGAATCTTCTCCGCCTTCTCACGGTACTGCTTTGCAGCATTTTCATTGTCTCTCGCCTTTTTAAGTCTGTCTTTGACTATACCTTGTACTTCGGCATCAAATTCAGCCTTATAATCGGTTCTGAACTTCTGATACAGTGCTGCTCTGTCCTCAGCGGGGCTCTGAGAATTATCACCCGTATTCACAGCGGCGACCTGTGATGAAGCGCCCGATGCACCGCCCGCACCTCCGCTTGCCGACGTACCGCCCGATGCGGCGCCGCCTTCAGAGAATAACTGCAGGTCAAAATGCAGATATTTTGTTACTCTCATAAGTAACCTCCTGAAAAAAATCTCTCGTCTCTCCGAGGTGTCTGATTCAATTATAAAATAAAAGAGTGAGGATTTTCTCCCCACTCTTTTTTGATGCTCTTTAATACTCAAGAAGCCTGAAATCCACAAACTCGGGATAATTGGTTGCAAGCACCTCAAGCCCTCTTGCTATAACAGAGAATACAATCTGCACGTTCTTTTCGTACTCCTTTTTCGGAATCACTTCAATAAAGCTGTTGCCTGAGCAGTCCTTCATCTTCGGAGCCTTGCAAAGAAGCCCGAGCTCAGTATAGTCTGTCATTACCTGGCAGAGATTATAAAAGGCATAGCTTACGGATGCACAGATAATATCCTTTCCGGGCTCAGCATAATCCGCATGACCTTTTATACGAAGTTGGAGCTTTTTAGGCGAAACTGTAATATGTATCATAATAAACCTCCTTATGTGGGCTGGGTACTGTTCTGTGAACGCTCTCTTGCCTTTTCCACAACGCTGTGCTCACCGTTATCAAGAGTACCGTCACTGTTAACGGGCGTAATTTCTGTCTGTACCTGAGCGGGATTCTGCATCTGCATACCTGCCTGCTGGCCCTGAAGCATAGCCATAAGCTGAGCCGCTGCCATCGGATCGTGCTTACTCGCAAGACCGAGAGCAAGCTGAGCAAGATACTGATTCATTTTCAGAAGCGTTGCATTCTTCTCAACAGACTGAATAACCTTATCCTTGTCGTCAAAATCCATCATCTGAAGCATAGGCAGTACAACGTCAGCATTTGCGGGATTGAAAACACCTGCGCCGTAAAGCTGAAGAGCAAACTCATTCTGACTGAGCTTTGAATAAGATGTAGCCTTTGCCGCAGTGACAATGATATCAAACTGAGGCAGACGCTCTCCTGCTTCAACTCCGAAATCGTTACCGAGACTCTGAGGTCTGATATTGACATTTGAATAGGAAATATATTCGTCCTCACCCTTTTCACCGGTGATTCTGAACTGTCTCTCGGTGCTGTAAAACTGTCTTATGAGCTCAACAACCTGATAATAAACGGATTTATCTGTTTCGTAGGTGTTCTGTATTGAGTGTCTCGAGAGCTTACCTGCGTGCTCCTGAAGGGCCGCAATAGCAGAGGCCGCCGTTACACCGGAGGATGTAGAGCCGTTATTCACGTCTCTGTTGCCGGTAACCTCCTTGAGTTCCTCTATGCTCTGCAGCATTACCTCAAGAGTTATACTCGGAATCTGCGGAGGTTGTACCTGCATGATGCAATCAAGATTACCCTCAACGGGAATAAAGGTCTTTTTCGGATCTGCATAATCGTCAAGGTTGAGACCTCCCGACTTCGAATAGAAGAACTTGGGATTTGAGCATATAAGTGCATTGTTTATAATGGCGTGCTTCAGCTCGTCAATATCCTCCTGAGTACCCTTGAATAGGTCAGTATAGCCAAGGCCGCAGGGCGAAGCCTCTACGGGGAACATAACGTCAAATACAAAGGGATACTGACCGTGCTCGTACCAACCCTTTTCCGCAATACTGAGGTCAATGTCCTGCATAACGGGATTTCCGCTTTCATCAAAAATGCCCTCGCTCGTCATCGGGTCAAGCATCTGAATCTGCGGTCTTTTGGTATCGTTTTCAGACGCATAAAGTACATTTTCCCCTACAAATTTACAGTAATGCAGTACAGACCTGCCGTTCTGCCACTTTTTGTAGTACCAGTCGTAAACTATACACTTACCGCTTCTGTCGATATTTTCATCATCATCGTACCTCTCTATACTGTCAGCAGTTGAAGACGGTATATGCTTCACTTCGGGATAAAGTGACCTCACCTCATCAATGTTCATCTCAGCAAGAAGAAATACCTCCTTGGAATCCTGAATGTTTTTAATACCGGGCTCGAAATAAAGATTGAGAAAGTTTACTTTTTCAATGGAAATATCACCTTTGCCGAAGTTTTTTGATGAATCCCAGTATATACCGTAAACGCCCGTACCCTTGTTGATTTTGTCAAGGCACACCTTATCATAGACCACTTTAAAGCCTGCTGTTTCAAGCACAACGGGTACAATTTCAGAGAGCATCTTTGCCTCTCTTACGTCGCTCTGCTCCTTGGCTCTGAAGGAAGGCTCGGGATATCCGTCCATCATATCGGCGTGCTTCGAATGTACTGCATTAAGAAGCCACCCTGTAGGGTTTACCTTTCCGCCCGAGGTCACACCGTCCCAATGGCGCATACGCCAGAATTTCTCGTTAGCCTTAAGCCTATCGTCAAGAGCCTTCTTCGAGCTTTTATACTTTTGGTACCTCCCCATAGCGGCACGTATCTGTGCCTCACCTATAGGCAGAGCCGCTTCGACAATTTCATTTTTTTCTGTATTAAGCATAATAAACCTCCTGTTATTTCTTTCTGTTAAGCGGGTCAAATCTTGTGTCTGATATTTCCTCGGGAATCACAGGCTTGAGCGGTCTTGTCATACAGAAGTACCGCCACTCGTCAGCTATATGATCCTCAAGATCAGTGTCAATATCCTCAACCTTTGTCTCGGAATACATAAGCAAGGGAATAGTTCTTATGAAATCCTTGCAGGTATTGAATACATACATCATCGGATAACCGTTTTTATCAAATTTCAGTCTGTAATGGCATTGCATCCAGCCGCTTATGCGCTCATTTATACCCGGTGAAAAGTATATTCCGTACTTTGCGGCAGTCTCGGCAACGGATATTCCTCTGCTGCCGTCCCATATTGAAGGGTCAGCCACACCCTGAATTTTCTTCCCCTTCAGATAAGGATGCTCTCTTTCGATTTTTGCTATTGCGGCAAACTGCTCCTCGGGAGTCATTTTAACGCCCTCATTAGGCTCACCCGTACAGCCGTAGTACTCTAAAATGCGGTAGAATACTCCTTGCGCATCCACCGCCCACCAGCCGCAGGAAAAGGGCTTGTTATAGCCGAAGTCATAGCTTCTGTATATGTTCATTCCCGACGGATTGAAGGGCTCGATTACGTGGGTATGTTTTCTGTCAAGATAGTGCTCGGGATCATCCCTGAATTCCTCAAAGAACATACCCTCAAACACATTCCAGTCGCCCTCAAGCCACGCCTTACGAAGCTTCGGCGGCAGTGCCTCCAACTGCTTCTTATAGTCGGGCTGTTTTTCCAACAGTGCAATGTTATCTGTAACAAGGCTCTGTATGAATTCGTACTCATCAGGGTTCTCACCTATATCGTATTTACGGTCAATAAAAATCCGCTTCAGATAAGCATGCCCCTGGCCGCCCGGGTTCATCGTATAGTAAACTCTCTTCGGGAATTCGTTTGCTCCTCGAAGGCAGGCAACAATGCTCTTCATCTGAAACTCAGACAGCAACCCCGCTTCTTCAAGGAATATCACGTCAAATTCAGCACCCTGCAGCATATCAAGGTCCTTGTCTTTCGCACAATAAGTAAAGGTTATCGTGGATCCGTTTACGAAGGTCAGCTCCTTGTCCTTATCGTTGTATCTTGCAATACCCGTAGTGAGCTTCCTTATCTCATTTATGTGGTTTTTCTTAAGCTCGGGGTATGTTCTTCTTACAATGAGTACCTTTATACCCGCAAAAAACAGGCACAACAGAATTGCCTTTATCCTGACAACCCAGCTCTTACCTCCTCCACGGGCACCGCCGAAGCCGACGTGCTTCTTTTTGGCTCTGAGAAATCGGTCTTGCTTCGGATTTGTCTTTGAAAGGTCAAGGTTAATGGTAGTCTTACTCGCCATATTCCTTCGCTCCTTCAGGCATATTTACATTGATTTCGTACTTCTTGGTGTTCTCCTCTCTCTCGATACCGTAAGCAGAGCAGTATATATCTGTAACCTTCTCAAGAGCCTTGAGCACCTGGTTAACAGCCGCACCGTCAATCTTCTCGGTTTCGTACTCAACAACCTTCTTCTCCTGCTCGGAATAGAAGCTTCTTCTGAAAAACTGCTTATCGTCTTCAACCGCCTTTGTGACAACCTCGATTATCTTCTTTGCCGCTTCACCAATTTCAGAAAGATAATCAAGCTGCTTATTGGTTTCATCATTGATAATAGCCTTTTTTACGTTTGCCGACACTTCGCCGACAATTTCACGCCGTTTTGCTACCCACTGATGCTCTGAAGCGTACCTTTCTATCTGTCTTTTCGGTATTTTGTGCTTTTCGGACAGCTCTTTATAGCTCACCTGGGAAGAAATATATTCATTTTCAAGCGTTTGCCACGGTATTTTTCTCTGTTTTTTACTCTTTGCGGCCGTTTTTTTCTTGGATTCGCCCATAGAAACCTCCCTCCCTGATATTTTTATGGTAACAAAAAAGAGTGAGGATTTTCTCCCCACTCTTTTTCCGCTTCAGCGGTATTTCTCTTCAAGAGTTTTGTATATCGGGCATTTAAGATATTCAGAGTTGCAATAACCTTTCACGTGGTTCTTTAGGCTTCTTTCATCTTCAAACTTTAAAAGGATGCTGCTTTTATCCGATATTCCCTCACACTTCACAATCATATTACAGTAAAACTCGGCGAAGAAAGGACATTTTACATTCTCAATGTACAGAGTACCTTCTGCAGCTTTTTTCTTTTCTTTTACAACTTTAATCTTAAGCCTTGCACATCTTCCTTGAACTGACTTCTTACTTCTTTTCATATTCCTGCAAATTTCATTCAAACTTTTGCCGCTTATGATAGAAGTGATAAGATATTCATCTTCTTTATCCGTCCATAATCTTTTTTCTATTTTTCCTGCAGCATCAATGTTAAGTTTTGAGTGCCTTAGCTGTACTGCTTTCTGAGTTCTGTTCAAATCCTTCCCGATTTCGTACGAGCTTCTACCTCTTTCGAAAGAAGATAAAAGATATTCTTCTTCCTCTTTCGTCCATCGTCTTTTTTCAAGCACGGCCGTCACCTCTTCTTTCAACCTTGATAAAGTCTCCGTTACGTATCAGCTTATCTCCGAAAAAAATCACCTTCATATACCTTCCGGTATCAATCTCGTACCCTGTTAAACCGTCCTCACGCCTGTAATGATAAAGTCTGCCGCTTACCCACTCGGGCATTTCACCCTGACCGAATATGTATTTCTCATTCATCACTGAACTCTGCCGCTTCGGGTTCTCTGAACTCAACCTCGCACATATATCCGTACCTTCTGAGGCGGCACTGCTCACAGGTACCCTTATCTCTTGCGGGTCTTATGTATTCAACCGAAGCTACGGTCTTGTAGCCTTTCATTTCCTCAGCGCAGGGCTTACAGAGGAAGAGTGTTTCTTTGTCATTATCCATACTTCCTACCTCCTACAACTTTATAAAAGACGAGCGCACCTGCTAAATAGCAGAATATCAAAACTTCTTCAGCAGTCATTCCTCATCACCCCAAACTAAAGCTTGACCGCAGTTTGCACAGTAGTTGCCGTAGCAACCGTCATCGCCAATTAAGCAAATTCCTTCTTTACAAACAGGACAACATTTCTCTATACCTATACACAACAACTCTTTTG
>JAFZFT010000106.1 GCA_017555765.1 Clostridia bacterium | reverse complement strand
TGATACGTTAGGCATTTACTTGGCTCCTTTCTTACGCTTTTTTAACGCTGTTTACTACCATTACGATGCCCTTCTTGGGACCGGGGATTGCACCCTTGATAGCGATGAGGTTGTTTTCTGCATCAACCTTAACAACGTCGAGATTCTGGATTGTAACTCTTTCACAGCCGAGGTGACCAGCCATTCTCTTACCCTTGAAGATACGAGCGGGGTCGATAACACCGAGTGAACCAGCGTGTCTTGCAACGGGGCCGGTACCGTGTGTTTCCTTAAGTCTTGAGAAGTTCCATCTCTTGATTACGCCTGCTGTGCCCTTACCTTTGCTTGTGCCGACTACGTCAACCTTTTCGCCTGCTGCAAAGATATCTGCCTTGATGATGTCGCCAACGTTAAGAGCGCTGTCGTCCTCAAGTCTGAATTCCTTAAGAATCTTCTTGGGAGCAACGTTTGCCTTGTCGAAGTGACCCTTTTCAGGCTTGTTTGTTCTTGTTACTTTCTTGTCCTCGAAGCCAAGCTGAACAGCTGCATAGCCGTCGTTTTCAACTGTCTTCTTCTGAACAACTGCGCAAGGACCAAGTTCTACAACTGTTACGGGAATTACCTTACCCTTTTCGTCGAAAACCTGTGTCATGCCGACTTTTCTGCCGATAAGACCTTTTTTCATTTTGTTATCCTCCTAATTGGTTATTGGTTGCCATCCGGCAACATGACCTGTGTCCGTCTTTTATTGAATCGGGTATAGAAATCAGAATTTATCTCTTGATTTCGATTTCAACGCTAGCCGGAATCTCAAGATTTGTCAGAGCCTCTACGGTCTTGGGTGTAGGTCTGATGATATCAATGAGTCTCTTGTGAGTTCTCTGCTCAAACTGTTCGCGGCTGTCCTTGTACTTGTGAACAGCACGAAGGATTGTAACTACTTCCTTTTCTGTGGGAAGAGGGATGGGACCTGAAACAGTAGCGTTTGTTCTCTTAGCTGCTTCAACGATCATCTCTGCTGCCTTGTCAACAAGGTTGTGGTCGTAACCCTTAAGTCTGATACGAATCTTTTCCTTTACTGCCATTTTGTTTGCCTCCTAATAAGAATTAGTAGGGCGGTGCTTTTTTCTTTCTACTCGCCCGGGTGTTTACACATTTCCCATTTAAAAACCGGAAACGTGATATTTCCGGTCGAAGCTTAAAAAAGCACAGTTCACCCCTATACGCTGTTTAAGTCCGAGGCGCAGAATCCCCCCTAAGGAGAAGCACCCGCCTTAACGCAAGATAACAGCGTTAAAGATGAAATATAGATCGCCCGGTTTTAAATCGGACATACTCCGCGGAAATTTCCTGCCTCGAAGGCAGCCACCTCCCGCATCATCGCATATCTTAGAAGTTGTGTGAAGACGCAATTATACCCAAACCCGCTTCACACGCTCGTATATAATAGCATAAAGATTGGTAATTGTCAACGATTTGAGCAAAAAAACTTTGTGAAAATTGCAAAGAATTTGTGAACTAAATCAAGCCACTAATCCTTGTGTTTTCACCGCTTTTTCGGTACAAAATATAGGCAAACACCCGATAAGGTGTGCTTTGTTTAATGCGCAATGCGCGATTCGCAATTCGCAATCGCGAGTAAAGCCTTATCAAACCCGAAGATGCATACCGCCGATTTTACACCCTATAAAAAATGCACCGTAGAAACACGGCAAGCCGTATCCCCTCTGCCGCAAAATCGACATATATATAATAGTATAAGAAAAAGCGACCGAAAAGGCCGCCTTGTTTATCCGTTATCCTTCTTTTTAAAGACATATCCCCTTTTGGTTTTGAGGGTACACATTATAAGCACAGGAAGAATTGACCATTCAAGATACGGGATTATGAGGTACATTGCATCATTCCAATTATAATTATGCGGAACAAACACCATTATCGGACTTATCACCATAAAGGGAGACAGACAACACATTGCTACTATATATACAGTCCACGCCGCAGCAAGTATCGGATGCTTTTCACCAAATGCGAGGATTATTCCGACGAGACAGACAACGCCTGTAAGCACCGCAGGAATAATCAAGCCTATCAACACAAGAGCCACCGTCGCTAGTCCTCCCACGGTCAGAAGTACGATTCCCGCATTTCTTCTTGATTTACGCTTTTTCTCCTCTTTTTCATCGCAGGGCTCCGTAATATAAACATATACTGTCTCTTTTTCTGCCGTACTCTCCTTCTCAGCTATACCTTTTAATATATAGTCGGTAGTGACCCCGAGAGCTTCACTCAGCTGCAGCAGTTTTTCCACCTCAGGCAGGCACATATTGTTTTCCCACTTGGAAACAGTCTGCCTTGACACATCAAGCTTATCTGCAAGCTCACCCTGAGACATATTTCTTTTCTTTCTTATCTCATAAATTCTTTCGCCGATGGTATTCATCCTACCACTCCCTTTCTGACTGTATTTTATCACGAAAGGAGTCGAAAAGTCTATCAATAATGCTTTAAAATTTAGCAACCACAGGTTGCACGGTAGTAGTCAGTAGCCGGTAGTCAGTAGCCACGCGCCATCCTGGGAGGAAAAATCAAGATTCTGCCCGCGGAATTTTCCTATATATGATAGTATACAAAAATGCACCGTAGGGACACGGCGTGCCGTGTCCGATCTGCCCGCGAAATTCACTATATATAATGGTATAGCAAAAAGCGACCGAAAAGGCCGCTTTGTTTATTCGTTATCCTTCTTGTCTTCGAGCTCAATAGTACCGTGCTTTTCTTCAAAATCCTTTACACACTGACGTATAAGATAAAGAATCTGTCTATTTCCGCTTCTTCCTTCATATTTTGCAATATAACGTAATTTATAGTGAAGTTCGGGATCTATTTCTATGCCAAGATGTTTATTTTCTTTATTTCTCAACACGCTCACCTCAAAATATCTCATTTTAAGTATATTTTAAGATTATTTTGTGTTATAATGTTACAAGTATACTTAAATCAAGTATACTGTATTTGCGGAGGAGTGTATTATGAAGGTTGCAATAATAGGTTCAAGAACAATATCTATAGAAAACATCGAAGATTACATTCCGCAAGGTACAACGGAAATTGTATCAGGCGGAGCTAAAGGTGTCGATTCATGTGCAAAGCTTTTTGCAGAAGAAAACAATCTCATATACACCGAATTTCTGCCTGAATACAAAAAGTACGGCAGAGCCGCACCCATAAAAAGAAACTATCAGATAGCCGACTACTCCGATTTAATAATCGCATTCTGGGACGGCATATCAAAAGGCACAAAAAGTGTAATCGACTATTGCAAGAAAAACGGAAAAGAAATACTCGTGTATACACTTTAACCACAACCGAACCCGCATCCAAAAGTAGGCTATAATAAGCATTTAGTTACACGGGTACTATATTTCAACCTTATCCCCTGTCAGCGTGTGCCTACTGATTCATATGCTCGCCGCAAGGCGTTACTTTCTTGAGAACCCCTCAGTCAGGACTCCGTCCTGACAGCTCCCCTTTCAAGGGAGCCGAGTAACCAAAGAACTTTTCTTATTTTCCTGCGCGGGTACAGTTTCGCCTTTTACTCTCTGCCGGGCGCAATTTTGCATTCTGCATTCTGCATTACAACAAAAAAGCGGTTGCCGAAGCAACCGCTTTTATTGTTGTTATTACTCAGCGTCGGGAGCGTAGAGATCCTTGAGCTTGAGAAGGTGTGCGTATCTTTCCTTAGCAACCTTTTCACTCTTCTCGAAGAGTGCTTCTGCTCTGCCGGGGAATTCACGCATAAGTCTTGTATAACGAGCCTCATTCTTGATGAATGCCTGATAGTCAGCGTTGGGCTCCTTGCAATCAAGTGTGAAGGGATTCTTGCCTTCTGCCTTGAGAGCGGGATTGTAACGGAAGATGTTCCAGTAGCCGCATTCAACAGCCTTCTTCATTTCAGCCTGGCAATTTACCATACCGCCCTTGATTGAGTGCATTTCGCAGGGTGAGTAGCCGATGATGAGTGAGGGACCGGGATATGCTTCTGCTTCCTGGATAGCCTTGAGGGTCTGAGCCATGTTAGCGCCCATAGCGATCTGTGCAACATATACATAGCCGTAGCTCATAGCGATTTCTGAAAGGCTCTTCTTGTTGATTTCCTTACCTGCAGCTGCGAACTGTGCAACCTGACCGATGTTGGAAGCCTTTGAAGCCTGACCGCCGGTGTTGGAGTAAACTTCTGTATCGAATACGAATACGTTTACATCTTCACCTGAAGCAAGTACGTGGTCAAGACCGCCGTAACCGATATCATATGCCCAACCGTCGCCACCGAAGATCCATACGGACTTCTTAGCAAGGTATTCGCTGTTGTTGAGGATATCTGTGCAACAATCACAGCAAGGACCTGCTGTCTTGATAGCTGCAACGAGAGCGTCAGCTGCTGCTGTGTTCTTAGCGCCGTCAGCGATAGTTGCAAGGTACTCTTCACCTGCAGCCTTAACCTCAGCACAAGCCTTGTCGCCTGCAACGATAGCCTTAACGTCATCGATAAGTCTGTCTCTGAGAGCCTTCTGGCCGTAGTACATACCAAGACCGTGTTCAGCGTTATCTTCAAAGAGTGAGTTAGCCCAAGCAGGACCGTGACCCTTGCTGTTTACAGTGTAGGGTGATGTTGCTGCGGGACCGCCCCAGATTGATGAACAGCCTGTAGCGTTTGAGATGTACATTCTGTCACCGAAGAGCTGAGTTACAAGACGAGCGTAAGCTGTTTCTGCACAACCTGCGCATGAGCCTGAGAACTCGAGGAGAGGCTTCTTGTACTGGCTGGCTACAACGTTCATAACTGCAGTTGTTTCTGCCTTTTCTGTTACGTTAGCTACGCAGTAATCAAATACCTTCTGCTCTTCAAGCTGTGATTCCTTGGAAACCATCTTGAGTGACTTTGTGGGACATACGCCGATACATACGCCGCATCCCATACAGTCCATGGGAGATACTGCAAGAGTATATTTGTAGTTTGTCTTAACAACGGGCTTCTCGCAAACCTTCATGTTAGCGGGAGCTGCTGCAACTTCCTCTTCTGTCATAGCGAAGGGACGGATTGTAGCGTGAGGACAAACATATGCGCACTGATTACACTTTGCACAAGTGGTGGGATCCCATTCGGGAACGAGAACTGCAACGCCTCTCTTTTCGTAAGCTGATGCACCGTGCTCGAAGGTACCGTCTGCGTGATCAGCGAATGCTGAAACGGGAAGTGAGTAACCGTCCATAACGCCAACGGGCTTGAGGATTGTGTCAACCATCTTAACGAGCTTAGCTGCACCTTCTGAAGCGGGAGCTGCTGCACCGTCAACTGCATCTGCCCAAGCTGCGGGAACCTCTACCTTATGGTAAGCGGTAGCACCTGCATCGATAGCATTGTGGTTAGCGTCAACGATATCCTGACCCTTCTTTGAGTAGGACTTTGTTGCTGCGTCCTTCATATACTGAATAGCTTCTGCTGAGGGCATAACGTTAGCAAGTGCGAAGAATGCTGACTGAAGAACTGTGTTTGTTCTCTTGCCCATACCAACCTTTTCTGCAAGGTCGATAGCGTTAACTGTGTAAAGCTGGATGTTATTCTTAGCGATATATCTCTTTGCTTCTGCATTGAGGTGTGCATCAAGCTCTTCGTCTGACCACTGGCAGTTGATGAGGTATACACCGCCGGGCTTAACGTCGTTAACCATCTTGAAGCCCTTGTCAACATATGAGGGGTTGTGACATGCTACGAAGTCAGCCTTGTTGATGTAGTAGGGGCTCTTGATGGGCTTGTCGCCGAAACGAAGGTGAGAAATTGTGATACCACCGGTCTTCTTTGAGTCGTACTGGAAGTAAGCCTGAACGTACTTGTCTGTATGGTCACCGATGATCTTGATTGAGTTCTTGTTAGCACCAACAGTACCGTCACCGCCGAGACCCCAGAACTTACATTCGATTGTACCTTCTGCTGCTGTGTTGGGAGCGGGTACTTCCTCGAGTGAAAGGTTGGTAAGGTCATCAACGATACCGAGTGTGAACTGAGCCTTGGGCTCATCCTTAGCAAGCTCGTTGTATACTGCGAATACTGATGAGGGAGGTGTATCCTTTGAACCGAGACCGTAACGGCCGCCGATTACCTTGATACCTGTTCTGCCTGCAGTTGCAAGAGCAGTAACAACGTCAAGATAAAGAGGTTCGCCGAGTGAACCGGGTTCCTTTGTTCTGTCGAGAACAGCAATCTTCTTAACTGTTTCGGGGATAGCTGCGAGAAGGTGCTTAGCTGAGAAGGGTCTGTAAAGACGAACCTTGATAAGACCAACCTTTTCGCCTGCTGCTGTAAGGTAATCAACAACCTCTTCAGCAACGTCGTTGAATGAACCCATAGCTACGATAACTCTTTCTGCATCGGGAGCACCGTAGTAGTTGAAGAGCTGATAGTCTGTACCGAGCTTAGCGTTAACCTTGCCCATGTATTCTTCAACGATACCGGGAACTGCATCGTAGTACTTGTTACATGCTTCTCTGTTTTGGAAGAAGATATCGTCGTTTTCGTGTGAACCGCGCATTACGGGACGCTCGGGGTTGAGAGCTCTCTTACGGAAAGCTTCAACAGCATCCATGTCGCACATTTCCTTAAGGTCCTCGAAATCCCAAACTTCGATCTTCTGAAGCTCGTGTGATGTACGGAAGCCGTCGAAGAAGTTGAGGAAGGGAACGCGGCTCTTGATTGATGCAAGGTGTGCAACAGCTGCAAGGTCCATAACTTCCTGTGTATTTGTTTCTGCGAGCATTGCGAAGCCTGTCTGACGGCAAGCGTATACGTCTGAATGGTCGCCGAAAATGTTAAGAGCGTGTGATGCTACACAACGTGCTGATACATGGAATACGCAGGGAAGAAGCTCACCGGCGATTTTGTACATATTGGGGATCATAAGAAGAAGACCCTGTGAAGCTGTGTAGGTAGTTGTGAGAGCACCTGCTGCGAGTGAGCCGTGAACAGTACCTGCGGCACCTGCTTCTGACTGCATTTCAACAACGTTTACTCTTGTTCCGAAAATGTTCTTAAGTCCCTGAGCAGACCACTGATCAACATAGTCGGCCATGGGGCTTGACGGGGTGATGGGATAAATACCGGCTACTTCTGTGAACGCATAAGATACGTGAGCAGCGGCATTGTTACCGTCCATGGTTTTCATTTTTCTTGCCATTGGATTTTTCCTCCTGATATTTTAAATTTTCAATAATTTGCTGAAGAAATTACCACATAGTATTTTAACACTTTCTTTTCAATATGTAAATAGCATTTGATTAAAAACATTTACCTTTCATTCCAAAAAACTGAAATTTTAAAGCTTATTTACATAAACGTAATTTCACCGCTGAAATTCAGTCTTTTGCCGTACCCTTCAGAGCAGACATAAAAAGACCATCGGATCTTCTCCGATGGTCTGCAGATTATTATTTTGTCTTTTCCTTCTTGTTGGGATTCATAAGAAGCATACCGATTGCCATAATTACAGCGAATACGATAAGATAGAAAAGTACGGGACAGCTGAAGCCTTCGCCTGCTTCCTTAGCAGTGATGTAAGGAACATAACCGTGTGAGTAGAAGGCTGCGATAACCATAAAGCCTGAACCGATAACACCAAGTATGGGTAATACGATTCTCTTTAATACGGGAAGGCTCTTTTCCTTTCTCATAAACTGAATGAACATAGGAATGTAAAGAGCATAAATTGTGATGATGGGAAGCTCTGATGAGTCAAAGCTGAACTTGCCGAACCAGGGTGTGGGAGCAAGGTTTGCACCGTAGAAGTATACAAGCCAAGCGGCAACAACAACAAGACCGATGATGCATGAGTTTGAGGGCATACCAGAAGCGGGGTCGATCTGCTGCATAAGCTTCTGCTTGGGGCCCATATTACGTACTGAAAGTGAGTACATACCGCGGATACAGCCGATAAGAAGACCGTTGAGAGTACCGAGGCAGGAAACTGCAACAAAGAGGTTAAGAATGTTACCGATAACGTTACCGAAAACTGTAACGAATGCGGGAGCAGTACCCTCTGTTCTGAGTGTATCAACTGAAGCACCGCCTGCAACGCCGATATAGTAGAGAAGGTAGATAGCGATGATAACGATACCGCCTAAGATAAGAGCGATGGGGAGGTTCTTCTTTGAATTCTTGATTTCTGAGTTGATTGATGTTGCGAGAATCCAGCCTTCGTAAGCGAAAGCGGTAGCAACAACAGCACCGAAGAGAGGTGAAATATCGCCTGCACTTGTTGCGAAGTTTGATGCAAGGATTGATACGGGTTCGTTGTCGATATTGTGTGTGAAGCCGTAAACTGTACCTACAACAGCCATAAGAAGAAGCGGGATAAGCTTGATGAAGGTTGCACTTATCTGAAGCTTACCTGCAAGCTTTGAAGAAAGTGTGTTTACTGCAAATACACAGATAAGAATGAAACCTGCAAGAGTAAATGTTTCGGAGCTTGTTACGGGGTTACCTGCAAGCTGGAAGTCGGGGTTAACCGAAACAACGAATGTAAGGAAGTATCTTGCTGTAAGCCATGCAAGAACTGAGGTCATTGCGGGTGTGTAGATTATTGTAGCGAACCAACCCATAAAGTATGCGTATTTGCCGCCGATTGTAGCTTCAGCGTAGTCAACAAGACCGTTAACCTTTTCGTACTGCTGAGCCATAACGCAGAATGCGAGAACGCAGAAGATCATTACGAGACCGCCGATAATCCATGCGATGATACCGAGAGGCATATCGCCGTTTGTTTTGTCAAGAATTGCCTGTGCTTTAAAGAATACACCTGAGCCGACAACAGTACCGACAACCATACATATTGCCATCAGCAGGCCGTATTGCTTTTTAAGTCCGTTTCCGTTTTCCATAATATTCCTTCCTTTTCTGAGGAGATTTTTATTCATTATACACCACTATTTTTCAAAAGTAAACATTTTTCCCGAAAATAATTTACTTTATTAAAGTGCAGATGTTTCCACCTTCTCACCGACCTTTATCACACACTGAATTTGTCATACTTTTGTTCAAAGTTTATACAAATCTTTACAATTTAGTAACAAATTGATGTTTTTATCGAAATCCATTGAAAACGCCTTTTTCAAGGTATATAATACCCACGAAAAACTCAGTAAAGGAGTACGATTATAATGAAAAAGCTTTTATCATTTGTTCTGGCTACTGTACTTATGCTTTCTCTCGCAGTCCCCGCTTTTGCAGGCGAGTATAAGGAGTATCCCACTATTTATGTAACAGGCGCACAGACAAACAAAATCTACGACACAGAGGGAAACCTTGTTTCCAACTTCAATATCGACCTTGAGGCAGTACTCGAGGAAAAGGGCATGGGACTTCTCAAGGAATTTGCTCTCGGTATGCTCACAGACAACTATAAGCAGTGGGCAAGCGACTTCCACGATGTTGTTGTTGATATTTACGGCAAGTCCGCTCTTGACAAAAACGGTGAGGCTTCAAACGGCACAGCACCCGAATACCACTCTTCAACAGTTGATGTCAAGGAAAAGAGCGAAGGCTTCGGACTCTGGGACTATCGCTTCTGGTATGACTGGCGAATCAGTCCTATGGTAACAGGCAACGAGCTTGCCGCTTACATCGACAGAGTTATCGGTGCAACCGGTGCTGATAAGGTTAATATTGTCGGCCGTTGCTACGGTGCAAACGTTATTGCCGCTTACGTTGCAATGAACGAAGAGCACGCCGCAAAGTACGTTGACGATATCTCCTACTTCGCACCTTCAATAGACGGTATTGACTTTATGACCGCTCTTTTCACAGGCGAAATTTATCTCGACCCCGATGCAGTAAACAACTTCGCTGACTGGTACATCGAAAACAAAGACCTCATCGAGGACGATGCTCTTGCAACACTCCTCATGTCTCTGATTGAGCTTTTCAATCAGGTTGAGGTGCTCGGTCTCGGCTCAGATGCTATCGACCTTCTTCTCGACCGCATCAAGACAGACCTTCTTCCTCCCATCCTCAGAGATACCTTCGCATCATGGACTTCATACTGGGCAATGGTAACTCCAGGCAACCTTGAAAAGGCTATCAGCTTCATTTTCGGCGGTGTCGAGGAAGAGTACAGCGGTCTCATCACAAAGGTACGCGCTTACTATGATACAGTACAGAAGGACCACAACGAAACAGTACTCGCAATGACGGACAAGGGCGTACGCTACAACATCTTCGCAAAGTACAACTTCCCCGACTATCCTCTCTATAAGGGTGCGGCAGTACAGGGCGACGGTGACACCGCTATCCCCAGACAGACCTTCGGTGCTACTGCGGCAGATTACAATAAGGTACTCAGCGAAAAGTATCTCTCATCTGTCTCCGAGGAAAATCAGAAGTACATCTCCCCTGACCACAAGATAGATGCTTCAACCTGCCTTCTTCCCGAGAACACCTGGTTTATAAAGAATCTCCATCACGACCATTGGGGTGCAATGGAGGATATGTGCCTTGTAATTATGAATAACGATTACAATGTTTCGCAGCAGGATGTATATCCTCAGTTTACAGATAACAACACCGGAAAAGAGGTTACTCCCGACGAGGATTACGAGAAGCCGGAAGAAAATAAGCTTTCAAGCCTTTTCCGCTTTATCAGTGCATTTTTAAACTTTATCTCAAAGCTCTTCAAAGGTGGTTTTGAGTTCAATTTCAGCTTCGGCGCTTAATAAAAGCATACAAACGGACTGTTCTTCGGAGCAGTCCGTTTTTTATATAAAATTTCTTTTGTTAAAAGTTTATTCACATCTTTAATGATTCTCTGTGCTAAAGTAGTATTATAAACATTGTAAAGGAGAGAAATATATGAATCTTCAGACACTCATTGACAAAAAAGATGCTGCAGCTAAATATATGATTGATGAAATCACATATATCTGCAACACATTCGAAAAGCGTGGCCCCGGCGACTACGGCGAAAAGCAGGCTTGCGAATACGCCGCAGAGCAGATGAAGGAATACGGCTGTGACCGTGTTTATGTTGAACCCTTCAAGGAAAATCCCAACTCCTTCCTCGGCTGGATTTACATAACAATCACCTGCTGCTTTATCGCTCTTGCCGCTTATTTCTTTGTTCCTGTAGTTTCAGTCATAGCTATCGCTATCGGTCTTGTTCTTTGCGTACTTCAGTTCGGTCTTTACAAGAAGGCTGTTGACAAGCTCTTCAAGGAAAAGACAGGCCACAACGCTGCAGGCTTCAAAAAGCCCACAGGCGAAGTAAAGCGCAGGATCATCTTCAACGGTCACCCCGACGGTGCTTGGGAATGGCCCTTCAAGTATAAGTTCACATACCTCGGCTTTGATATTCATATGTTTGTATGCTTCATCGGTGCTTTCTACACACTCGGTATTGCAATCGCAAAGCTTGCAGGGGCTCTCAACGACGACCTTGCGAAAACTCTCGGCCTCGTCGCTCTTGTTTTCGTACCCTTCTGGTTCGGTCTCTACTTCATGTGGAACGAAAAGAGAATCGTTGACGGTGCAAACGACAACCTTTCAGGCTGCTACATCGGTATGGCTATTCTCAAGATGCTCAAGGATGAAGGCATCGAATTCGAAAACACAGAGATAGGCGTTGTTCTTACAGGCTCAGAGGAAGCAGGTCTTCGCGGTGCAAAGGCGTGGGCAGGCAAGCACGCCAAGGAATTCGAGGATGTTCCCACCTTCGTATTCTCATACGACACAATCGCTCAGTCAGAGCAGCTTATGGTTAACTACCGTGACCTCAACGCTACCGTTAAGGTTGACAAGGATGTTTCCGACCTCTTTATGGAAGCTTGCGCAGAGCTCGACATTCCCGTCAAGAAGGGCTTTGTTCCTCCTCTCGGCGGTGCAACTGACTCAGCAGCATTTGCTCAGGCAGGTATGAGAGCAACAGGTATTACAGCTCTTAACCACGCTCTCCCCGACTTCTATCACACAAGACTTGACACTCCCGACGCTCTTAATGCAGATTGTCTTGCAAAGTGCTTCGCAGCAAGTGTAAAGGCTCTTGAAATGTTTGATAACGGCGCTAAGCAGTAACAGCAAACTCCCACGGACAAATCCGTGGGAGTTTTTTAGTGGTCAGTAGCCGGTAGTCACACGCCACCGTGGCATATAGGATTAAGAGACTTCCCGTGCAAGAATACACACAAACAGCAAGCGGTATATCTCCGCTTGTTTTTTTGCGCCCTTTTTTTCATCAGACGGTTACAAAAAAACTGCCGCCTACCGGATACTGACTACTAAAAAAGAGGCTGGTGAGAAAGTTGCAAGATGGCCTTTTCTTCACCCCGAAGCTGTACGATGGTACCGCGAGAGGGTGAAAAAAGGTCAAAACGATACAAAAATCGTCGGGATTCGATGTCCCGACGATTTTTTGAAGCTTTTTGTGCAAATAATTCGAACAAGATAATTACAATGTTTTTTCTGCATCGTTGGTCTTGTGACTTTATCGACAGTCTGAGAGGCTGTCTGCACAGCCTCTTTTTTTATTCGGGTATAACTACATCTACCTTCAGGTCACGGAAATAGTACTCTCTGTCCTTTTCTCCGATTTCACGAAGCACACGGCAGGGATTTCCCACTGCAACCACATTTGCAGGGATATCCTTTGTTACCACACTTCCCGCACCAATTACGGAGTTCTCACCTATGGTAACACCGGGAAGTACAACAGAGTTTGCACCTATCCATACGTTTCTGCCGATGTGTACAGGCATATTGTACTGCATCTGAAGGTCACGAAGATGCACCTCGATAGGATGTCCCGCAGTTGCAACCGTTACATTGGGACCAAACATAACCTTATCCCCTACATAGATATGAGTATCGTCTACAAGAGTAAGATTAAAGTTAGCGTATACATAATCGCCGAAATGTACGTGAGCGCCCGCCCAGTTAGCGTGAAGAGGAGGCTCGATATAACAGTCCTCACCTATCTCTGCAAACATTTCCTTGAGAAGTGCCGCTCTCTTGTCAAGCTCGGAGGGTCTTGTAGCGTTGAAGTCATAAAGCTTTTCAAGGCAGAGAAGCTGACGGGACATAATCTCCTCATCGCCGGGCATATAAAGTCTGCCCTCATACATTCTCTTACGGCTTTCCTCGGAGCTCATCTCTCTCGGGTCAATCATTTTTTCCACAGACACTCGGGATACTCTCCTTTTTCAACCTTTTCTCTGATAGCACTTACAACTACAGCCTTATCCTCTTTATATGTAACGCCGTACCACTTTTCCTTTGTGGAAAGTACTGTCACCTCAGCCTTATCCTCCTTGAGAAGCTCATCAACAACAAAGGGAAGGAAATACTCACACTTGAGCATATTGTCCTTATTTCTCTCAAGACATGCGGCAAAACGACTTTCAAGCTCATCCATCATAACAGGAGTAAAGCCCCAACAGTTCATTGATACTGTTGTACCCTCGGGGATTTCTGTCCAGCTTTCGCCATCATCCTCGGTAAACATAATCTTATCGTCACGGATAGCAATCTTTGTTCTTTCAACGATATCGGTAAGATATCCGTCGTCGCTTGTCTGACACACACCTCTTGCAACAGTACCGTTTTCTGTAAGTGTGTTTTCAACTCTGAAGCCTACCATACAGAAGCCGTACTTGTCGCCTTCAGCCTTTTCCTTATTGAGCTCGTTGTATATAAGCTCGAAGGTTTCTCTTCCGTAATAGTCATCCGCATTGATAACCGCAAAGGGACCGTCAATCATACCCTTGCAGGAAAGTACGGCATGACCCGTACCCCAGGGCTTGACTCTGCCTTCGGGTACTGTGAAGCCCTCAGGAAGATTGCTGATATTCTGATAAGCAAAGTCAATCTCAACAACGCCATCAAACTTGTTGCCGATGATTTCCTTGAAATCCTTTTCGATTTCCTCCTTGATTACGAAGATAACCTTGTCGAAGCCTGCCTTGACTGCATCGTAAACAGAATAGTCAAGAATAATTTCTCCACCGGGACCGATAGGATCAATCTGCTTGAGCCCGCCGTATCGGCTACCCATACCTGCTGCCATAATTACAAGAGTTGTTTTGCTCATAATAATCATCCTTTCTTTAAATGAATTGTATCACCTTTCGAAATAAATATCAATCTTTTTAACATAATTTAATCATAAGTCATTCCCATTAGTAAATAAAAGCTATTGACAAAACAGAACTTTAATGATATTATACTTTTTGTAAACAAACAATTAACAGAAGGAGTGACTGTAATGGAAGAAGTACTCAGCCTCATCCAGATGGTTTTCGACACAATTTTGAAATATCTTTCTCTTATCTTCGGTAAAGATAAAGCGGAATAAATCTGATAACATTTAAAGCAGCTGGTTACAGCTGCTTTTTTTGTTTCCTTTATCAGTCGATATAAATATCTCTTATTCCCTCAAGTGCTCTTATTGAGGATATTGTAAGATTAAGGCTTTCCTCATCTCTCGGGAAAACAACCGCCTTCATCACAATAGCATCACTGTTTCTCTTCTGTGCGGAAATGTCAGCGTAAAGCACCTCAAGAGTATGAAGATTACCGCCGTATCTTTTTACGATTGCACCGATGTCAGCCGCCTGCCTTGACATATTCTCCGCTTCGATGTAGATATTCTTTGCGGGAGAGCCCTTTGAAACAAATCTCTTGAAGGTGTTAAGAGTAAGGTAGATAAACACAGTAGCAATAAATGCACCGGTGTAATATCCGCCGCCGACCGCAAGACCTATACATGAAACCGCCCAGAGAGATGCGGCAGTGGTAAGACCCTTGACCGAAAAGCCCTCACGCAGAATAGTACCCGCACCGAGGAAACCGATACCGCTTATTACCTGAGCGCCGAGTCTTGTAGGGTCGAAGTTTGCAAGTCCCTCAAACTCCTTAAAAATATATCCGGAGGTCATCATAACAAGAGCAGAGCCTACCGCAACAAGGATATGTGTTCTGAAGCCTGCAGGTCTGTGAGAATGCTCTCTTTCGTAGCCGATGAATCCGCTGAAAACAATAGCGAGTACCATTTTAACAATTGCGTCAAGAGCATACTGCACTTCACTGTATTCAAAAAAAGCTTTGACCGCTTCACTTATAGTATTCATAGTGTTCACTCCTTTAACCTATTAAGTATATCACTTACTTACACAAAAATCAAACATTATGTATTTTTATTTTAAACTTGATTATAAAGAAATATTGTTGTATAATAGTTCTGTATCCCATTTTAATCGAAAGGATGATTCTTATGGCAGCAAATAAGGTTAAATTAAATATTGCAGGTGCTCAGTACTCCATCATCGCAGAAGAGGATGTAAAATACGTTCAGCTTCTCGGCAAGGAGCTCGACCTGAAAATGGCTGAAGTTATGAAATCCAGCACAAGAATTTCAACAACACAGGCGGCAGTACTCTGTGCTCTTGACTATGCCGATGTAGCTGCAAAGGCAACTCTCACTGCAGACAGACTCCGCGATCAGATAAAGGACTATCTCGACGATGCTTCCTCAGCAAAAAGCAAGGCCGACTGGGCAAGACACGAGACAGACAACCTCAAGAAGGAAAACGAAGCTCTCAAGACAGAAAACGCAAGACTCAAGGCAGAGCTTAACAAGATTCTCAGTGACATAAAATGAGAAAGAACGATATAGAAATACTTGCTCCCGCAGGTTCCTTTGAAAGTGTTAAGGCAGCCGTACGCTCGGGTGCCGATGCAGTATACTTCGGTACCAAGCAGTTCAACGCAAGAGCAAAAGCAGATAACTTCACCGATGAAGAGCTCGGTGAGGCGGTTGACTATTGCCACGCCCACGACGTGAAGGTCAACATCACAATGAATACTCTTATAAGCGACTCAGAGCTTCCCGATGCTCTTAAGGTGGTTGAGCACGTTTGCAAAAGCAAGGCAGACGTGCTTATTTTACAGGACTTAGGTCTTGCACACCTTGTTTCCCGTACCGCGCCTGACATAGAGCGTCACGCTTCAACTCAGATGTCGGTACAGACCCTCAGCGGTGTACAGCTTCTTGAGGAGCTCGGCTACAGCAGAGTAGTACTCCCCCGCGAAATGACGGGAGATGAAATAAAAAACATCACCGATAACTGCAAAGCAGAAACGGAAATCTTTGTCCACGGTGCTCACTGTATGAGCGTTTCGGGACAGTGCTATATGAGTGCAATGTTCGGCTCACGAAGCGGAAACAGAGGTATGTGCGCTCAACCCTGCAGACTCCCCTTCGCTTCTCCCGGCGGTACCGGTTACGACCTGAGCCTCAAGGATTTATCCCTCATTGAAAAGCTCGATGAAATCCGCGCTATGGGTGTGGACTCTCTTAAAATCGAAGGCAGACTTAAGAGACCCGAATACGTAGGTGCGGCTGTAAGCTGTGTCAAGGGGGCCCGTGACGGAAAAGAAAATTCCGACCTGAAGGAAAAGCTCCGTGCAGTGTTCTCCCGCTCAGGCTTCACCACAGGGTACTTTGACAACGCCCGAGGAAGAGATATGTTCGGCATAAGAAAGAAGGAGGACGTTACTGCAGCTTCCTCTGATGTACTGAAAAAGCTTGCTCTTCTTTACGACAAGGAGCAGCCTCTCATTCCCGTTGACTTCTGTCTCACCGTAGCGGAAAACGAAAATGTTTCTCTCTCCGTCTCCGCCCTCGGAATCAACTGCTTCGTCACCGATGATTACATTCCCGAGAAGGCTATCAACAAGCCTATGACGAAGGAAAGCCTTTCGGACAGACTCTCTAAGTGCGGCGGCACACAGTTCTATGCCGATAAAATTGAAATCGACCTCGACGAGGGTCTTATCGTACCCGCAAGTGTGATAAACAATCTTCGCAGAAGTGCCCTTTCGGAGCTTGAAAATAAGCTTACAAGTGTAAAGGAAAAGAACTTTACAGACATCAAGATAAAAACAGCTTCAGCGGAGCGAAATTCAACGCTTAAATACAATATTATCGTTTCAGATATCGGTCAGATTCCCGATAATCTCAAAAATGTTGAAAACCTCTATATTCCTCTCAATGTTGAGGAAAATTCGGTGGAAAACTTGAAAAACCTGCCTGTTTCCTTGGGAATTCACCTTCCGAGGGGCATTTTCGGTATGGAAAAGGCAGTTGAAAAGAAGCTTTCCACACTAAAAAAATGCGGAATCAACATCGCATACTGCTCAACACTCGATGCAGTAGCCATTGCAAGAAAGCTTGGATTTACTATCCACGGAGGATTCTCTCTCAACGTTTTCAACAGCGTTTCGGCAGAGGTTTTAGAGGGTTTAGGTGTAAAGTCTTTAACCTTGTCACCCGAACTCACACTCAATCAGATTGCAGAGCTCGGCACAACAACACAAAAGGGTATAATCGGCTATGGCAGACTCCCTCTTATGCTCACAAGAAACTGTCCGTCACGCAACGGAAGGCCCTGTCAGGAGTGTAAAGGCAGAGGCTTCCTCAC
Source organism: Clostridia bacterium (assembly GCA_017555765.1). Taxonomy (GTDB): domain Bacteria; phylum Bacillota; class Clostridia; order Oscillospirales; family Acutalibacteraceae; genus UBA6857. Next base: position 29,431 of record JAFZFT010000106.1, on the reverse strand, counting down.
TGACAGACTTGATAAAAAATTCCCCATACTCTGCTCATGGGGCTGCAGTGAAATTCTCAACAGTCAGCCGATTTATATGGGCGACAGACTAGACGAAATAAGAAACTGCGACTTCATAACCTTCCTTTTCACAAAGGAAAAGAAGGAGCTTTGCGAGGCAATCCTCGACGCCTACCGTAAGGGCAGAGGTGTCAAGGGCGACTTCACAAGAGGCCTTTATTACAGAGGGGTATTATAAGAAAGGACGATAAAAACATGTCAAAGCGCAAAGACTATTTAAACTGGGACGAATACTTTATGGGTATCGCTCTTCTCTCATCCTACAGAAGCAAAGACCCCAACACACAGGTTGGTGCATGTATAGTAAACGATAAAAACCGTATTATGTCTGTCGGCTATAACGGCTTTCCCTACGGCTGTGACGATGACGAATTTCCTTGGGAAAGAAGTGGCGACGCTTACGATACCAAGTACCCCTATGTGTGCCATGCAGAGCTTAATGCAATTCTCAACAACAGAGGTGCAAACCTTGAGGGTGCAAAAATTTACGTTGCTCTTTTCCCCTGCAACGAATGTGCAAAGGCAATCATTCAGAGTGGCATTAAAGAAGTTGTGTACCTTTCAGACAAGTACGCTGACACTATGGCAACAAGAGCATCAAAGAGAATGTTCAATGCAGCAGGTGTTAAGCTTACAAAGATTGAATGTGGCAAGAAGAGTCTTGTAATCGACCTTGATGAAAACAAGGTATAAACAAGAAAAGTTTTGGTAAGGCTTTTTTCAAAAGCTTGCAGCTTGCAGGGCAGAGCCCTGCGTATTAAAGAAGCAACCGTTGGATTAAATTCCAACGGTTATTTTTTTATTTGACTTTATTACGCTCGCCGCGTGGCATTACTTTCTTTATACCCCTCAGTCAGCCTTGCTGACAGCTCCCCTTAAAAGGGTCGCCGAGTAACCAAAGAACTTTTCTTATTCTCTTGTGCGAAGCACATACTAATCCCTAATCCCTAATCCCTAACCCCTATTCCTCCCACGAAAAAAGCAGTCGGATGAAATTCCGACTGCTTAAATATTAACTTTACCTTATTTAGCGAGATCGCCGATCTCAAGCATAAATCCACCAATCTGTGCACCGAACTCGGGACCGCCGTCCATTACGAGACGACCTGCCTTTGTTGCCTCAAGCATATCATCGATACTCATAAGAATACCGAGTGCACTGTCAAGGTTGTTGAAGCGAAGTGTGAAGAAAGGCATTGCTCTCTTATATTCGCCACGGCCTGCACGTGATTTACCTGCTTTGATTCTGATGAAAGCTGAAACCTGAGGATAGTTATCAACAGCAAAAGCGTAAACACGGTCGGGGCTCTTTGATGTCCAATCCTTGATACCGGGATGTCCCATCTTGTTAAGCTGGCTGATACCGCTTGAAAGAAGATAGAAGTAGCACTTAACAAGAAGCTCCTTGGTAGCCTCGTCCTTCGGGGGCTCTGTAGCACCGAGAAGGTCTGCCATCTTAAGAAGTACCATTACAAAGGAAACAAGTGTACCTGTGTACTTGATACCTCTGATTTTGGGGATACCTGCAGGAGTAATCTTGCCCTTGAAGAAATCGTTGAGGTTTTCAACGCTCTTGAATTCAAGCTCGATGTGAGGATCTTCTGTAAGGCAGGTATGTACGAGCCACTCGCCGCTGTTAACAACGAAGTGCATACCTCTCTTACCACCCTCAACCTCGGGGTCAAGACAGCTTACCTGAATAACTGCGTGTGTTTTTTCAAACTTCTTTTTAAGGGAAGGGATATCGTTTGCGATAACCTTTACAAGCGGCAAAGCAGCATTGAGAAAGATTTTATTGGAATATAAGGCTTCCTGTGTATGAGCCATATCGTTTGCCTCCTTGTAATATTATTAGAACTCGTCGTCCCAGTTGTCGTCTTCTTCGAAGTCTGCGTTCATTGTTTCACGAACTGCAGCGATGATGCCGTTAGCGTCGATACCTGCGTCTGACATAATGTCTTCATGAAGACCGATCATTGCAAAGCCCTTGTGACCGAGCATCTTGAATGCGCAGCCCTTACCGTACTGAGCCATAACCTCAGCAACTGCTGAGCCAAGACCGCCTGCTACGAGATGGTCTTCAACAGTAACGATTCTTCTTGTGTCGGAAATTGCCTTCTGGATAGCCTCAACGTCGATGGGGCTGATTGTGTGCATATTAAGAACGCGAACTGAAAGTCCGTCTGAATTCTTAAGGAACTTAGCTGCTTCACGAGCCTGGAATACACAAGAACCGCAAGCGATAACTGTGATATCTGTACCCTCGTGAACCTCAACTGCCTTACCTACCTCAAAGCCGTAATCCTGGTTCTCATAAAGAACACGGTCGAAGCCACGGTTGATACGGATGTAGTAAGGACCGAAGTTTTCGTAAGCTGCGTTAACAGCGTTAGCTGTTTCGAAACCGTCAGCGGGTACGATAACTGTAAGGTTGGGCATTGCTCTTGTAATAGCAAGGTCAGTGATAGCATGGTGAGTTGAACCTGCCTGACCGAATGATGTACCTGAATGTGTAGCGATGATCTTAGCGTTTACATTCTGATAGCAGATGTCTGTATGAAGCTGGTCACAAGCTCTCATTGATGTGAAAGCTGAGAAGCCTGAAAGGAAGGGAATCATACCTGCACGAGCCATACCTGCTGCAACACCGAACATATCCTGTTCTGCGATACCAACATTGATAACTCTTTCGGGGCAAACCTTAAGAACGTCGCCGAGCTTTGTTGATTTTGCAAGGTCAGCTGTGATAGCAACAACCTTGTCGTCTCTTAAAATGATGTCAGCAAGAGCCTTACCGTAAATTTCCGCTGTGGAAAGAGCGGTCTGGTCAACAGCTGTATAAACAAATCCGCCTGCCATAATTATTTGCCCTCCTTCTCTGCACGTGCGCAACGAGCCTTGTAGTCTTCATCAAGTTCCTTATTGAACTTCTCGAAGAGAGCGTCGTCGATAGCGCCATAGTGCCATGTGTAGTCGCCTTCGATTGACTTGATACCTGCGCCCTTCTTTGTATCCATAAGAATACATGTGGGAGCACACTTTTCCTTTGAACGCTCGATAGCTACGTCGATAGCGTTGCAAAGCTCGCCGATATTGTTACCGTCAACAACGATTGTGTTGAAGCCGAAAGCAGTCATCTTGTCTGCAAGAGGCTCGAGCTTCTTGATGTCTTCGGTGTTACCGTCGATCATATTGTGGTTTCTGTCGATGAATACGATACAGTTGGAAAGCTGATAGTGGTTCATTGTCATGAAGCCTTCCCAGCATGAGCCTTCGCCGAGCTCACCGTCACCGGTTACTACATATGTAAGGAAGTTCTTACCCATAAGTCTTGCTGCAAGTGCTGTACCTGCTGCGATTGAGGGACCGTGACCGAGTGAACCTGTTGATGCGTCAACACCTACAACCTTGTTTGAGTCAAGGTGCATACCCATCTTTGAGCCTGAAAGGTTGAATGACTTGAGCATTTCAACTTCGTTGAAGCCCTTATCGCAGAGTACGGGAGCATAAGCAATAGCTGCATGACCCTTTGAAAGGATGAAACGGTCTCTGTCTTCCCACTTGGGATCGTCAACCTTGATGTTAAGATACTTGTGGTAGAGAACGGTAAGAAGGTCCATTACGGACATACCGCCGCCGAAGTGTCCGCTGCCTGCCCATACAGTTGTCTGTACTGTAAGCTTACGAAGATCTAAAGCCTTCTTTTCAAGGGCAAGCCATTCTTTTTTTGAAAGTGGCATAATGTTTTCCTCCATAAATCATTATTATATAATACCCTTCCCCTCTCAGAGAAGGGTACAGTTCCAAAGTTTATCAGCCGAAGATTTCGGGATGATTCTTAGCTACGATACCGAAGCATTCCTCAGCAACCTCGATTGAGTGCTTGATGTCCTTATCGGAAAGAGCAGCATTGATGAAGTGGTTGTGGTGAGATGAAATAAAGATACCTCTTGAAACCATTTCAGCAACCCATTCCTGATGAAGAAGCATGCTGTCATCGTTAGCGATTCTGAGATAGAAGAGTGCGGGAGCACCTGAAGCGATAAGGTTGATACCGTGCTCAGCACCTGCCTTAACAAGACCGTTGCAGAGCTTTTCGCCCTTCTGCTTAAACATTGTAGGAATATCGAGCTCCTTCATCTTGTTGATGTTTGCAATACAAGCTGCAAAGGGAACAGCTGAAAGCCAGTATGAGCCTGTGTATGCAAGTGAGCTCATTGCGCCCTTAAGGAATTCCTTACCGCAGACAGCTGACATATTGTAGCCGTTTGCAAGAGCCTTACAGAAGCAGATAAGGTCTGCCTCGAAGCCGAAGTAATGGTCTGAACCTGCGAGGTCAAGACGGAAGCCTGCACGAACGTCGTCGATGATAAGTACGATGTCGTTCTTTGTACAGATTTCACGTACCTTGGGCCAAAAGCCTTCCTCGGGGAATGCGTTATCGTGGAAGTTACCGTGATCATAGGGCTGAGCTATGATACAAGCAATCTGATTCTTGTTTTCTTCGATAGTCTTCTCAAGAAGAGGAATATCGTTCCAGGGAAGCATAATGTTGTTAGCAACATCCTCGGGAAGTACGCCCGGATAGTCAATCTTCTGACACCAGGGTGAAACACCGTGATAGTAGCCGTTGAACATGATTACTTTCTTTCTGTGTGTATATGCTCTTGCGCACATGATAGCGCCCTGAGTAGCGTCGTTACCGTTCTTTGCAAAGAAAGCCCAGTCAGCTGTAGCAACTGTGTCAACAAGAAGCTCAGCACATTCAAGCATAACCTTAGCAGGCTGAGTTGTACAGTTACCGAGAGCAAGCTGCTTCATAGCTGCAGCATCAACATCGGGGTCGCCGTAGCCGAGTACGTTAGGACCGTATGCGCACATATAGTCGATGTACTTATTGCCGTCAACGTCCCATACATATGTACCCTTAGCCTTTTCTGAGAAAACAGGCCACTTGTGTACGGGGATGAACTGACCTTCAGCGGGGCCGAGGTGACCGTAAACGCCTGAAGGTATTACTTTTGTAGCTCTTGTGAAGAGCTCTCTGCTTTTATCTGTTTTGTATACGGGAAAACTCATGATAATACCTCCTTATGCAAGATAGAGTGCAACTCTGTCAAGAATTCTGTTTACGTTATCGATCATATTGATAAGACCGTGCATTTCTACAAGACCTTCACCGATTGAAGCAATAGCATTGATCTTGCCGTCAAAGAGATCTCTTGCAACGTGAATGTCGCAGAACTGCATCTGTGAACGGAATGCTTCGGGCTTCTGCTTGATGGTTACCATATGACCGTTCTTAACGCGGATTGTTGCACTTACGCAGTCCTTGATTGAAACGTCGATGATACCGTCGGGAATAAGAGAAGCACTGAACTTACCGATTTCGTCGTTGTTACCGATCTGTGAAAGAGCAACAGTGATAACATAGAACATAAGCTTTGTGCTGATTTCAAAGAACTTTTCATCCTTGAGGTCTTCCTCTGTAGCTCTGAGATACTTTGAGAGCTTATCTGTGAGAGGAATGAACTTGCCGAGAAGGAAGCCGATCTTTGTGAAGCCCTTCATGGGGAGAGCTGAGCCGCTTCCGTCAACCATTGCGTTGAATTTTTCGGGTGTTGAGAAGGGAAGAAGTACATCACAGTTCTTGATGCCCTGTTCCATTCTGCATCTGCCGTTCTTGAAGATAAGAGTTGCGCTGGGACCGTTTGTAACATCAAGACCGATAGCAACAGGCTTCTTTGTCTTAACGAGGTCACTTGCCTCTTTATCAAGCTCGCAGAGATTTTCGATTGCACCCAGTACAGCATACATATTGATATACGCCAGGGTTCTTGCATCTGTCATCATAAGAAATTTCCTCCTTTTTGTGAGTAACCGCTCACCCAAAAGGGCGGCAATTACATATTACATGCTCCTTTATTTTACCAAATCTCACACCCTATGTCAATGCTTCTGTAAATTTATAACAAAATATTCAAGAAACTTTTTCCTTTTTAATGTATAGTAACCACCCTTGTTCAGGAGCACCCGTCCCAAGGGTGAAAAGTACTGAAAAAACGGCGAAAAAACAAAGAAAGACGCTTCAATGAAGAAGCGCCTTTTTTCAGAATCAATATTCGATTGTGTAGTCCTTTTCGAAGCTCATTGCAACCTCAGCGGCAAGAGTACCGAACATTTCAACGTCAGCCTTCATAATAACAGGTGAAGTGTAGTTTGACCAGGTCATTCTGCCTGATTCCTTGTCAATCTTACATCTGATTTCACAGTCATAGTATTCTGTTTCGAAATCCTTGAGTATTGAGGGAGCGTTTTCCTTTACCTCAGCAGCGGTAATTGTGTCGAATGCCTTTGCAACACCCTCTGCATTTGCGGGGCTTAAGGACGGCTTGAGCTTGATATAGATTTCGTACTCATTGCCCTTATCATCGCAGGCTACCTGCTCCACCTCAGCCTCTGTAAGACAGCTTGACCAGGTTTCACCGGGCACCTGATAGTTAGCAATGATTTCTTTCTTGGTTGCGTAAACGATAGGATCGGTATCATCCTTGAAGGCAACACCCATAGCTGAGTCAGCCATGCCCTTGAGAGCACCGGGTAATACGGATTTTTCCTCATTATACTTACGGTATTCGTAATTCTTTGTAACCTTTACAGCATCGGTCTTCACCTTATTTGCGCTTTCGTTGAAAAGCTCAATAATCTCAGCCGGTGTCATATCTGTGTTGTTTTCCACAGGAGGAGTTGTCGGTGTTGATGTCTGAGGAGTCGAACTTGCTCCGGGAGCTACAACTGATGCGCTTCCTGTACCGCCGTTAACGGTAACCTCGAGATTTGTCATAAAACCGATAAGAGTACCTGAAGTGAAGACAATCACAAGTGCAAGGAAAAATGCAACAGGCTTGAAAACCTTCGCTGAGGATTCATCAAAAAAGTCTTTGAGATTCATAATAACACCTCTTAAATACGATAAAAAATTATTATTTCTAACACTATACACCAATTTTTGCATTTTGGCAACACCTAAGGAAAATTTTGTAAAAAAAAGAGAGAATCAGCCGACTCTCTCTTTCCGTACTTTATTCTGTTACTTCAGCATCTTCGTTTTCTGCTTCTTCGGTATTTTCCTCTGTTGCAGGCTCATCGGGAGTTTCTGCAGCCTCTTCGATTGAAGATGCTGAAATAATTTCTCCCTCTGCCTCCTTATAAGAAACAGTGATTGTGTCGCCCTCATTGAGGATTACTACCATCTCCTGCTGTGAAGCCTTGATTGAGTAGTAGATTCCGCTGCCGTCAAGCTCGATGAAGTATACACTGTTACCGTCTATAACTGCAGTACGGATATCTGTCACCTCACCGGATACTGTGAAGATTTCTGCTTCATTATTCTGGTTTTCATTACCGATATTTTCAAGCTGATCAAGGTCAACATCAACCTTGATGTTGTTCTGCTCAAGCTTTTCAGCATAAATACGGGTACACTCTGCAATGGTGGCACCTGTAACAGCTACCTGATAATTCTGCACATTAACCATAGCGTAACGCTTAACGAGGTTATCAGCATCCTTAAGTGACATAAAGTAGGTGGGCTGACCGCTTACGTTAAGGAGAATGGGGAAGGTTGCCTTGTAAGCATAGTCCTGAACGTCACCCTGAGCAGATGACATAGCGGACATTTCCTTAGCACCTGAGATGCTGTAGAAGTTAGCTTCCTTTGTTCTCATATTGATGAGTACGAAGCCGATGATAGCCTGGTCATTACCGGCAGATGTAACGCCTGTATAGGTGAAAACGTCGTCATCCTTAGCGATGTAGTTTGTACCCTCGGTTGTAAGCTTAACACCGCTCTGACCGATAATTGAGTTGATAAAGCCGTTCTGATACTTACCGTAGTAGTCAAACTGCTCAACAAGAAGGTCATCGGAGTAAATACCGTCAATCCACTGAAGCTCCTTGCTTTCTCTTACCTCATCAACACTGTATTCAACCATATCACCGGTGATAGCGTCAACAATAACAACACCCTTTACGTCGGTACCGCCGAAGAGACCGATAGTCTTATCGAGCACGGGACAAAGCCAGAAGGGTCTGCCGCTTTCGTCGATTTCGAAACGGGGCTGATCAAAAATGTAGGTGGGGTAGCTGAAGCGCACGTGACGCATAAGGTACTTGCTGAAATGCTCGTTGGGAGAATATCTGATATACTCACCCTCGGGAAGAGTAACAAGCTCAGCCTTCTGTGTAACCATGTTTACAACAACATAGCCGGGAAGGCCTGTACCTGTATTCTTGAGCCACTTGAACACGTCGCCGTAAGCAAGAGTTGTAACCTTAACGGGATTATTCTTGTAGTTAATCTGTGTAAACTCTGTTGAAAGCTCAAACTGTGAAACCTTGCCGATTTCCGCAAGGTCACCGAGAGTACGGTTCGCAAGCACTGTTGCGGCATCAGTATCAAGCACGGGTACGCTTGAGAAGTCAACCTCGCTGATATCGTCAACGAAGGTCTTTGAATCGTCAACTGTAATAATTCTGCTGTAGCTCTTTGCTCTGAAGAAAGCAGAGGATATAATACCGCCGATAACAACAACTGCAACGAGTATACCTACGAAAATCATAGGCACGATTGATCTCTTCTTTACGAAGGGTACATACTCTGGTCTTGTGAATGCACTTGAAGTTACGAATGTGAGTGCAACGAAAATAAATGCAACTATACCGAAATAGATATAGGTGTCAACGCTCTTGAAATTAAGCGGGGGAAGCATAAAATAATATGCCGCAAACGCACCGATAAGAGTGCCGACTATACTTATGATAAGCTTTTTGGCGGAATTCTTCGGAGTGAGGTATGCATCCTTACCGCTACCCTTACCGTTTCCGTCCTTTCCGGTGAAATCTACTTTAATAGGTTCCATCTCTTCATCTCCTTTTGTTTGTGTATTCTCTACATTATACAGATATCCTTTCAAAAAAGCAAGTCCCCCGCCGTTTTAACAGTACAGAGCCCTACAAATTATAATAAACAGTTGAAACAATATTATTTTTGTGATATAATTAAGCGGTTATACTATATTGAAGCAAGTATAAATACTTTAATGAGGTGATATAAATGGGCTTCTTATCCAAGCTTTTCGGTGACTACTCATCGAAGGAAATTAAAAGAATAAGACCTACAGTTGATAAAGTTCTTTCCTATGAAGAAGCTTTCTCAAAGCTTACCGACGAAGAGCTCAAGGGAAAAACTGCCGAATTCAAAGAAAGACTCGCAAAGGGTGAAACCCTCGACAGCCTTCTCCCTGAAGCTTTTGCAGTCTGCCGTGAGGCTTCCTGGCGTGTACTCGGTATGAAGCACTTCCCCGTTCAGATTATGGGCGGTACCGTACTTCATCAGGGAAGAATCGCAGAAATGAAAACAGGTGAAGGTAAAACTCTCGTTGCTACCCTCCCCGCTTATCTTAATGCACTTACCGGCGAAGGTGTACACATCGTTACCGTCAACGACTACCTTGCACGTCGAGACAGTGAATGGATGGGTAAGGTATACCGCTTCCTCGGTCTCACCGTCGGACTTATCGTAAACGGTCTCGAAACCGAAGAGCGCCGCAAGGCTTACGCTGCAGACATTACCTACGGTACAAATAACGAAATGGGCTTCGACTACCTTCGTGACAATATGGTACAGTATATGCACCAGAAGGTACAGAGAGGTCACAACTTTGCCGTTGTCGACGAGGTTGACTCAATCCTTATCGACGAAGCAAGAACTCCCCTTATCATTTCAGGTATGGGCGGACGCTCATCAGAGCTTTACTCAATCGCAAACACCTTTGTAAAGGGACTCAAATGCTACAAGATTGCAGAAACCGACTCAAAGGCAGACCTTGAAGAGCTCGCAAAGGAAACAGGTGCAGATTTCATCGTTGACGAAAAAGCAAGAACAGCTACTCTCACAAAGAGCGGTATTGTAAAGGCCGAAAAATTCTTCAACGTTGAAAACCTTTCCGACCCCGATAACCTTACTCTCTCACATCACATCAATATTGCAATCCGTGCTCACGGCATTATGACAAGAGACATCGACTACGTTGTAAAAGACGGCGAGGTACTTATCGTTGACGAATTCACAGGCCGTATTATGATCGGTCGTCGCTACAACGACGGTCTTCATCAGGCTATCGAAGCAAAGGAAAACGTTAAGATTGCAAGAGAAAACAAGACTCTCGCAACCATCACCTTCCAGAACTACTTCCGTCTTTACAAAAAGCTCTCAGGTATGACAGGTACAGCAATGACCGAGGTCAACGAATTCAGAGAAATCTATTCTCTTGATGCTGTTGAGGTACCCACCAACAAGCCTCAGGCAAGAGTTGACAACAACGATGTTATCTATCAGACAGAGCAGTTCAAATTCAACGCTATCATCGAGCAGATTCTCAAGTGCCACGAAAAGGGTCAGCCCGTACTCGTTGGTACTATCTCAATCGAAAAGAGTGAAAAGCTTTCAGCCGCTCTTAAAAAGAGAGGCATCAAGCACAACGTACTTAATGCAAAGCATCACGAAAAGGAAGCAGAAATCGTTGCTCAGGCAGGTAAGCTCGGAGCAGTTACCATCGCCACCAATATGGCGGGCCGTGGTACTGACATTATGCTCGGCGGTAACGCAGAATTCCTCGCAAAGAGTGAAATGAGAAGACTCGAATACACCGAGGAGCTCATCGCAGAAGCAACCGCCTTCGGTGAAACAGATAACGAGGACATCCTTGAGGCAAGAGCAAAGTTCAAGGAGCTTGAAGCAAAATACAAGGCTGAAATTGCCGACGAAGCCGAGCAGGTACGTAAGGCGGGCGGTCTTTTCATCATCGGTACAGAGCGTCACGACTCAAGACGAATAGACAATCAGCTCCGCGGTCGTTCAGGCCGTCAGGGTGACCCCGGTGAAAGCCGCTTCTACCTTTCAATGCAGGATGACCTTCTCCGTCTCTTCGGCGGCGACAGAATGTACGCTATTATGGAAAGCATGCCCGTGGACAAGGATACTCCCATTGAGGTCGGCATGATTACCAAGCAGGTTGAATCCGCACAGAGAAAGATTGAAGGCAACAACTTCGCAGTAAGAAGAAACGTTCTTGCCTTCGACGACGTTATGAACCGTCAGAGAGAAATTATCTACGGTCAGCGTGACAAGGTACTCAAGGGCGAGGATATCAAGCCCATCATCACAAAGATGATTGACGATTCAATCGGAGATACCGTTGAATTCTTCTGCCCCTCAAATATCCCCTACGACGAATGGCATCTCGGCTCACTCCGAGAGAAGTACCTCGGCTGGATTACCAACGAAGACGACTTCAAGGATGACAAGAAGATGTCCTCAGACGAAATCTACGATATGCTCACAGAAAGAGCTCACGCTCTTCACGAGGAAAGAGAAGAAAAGTATTCCGCAGAGGCTATGCGTGAAATTGAAAGAGCAATGCTCCTTCGTAACGTTGACCTCAAGTGGATGGATTACATCGACGCTATGGACGAGCTCAAGCGCAGTGTAGGTCTTCTTGCTTACGGCCAGAAGGATCCCGTTGTTGCTTTCCGTGAGCTCAGCTACGATATGTTCGAGGAAATGACAAGCTCAATCCGTGACGATACAGTCAAGGCAGTGCTTGCGGCACACTTCAAGACCGACGAAGAGGTCAAGCGTGAGCAGGTTGCAAAGGTAACCTCCACAAGCGGCTCAGGTGACGGCAGTGAAAAGGGCAGAACAGTCCGCAACGACAAAACAAAGGTCGGCGTAAACGATCCCTGCCCCTGCGGAAGCGGTAAGAAATATAAGAAGTGCTGCGGCAAACCGGGTCAGAAGAACTGACCTTCGGGACGTGAAATGTTTGCTGACGCAAACGTAAATGTAAACTTAAAGCCATCGGAGTACCTAAAAGGAATCCGATGGCTTTTGCATTGTACTCTTTTTATCCGGATTTTATTCTGTAATTCTGTATACATCTTCAATACATTTCACTATACTGTCAGAAACGATACAAGCACTGCTTTCTTCATTCCAGCGGCAGAAATTATTATATAAAACCTCTTCATTTTCAAAGCAAAAATAAAAAACCTTCAAGCCGCCGAACTCTTTTATACAAAAATCGGAGAAGCCGTAAAAAAGTGTGTGGTTTTCGTACCTTTCAATCGACCACATTGAAAACTCTAAACCCGCTTCTTCTATTGTTTTTATCCATGAAAAGAATTCGATCGAGTTTTCGATGGGGAGTGACAACTCAAACATATATCTCATTTTACCGTTGCCTCTCTGCACCAAGCAATACGCCATTAACGCCTCGAAGTCAACTTTGTCCGCTTTTATCTTCTTCACAACCTATTCTCCTTTAATTGCTTTTTGACACTGTAACATATAAATTGATGTGTGTCAACAACATATCGCTTGTTCAACAAGGTTTAACAAGATGTTTTCCTGTTCTATACTTATTATGAGGTGAATTTATGAAACAGGAATACAAAAAGTATTATGAGAGTTTTGGCTTGAATGTTGTGTATTATCGCAAAAAGAAAAGATGGTCACAGATGGAGCTTGCGGAATATGCAGATGTTGACCGTTCTCATATAAGTGCTATAGAATTAGGCAATGTGGGAGTTTCTTTCGACCTTGTATTCAAGCTTTGCGAGGTTCTTGAGGTTCATCCGAAGGATTTGTTTGATTTAAAGGATTGGAAATAATAACAATACGGCAGAAGAAGCACTGTACTTCCTCCGCCGTATTTTTTTGTTGTTTCAACGGACACGGCACGCCGTGTCCCTACGGTATCATTCAGACCCACAAGGGTACACCGCATAGAGCGTGCCCTATGCATCTATCAAATCGCTATAGCCTCACAGAACACAATCACCCCACAGGGCGGGTAAAGCTTCACTGTTATCGACCTGTCGGGCGCAATTCTGCATTCTGCATTCTGCATTTTGCATTTAAAGACTGCTCTGCTCGTCAAGACTGAGATAGAATGCGGGAATAAACTCCTCAAGGAACATATCCGCTTCCGGAAGCTCCATAGCACGGATTGATTTTTCAGTACTTTCGAGAGCCTTTGAGAACTCTGTATTGCCCGCCTTCTGCTCCTCTATACATTTAATAAGAGCGGAAAGCTTGTCTGCGGCTTTAACGATTTTCCACAGCTCCTTATCCTCTTCCTTTTTAAAGAAAGCGCTTTCATAATAAGCTCTGATATCCTCAGGAAGCATAGAAAGAAGATTTTCGCTTGCCATATCCTCAACGGCAAGGTAAGCCTTTTTCATTTCCTCACTGTGATACTTCACGGGTGTGGGCATATCTCCTGTGATAATTTCAGGCATATCGTGATAAAGGCCGAGAAAAGCGGCTCTTTCAGCATTATAGCTCTTTTTGAGACGTACATTACCCAGTACGCAGAGAGCGTGAGCGATAGCCGCAACGTCGCTGCTGTGCTCGCTGAGATTTTCACTCATGGAATTTCTCATAAGCGCCCAGCGATTGATATATTTCATTCTGCCGTGCATGGCAAAGAAGTTATAACTCATAGTTTTTCTCCTAAATTGTGCGAGCAAGCGCTGTTGCATTAAGATGCAGAAGGCGTTTTCTTCACCCCGAAGCTGTACTCGTGTACCGCGAGCGGGTGAAAAAACGTCTAAAAAACAAACATCATTAACACAACCCTGAAACCTGCTGAAATAAAATATTAAGCAGATATTTTAAGTTATAGAAACCTTTAAAATATCTGCTATTGGGTTTGTTTTTGGTCTGCGCTTAATGCGGCAGTGCTATTAAAGGATATCTCCCTGCATATTGGGTACACATGATGCAGCATTGCTTTCATCTGTATCGATGTGCATTGCAAGTGCGTATGAGGGGCTTACTCTTACGATAACGTCACCGAAGATAAGTGATCTGCCGTCGGTTTCAACCTTAACGTTAACAATCTGCTTGTCAACAAGATTGTACTTTTCAGCGTCTGCGGGAGTCATGTGGATATGTCTCTTTGCGATGATAACACCATCATTGAGCTCAACCTCACCCTTGGGACCTACAAGCTTGCAGGGACCGCTGCCCTCAAGATCGCCGCTCTCACGGATGGGAGCCTTAACGCCGATTGAACGTGCATCACCTGCTGAAAGCTCAACCTGTGTTTCGGGACGTACGGGACCGAGAATTGATACGCCGGGGAATGAGCCCTTGGGGCCGATAACCTGTACTCTTTCTTCACAAGCGTACTGACCGGGCTGTGAAAGATCCTTCTTCTTTGTGAGCTCGTAGCCTTCACCGAAAAGGATATCGAGCACTCTTCTGCTTACATGAATATGTCTTGCTGATGTTTCAACTAAAACGGGTCTGTTCATTATATTTAACCTCCGTAGAAATAATTTACCAGAGTATTTTACAACAAATTCTTACTAAATTCAACAGAGAAATTGAAAAAAGTTGAAAATGTGGTAGAATAGGGATTAGGGACTAGCAGGAACACGGCGAGCCGTGTCCGCAAGGATACATCAAAAAGTGAGGAAATAATTATGTCAGTACTTGAAGAGCTTAAAAAGGAATGTCTCGACTGTACTGCCTGTCCTCTGCGCAAGGGTGCACGTCAGGTAGTCTTCGGTGTCGGCAACGAAAACGCACGTATTATGTTTGTCGGTGAAGGCCCCGGTGAGCAGGAGGATATTCAGGGTGAGCCCTTTGTAGGCAAAAGCGGTCAGCTTTTAGATAAATACCTCGAGCTTGTCGGACTCAGCCGCAAGGAGAACATATACATTGCCAACATCGTCAAATGCAGACCTGAAGGAAACCGAGACCCCAAAGAAGAAGAGCAGGACGTATGTATCGGATGGCTCCGTCGGCAGGCACGGGAAATAAAGCCGGATATAATTGTATGTCTCGGAAGAATTGCAGCGCAGAAGCTTATCTCACCCGATTTCAGAGTCACATCTCAGCACGGAAAGTTTTTTGAAAAGGGCGGAATACTCTTTATGGGTACCTTCCACCCGTCGGCACTTCTCAGGTACGAGACCAACAAGCCCCTCGCCCTCAGCGACTTCCAGGCTCTCAGAGAAAAGGCAAAGGCGCTCGGAATTCTGTAAAACAACCTCTTTACCTATATACCGCAGTACATTGCGCTATATCACAGCATTAATATTGTTTAGGCAGACTACTACCAAAAGAGCCTTGTTACCCCCTCTTTTTGTAAACAATTACAAAACTTTAAAAAAAGTCAGAAAAAAGGTTGAAAATTTCTGCAAAATCAGTTAATATAGTAAAGGTTAATTTTTATTTCAAAAACATTTTTTGGAGGTAAATCATTATGTCAGTAAAAGTTGCTATTAACGGTTTCGGTCGTATCGGTCGTCTTGCTTTCCGCCAGATGTTCGGCGCAGAAGGTTATGAAGTTGTTGCTATCAACGACCTCACAAGCCCCAAGATGCTTGCTCACCTTCTCAAGTACGACACTGCTCAGGGCAGATACGAAGGTCACACTGTAGAAGCTGGTGAAGATTCAATCACAGTTGACGGCAAGGAAATCAAGATCTACGCAGTTAAGGACGCTAACGAATGTCCTTGGGGCGAGCTTGGTGTAGACGTTGTTCTCGAGTGCACAGGTTTCTACTGCTCAAAGGACAAGTCAATGGCTCACATCAACGCAGGTGCTAAGAAGGTAGTTATTTCTGCTCCCGCAGGTAACGACCTCAAGACAATCGTTTACTCAGTTAACGAAGGTACTCTTACAGCTGAAGATACAATCATCTCTGCTGCATCATGCACAACAAACTGCCTTGCTCCCATGGCTAAGGCTCTCAACGATTACGCTGCTATCCAGAGCGGTATCATGACAACTGTTCACGCTTACACAGGTGATCAGATGGTTCTTGACGGTCCTCACAGAAAGGGTGACCTCAGAAGAGCACGTGCTGCTGCTGCTAACATCGTTCCCAACTCAACAGGTGCTGCTAAGGCTATCGGCCTTGTAATTCCCGAGCTCAACGGCAAGCTTATCGGCTCAGCTCAGAGAGTTCCCACTCCCACAGGCTCAACAACAATCCTTGTTGCAGTTGTTAAGGGTGACGACGTTACTAAGGAAGGCATCAACGCTGCTATGAAGGCTGCTGCTTCAGATTCATTCGGTTACACAGAAGAAGAACTCGTTTCATCAGATATCGTTGGTATCAGATACGGTTCACTCTTCGATGCTACTCAGACAATGGTAACAAAGATCAGCGACGGTCTCTATCAGGTTCAGGTTGTTGCATGGTACGACAACGAAAACTCATACACAAGCCAGATGGTTCGTACAATCAAGTACTTCGCAGAGCTTGCATAAGTTTAACTAACCGATACAAAAAGCTCACACTGAAAAGTGTGAGCTTTTTTATTTTGTTGTACCCTATACCAAATATCATTCAACAGAAGCTTCTTCAGAATTTTCCTTAGCAGCTCTTTTGCGCTCGGCATCTGCTAAATATTTAAGAAGCTTTTTTGATTCAGCCCTGTTATCCACCAGCTCGCCGAACCCATAAACAAAAATTGAAGCTACCCATGACACAAGCGGACAAAAAGCGAAGTAGAACAGAGCACCGCTTATTCCGTCGGACATAAAAATCAGTCCCATTATGACAGAGAAAATTATGCCCGTCCAAAAGCCTATTCTCGCTATGTACTTTATTTTTCTGCCTATGTTATCAAACATAAAAATCCCTCCTTTTCTTAAAAATAGCATACTCCGATGAAAAAGTAAAGAAAAATATTTTCATCGACAAAATCCCCTATATTTCCTCTACCACGTGTTGTATTATAAGGTCGAAACAACCACAAGTGATAGTTGTTTTGTAAAAAGAAACTGTAAAGGAGCAGGAAAAGATGAATTTAAAGAAAAAACTTGTTTTACTGTCGTTGCAAATGATTTTATCGGGCTTTATTACGGAATTTTTCAACAAGCTTCTGTTCCGCTTTGCCTTTTCGGGAAAGAAATTCCCCTACTGTACCGTAATTTTGCTCGAAGGCATTCTTACAAGGGCAAGACTCGCCTTTGTGAACGCTGAAAAAGCATATAATATTCTCCTTAATCATCACACAAGGACACTGTCAGCCGCCTGACAAAAAAACTACGGAGCACCTTATCGGTACTCCGTTTGTTTTTATTAATAGTTTTCCTTGCGTACTTCGAAGTAGCTCTGAGGATGAGCACATACAGGGCAGATTTCAGGTGACTTCTTGCCCATTACAAGGTGACCGCAGTTGCGGCATTCCCACATGGTCTCTTCAGCCTTTTCGAATACCTTCTGCATTTCAACATTTGAAAGAAGTGCGCGGTATCTTTCCTCGTGGCTCTTTTCGATAGCAGCTACCATTCTGAACTTTGCTGCAAGCTCTACGAAGCCTTCTTCTTCAGCTTCCTTTGCAAAGCGGTCATACATATCTGTCCACTCGTAGTTTTCGCCTGCCGCTGCAGCTGCAAGGTTTTCTGCAGTGTTACCGAGCTCACCGAGAGCCTTGAACCAGAGCTTTGCGTGCTCCTTTTCGTTGTTTGCTGTTGCCTCAAAGATAGCGGCAATCTGCTGATAGCCTTCCTTCTTAGCTACTGAAGCGAAGTATGTGTACTTATTTCTTGCCTGTGATTCACCGGCAAAAGCTTCCATAAGATTTCTTTCAGTCTTTGAACCTTTGAGTTCCATAATTATTCCTCCATATTCTAAAAATAGGGTTACACCCTTGCTTTACTTTATCATCTTTCATAGTTTTTGTCAATAAAAAATAGTTATACAAGGAGTTGACAAAAAAATATTTATAGTTATCATTTAATCAGTATAAAATAATATTCAGGAGGTATTTATGGAATTTATAACTGCACTCTCCAGATATATCCTTCCTTTTCTCGGAATAGTACTTCTTTCAAGGTGTATTATGTCGCTCCTTCTCGGTCATCCGAAGGAGAAAATATACGCCTACATCACCGATATGCACACAGGTGAAAGGCACCCGCTGAACATGTGGGAAACATCAATCGGAAGAAGCAATTCCTGCGATATAATAATAAGGTATAAGGCTATATCACGTACTCATGCCGTACTTTCGAGACGAATAGACGGCTGGTATATATACGACGTCGGCTCGAAGCACGGTATAAAAATAAACGGCAAGCGGGTTGACGAAAAAGGTACACTCACAAGCGGAGACAGACTCACCTTTGCGAATATGGATTTCCGCTTCGACATCATCGACGACCCCGTACAGAGAGTAGGTAAAACCACCAAGAAAGGTACTCCCACCAAAACAAAGCAAAAGCAAAAGCAACAGCCTCAGCACGACTTCTATACACAGCCCAGAATGGTTAACCCTCGCACGGGAGAGGTCTTTATACTTGACGGAAACCGTGTCAGCATCGGCGTGGCACCTAAAACCGATATCCGCCTTGCAGGACGTGGTGTCTCCCGCAGTCACTGTGAGCTTATCCTTTACGAGGACGGCTGGGCAATCGACGATTGCGGCTCAACAAACGGTACCTTCCTCAACGGCAGAAGAGTAACCTCACCTCAGCTTCTTTTCGACGGCGATGTAATATCAATGGGTACTGAAACGCTGAAATTCAGTATAAGGAGGTAAGGCTATGAGACAGAAAGAGAAAAAATCCTTATCCGACAAGATAAGATACAGACACAGATATGTAGGTAAGACCTTTATACTTCTTATACTCACTGTCTTTCAGTGGACATCCTTCCTTCCCGTAGTATTTTCAGGTGAGACTGACGGCTTCTTTTCAGCACTTCTTCTGTGCGTTTACGTTTCCTTCGAGTGGATGTACGTAACAGTGATGCACTTTGCAATGAAAAAGACCAACTTCGAGCTTGAATTCATCGCCTTCTTCCTGAGCGGTATAGGTCTGTGCCTTATTGCAAGTGCAGACGGCAGTAAGGCTATGCTCAAGCAGATGATAACAGTATTTGTCGGCGTTTTCCTTTACGATTTTATACTCTGGTTTATAAAGGACGTAAACCGGGTTATGAAAATACGCAAATACATCGGTGTTATCGCTCTGCCTCTCTTTGCCGCCGCATTTCTTTACATCAAGGTTGCGGTAGGTCCCATCAACGGCGCATACAACTGGATTTACATCGGAAGCCTTTCCGTTCAGCCCTCGGAGTTTATGAAAATAGTATTCATCTTCGTCGGTGCGGCTACCCTCGATAAGCTTCTCACATCAAAAAACATATACCTTTACATCCTTTTCTCAATGGGATGCATCGGTGTGCTTTTCCTTATGAAGGACTTCGGTACAGCGCTCATTTATTTCTTCGCTTTCATCGTCATAGCCTTTATGCGCTCAGGCGATATCCGCTCCATAGCCTTCATCTGTGCGGGCGCACTCATCGGTGCCGTACTTATCTTCATATTTCTCCCCCACGTTGCGGCAAGATTTGAAACCTACCGCCACATATGGGATGATCCCCTCGGCAAGGGCTGGCAGCAGACAAGCGTACTTATGTACACTGTCAGCGGCGGCCTTCGCGGTCTCGGTATCGGTAACGGCAGATTGCGTACGGTATATGCTAAAACCTCAGACCTTGTTTTCGGTATGATTTGCGAGGAAATGGGTATTATTCTCGGCTTTGTTATTGTTATTTCCTTTGCGGTTATACTCATTTATGCAATAAAGTGCGTGAAAAATGCCCCCTCAAGTTTCTACTCGATTTCAGCCTGTGCGGCGGCATCAATGATACTCTTCCAGACCTGCCTTAACATTTTCGGCATAACAGACCTTCTGCCCCTTACGGGTGTAACTCTGCCCTTCATCAGTATGGGCGGCTCGAGTGTAATATGCTGCTGGGCACTTTTCGCCTTCATCAAGGCAGCGGATATAAGAGCATACCCGCAAACATACAAAACCTGAAAGGAGAAGCCATGAAAACAATTACAAAACGTGCCTATGCGATTCTGATTTTTGTATTCGCCTTCTTCTTCGGACTCGGTTTTATGTTTTATACCTTCCTTGCCGAAGGCGAGCAGTGGGTAACACACCGCTGTAATACTCACATTTTCTCAAAAAACGGACTCACAGTAGCAGGTACTATATATGACAGAAACGGAGCAGTGCTTGCCACAACCGAGGATGATATAAGAATCTACAACGAGGATGAAAGCATACGAAAGGCAACTCTTCACGTAATCGGCGACTCCTCAGGCTATATCGCAACGGGTGTACACTCAGTGTACAGAGCAAATCTACTCGGCTACAATATAGTAAACGGCATTTATCCTATACTTTCAGGCGACAGTGACAGTGATGTAAGGCTTACACTTGACGCCACTGTTTCAAAAGCCGCCTACGAGGCTATGAACGGCAAAAAGGGTACTGTAACCGTATACAATTACAAAACAGGTGAGGTTATCTGTATGGTATCCGCACCTACCTATGACCCTGCAAACAAGCCCTCGGATATTTCCTCAAATCCGCAGAAGTACGAGGGCGTGTATCTCAACAGAGCAATTTCAGGTGTATTCACGCCCGGCTCAACCTTCAAAACCGTTACCGCTATTGCCGCCATTGAGAATATCCCCGACATTTATGAAAGAACCTTCACATGTACGGGTAAATACAAAACCGGCGACGGTGAGGGCGACGGTGAGGTTATCTGTAACGGCACCCACGGAAAGCTGAGCTTTGAAAGAGCTCTCAACGTTTCCTGCAACAGTGTTTTCGCTGAGCTTGCAATAGAGCTAGGTCCCCAAAAAATGACTCAGGCAGTACGAAATGCAGGCTTCACTGAGGGAGTACCCATCGGAAGAATCACAACTGTAAGAAGCAGCTTCGATGTTTCCGAGAGCACAAACCTCGACCTCGGCTGGGCGGGCATCGGACAGTACACTACCCTTGTCAATCCCACACAGATGCTCCTTCTTATGGGTGCAATTGCTAACGGAGGTACTGCCGTAAACCCCTACATCATCGAGGAATCCTCCTCACTTTCTCAGGTAAAAACCACAGAAAGCACTGCTATCAAGCTTTCTCCCGAAACGGCAGATAAAATCGGGGAAATGCTCCGCTCCAATGTAAAAAACTATTACGGAGACAAGAAATTCCCCAACCTTGAAATGTGCGGTAAAACAGGCTCCGCCGAGGTTATCGGTGACAAGAGCCATGCCTGGTTTGTGGGCTTCTCACAAAGAGAGGATTTCCCCTACGCTATAGTTGTATGTCTGCAAAACGGCGGCATCGGCTACAACGATGCTATCCCCGTTGCAAATAAAACTCTTCAGACACTCTTTTCTCTTCAGGGGGAAATGTAAATCTTTACAAACAGAAAATTATGTGTTAATATTAACCGGTAGGGACTCAGTCACCTATCGGTTATTTTTTTATGAAAGGTAAGATACCAATGAGCGTTACAAAAACACTTTTCGACACAATGCCCGACGGCAGAGAGGTTTATCTTTACACAATTGAAAACAACAACGGTGTTTCAGCAGGTATAATCACCAGAGGCGCAACACTTCAGTCATTCTGCTGCCCCGACAAGGACGGCAATATGGGCGATATCATTATGGGCTTCGACAACGTTGCATCCCACATTGCTTCAGGCACCTACACCGGCAACATCATCGGTCAGTACGCTAACAGAATCTGCGGCGGTAAATTCACCGTAGACGGCAAGGAATATCAGGTTACCCGCAACGAGAAGGACACAACCTGTCTTCACGGCGGCGGAGAATTCAACAGTGCCCTCTGGAAGGCTATCATCATCGACGACGATGCAGTTGAATTTTCATACTACTCAGCAGACGGCAACGAAGGCTTCCCCGGAAACCTTGAGGTTACCGTTACATACATTCTCACAGACCGCAATGAGCTTGAAATCAACTACAAGGCAGTGCCCGATTGTGAAACAGTTATCAATATGACAAATCACGCTTACTTCAATCTCGGCACTACCGCTAACGGCGATGTGCTCGGTCACGAGCTTCAGCTTTTCTGCGACTACTTCACACCCACCGACGAATTCAGCATTCCTACAGGTGAGCTTCGCAGTGTTGAGGGTACCGCATTTGATTTCAGAGAGCCCAAGAAAATCGGCAGAGATATCGGAGCCGACGACAATCAGCTCATTATGTGCAGAGGCTATGACCACAACTTCTGCGTAAACGGTGAAAAGGGCAAGCTTCGTCCCGTTGCAAAGGTAAAGGACGAGCAGAGCGGCAGAAAGCTCGAGGTTTACAGCGACCTTCCCGGCGTACAGCTTTACACAGGCAACTTCCTCGACGGCACTGAAACCGGCAAGGACGGTATTGCACTCGGGAAGCACTACGGCTTCTGCCTTGAAACACAGTATTATCCCGACACACCCAATCAGCCCGACTTCCCCCAGTGCACCTTCAAGAAGGGCGAAGCCTTTGTAAGCACAACAATCTTCAAAATCTGATAAGAAGAAAGAAGGCAAATTATGACAATGTTATATCTTTTCGGAAAAGCTATCGCTTCAATTCTCGCAGTGATTATGACCTTATTCACCCTCGGCTCAGGCACAGGCGAATTACACACAGTCAAGGCACCTGAGGAGCATCCCGTTGTTTTCTCAGTACTTTCCGACGCACATATTGAAGGCCTTGATCAGGAATTCACCTTTACAAAGTCCTACGGTGCTCTCACAAAGGTACTCGATGATGTAAGCCTTCTTGCAGGCAGAAACGATGCTCTCGTTTTCCTCGGTGACAACACAATGAATGGTCAGAACATAGAGAATCTTCTCTTCTACGGACTTGTCAACTCAATGAATCCCGCTGACAAGATAATAGTTACAGCAGGTAATCACGACTTCAGTAACGGTGAAGGCGACTACGAGGAATACAAAAACCGTTTCCTCTATTATAACAACGCATTCTTCACAAAGAACCTCACAGAGCCTTATTACTATCAGGTTGTCAAGGGCTGCTACATCATCTGTCTTTCAAGCGAGGATGCAACAGTGAACGATATGTATCTTTCAGACACTCAGCTCAGCTGGCTCAAGAGCGTACTCGATGAGGCCGCTGAAAAGAAGGCTCCCATCTTCGTGATGTCACATCATCCCGCAGACTATCTTGCAGAAAGAAGCAGCGACGAGCTTACCGATATCCTCAACGATTACGATAATCTTCTTTACTTCTGCGGACACACTCACCGCGAATACGATCAGTACAGCGTTTACACCCTCAACGGTGTTGACTGCATCAATCTTCCCAAGGTAACACACAAGGATGAAGCAGGCACAGGCATCGGTGCTCAGGTTGAGGTTTACGATGACGAAATCGTTGTAAGAATCAGAGACTTCTACAACGGCTACTACCTTGAGGGACAAGAATTCATTTATCCCATCGGCTAAAAAAATCAAGAGTCTTCCATATGGAAGGCTCTTTTTTTATACTCTTTTTCCGTACTCTGCCGAAGCCTTACAGTTGACGGTCTACGGCTTACCGGGTACAATAAAAGTGCAGAATCGATTACTCCTCTTTTATAAGCACTGCTTCAAAAATAAAGCGTCGGATTTTTTATCCGACGCTTCAGACTGTCGATAAAGTCACAAGACCAACGATTCAGAAAAAACATTGTAATTATCTTGTTCGAATTATTTGCACAAAAACTTCAAAAAAAATCGTCGGGACATCGAATCCCGACGATTTTTGTATCGTTTTGACCTTTTTTCACCCTCTCGCGGTACCATCGTACAGCTTCGGGGTGAAGAAAAGGCCATCTTGCAACTTTCTCACCAGCCTGATCAGCTTGTCGAAAACACTTTTTCGACAAGCTGAAGCGTCGGATTTTTTATCCGACGCTTTGCTATTATTTCTTTTTCTTAATCACAAGCACTGCACCGCCTGCAAGAAGAAGCAGAGCAATAACCACGATAATCATACCGGGCTTTTTCTGCTGAGACTCAGCATCTGTACTAACCTCTGCGGAATCTGTAGCAGTCTCCTCAGGAAGCTCCTTCGGGAAACCCTCGTAATCATATTCATAATGAACCTGTATATTGAGCTTTTCAAGAGCATCTCCCTCGAAAACTACAGAGCCCTTTGCACCCTGACAGTATATGTCAGTAAGAGCGGTGCATTCAGCTATTGCAGATTCGGAAACTGATTTTACCCCGTCGGAAAGATAGATTGCTTCAAGCTTTTCACAGCCGAGGAAGAAATCCTCACCGATACTCACATCTTCGCCGTAAATGTAAGCGGTTTTAAGTGCTTTACAGTCGCGGAACATTTTTGCGCCGAGACTTTTCACACTTGACGGAATAACAATCTCCTCAAGACCTACGCACATATGGAAGGCACCGTCAGCTATTTCAGTAACAGTTGAGGGAAGGGTAACAGATGTAATAAACTGCTTGTAGCTGAAAACATTCATACCTATTGCAGTTATGTTTTTGCCGCCCACCTTCTCGGGAACAACCACATCACCGCTTGCGATTTCATACTCAAGTCCTGTAAGAGTAAGAGAGCTCTTACTGTTTTCATCACATATGAAGCCGTTATAGGTAAGTGCCGATGCAGATGCGGTCAGCGCACAAAGAAGAAGTACTACACTGAGAATCAAGGCAACCTTTTTCATTTTGTTTCTTCCTTCTTTTTCTTGAAGAGCTTTCCTAAAACCTTATCGATAAGCTTATCTGCGATGGGGAAGAGATACTTTGCAATGATGAAGCCGAGGATAGCATAAAATATACCAACGATTGCGGCTGCAATAACGTCTGTTGTGTAATGTACACCTACGTAAATTCTTGTAAAGCCCATAATGAACGCAAAGATCGTAGCGGGAATACCGAACTTTCTGTTACAGATAAGCACTGCAACACCTGCAGCAAAGGCTGATGATGTGTGACCTGAGGGGAATGAGTAGCTGTGAGGAGCCTTTACGAAATTGGGATAAATATATCTTGCGGCTTCTCCGCCCCAGTCTGCGTACTTTTCGGGGAAGGTTGCAAAGAGGTTGAAGGGACGCTCTCTTGCAAAGATTTCCTTAAGCACAAAGTTGTTGCAGATAAGCATAACAACAAGTGCAACAAGGATTGTAAGACCGATTTTACGGTACTTCTTTGTGAGGAGAAGTATGAGACCGATTGCTATGAAGAGGATACCCTCGTCACCGAGAGTTGTGATAACCTTCATCAAAACTGTAAGCACGGGGTTTCTGATACCCTGTACCCACTCGAAAACTGCAAGGTCGAGACCGAGGAAGGAATCAAAGAATCTGAAGCTGTCAGATGTGATTTTGATTTCAACTGTCATGTCATTTTCGGCAACAAGAGTACCGCTGAAGCTCTTGTCATCAGTAAGAGAGATGATTATCTCCTCGTCCTTGCCGTCTGCATTTTCTTTTTCAACAAGGATTTTTCTGATGAAATATCCGTCGTCCGCAGTAACCTCAAGAGTGAATTCCTCACCGCAAGCAAGGATAATCTCTTCAGCTGCTACACCGTTTACGAGTACGGTTGCGTGGTCTTCGTTTTCTGTGTCGATTTCAACCTCTGTCATACAGCCCGCTGCAACATCGGTTGCGGTCTTTGCATCATTCTCGGCAAAAGCGGAAAATGACATAAAGCTCATAATGAGCACCATAACAAGAAGCATCACGGTGATTCTTCTGCCGGTACCGTTGTTTTTGTTCAAGGTCATAGTAAGCCTTCTTTCTTTTTTATTTCACACCGCCGAAGCGGTAAGATTTACTTATTTATATTCCCTCTCAGAGAGTTTTATGGAAAATATCGTATTTTCCTTTTTCAATACTTATAACACAGTAGCTTCCGTTACAGAGAGCACCGGGGTTTACCGCACATACACCCGACATCGGGTCGCCTTCCGCAAGAGGTACGTGAGTATGACCGTAAAGAGCAAGATGTGCCATAACATCCGCCGCCTTGTAAAAGAGAGTACGACGGCTGAAGCGTACGTCACAGGTATGACCGTGACAAGCCATAATTGTTACTCCGTCAATGTGCTTGTAGGCAACCGTATCAAACTGAGAAGCGTAATCGTTGTTGCCTCTTACACAGATAAAGCTTCTGTCCTTGCAGGTCTCCTTAAGAAAAAGAGCCTCTCTTTCACCGTCGCCGAGAAAAAAGACGGTTTTGCAATCCTTTTCCTTCTCAAGCATACGCACTGCAAGGTCTTTTCTGCCGTGAGAGTCACTGAACACAAGTATATCCATTCATAATCCTCTCCTTCGGTACATATTAATAATTATATTATCACACATCGGGAGGTTTTTCAATGGATAACGGAACAAATCTTTCTAAAGAACAACTAAACGGAATACTTGATAAGGCAAGGGAGCTTTCAGCCGAGGGCAAGACCCCTGACAGTACCTTTCTCAATGAACATCTGACTTCTTCACAGTCTGAAAAGCTTAAAAGCGTACTCAGTGACCCCGAGAAGCTCCGTGAGGTTATGAATTCTCCCATAGCAAAGCGGATTATTTCAATGCTGCAGAATAAAGACAAGGAGTAAGCCGATGTTTACGGGCGATATTACTCCCGAGGCAATAAACGATATACTTTCCTCACTTTCTCCGTCGGATGTGGAAAACATAACAAAGCTTGCATCCTCATTTTTCTCCGATTCCGAACCGAAGGAAAAGGAAGAAAAGAAGGACAGCTCTCCCCCGCCGCCCTTTAATATAGATATGGATACGGTTATGAGGCTTGCCTCACTTATGAATAAGCTTGGCAGTCAGCCCGAAGACCCACGTTGCAGACTTCTCCGTGACCTTAAGCCTATGCTTAGTCCCCCTCGCAGAAAAAAGGTGGATAATGCCATACAGCTTCTGCAGATGATGTCACTTATGCCGCTTATAAAGGAGCTTGGCTGATGAAACGCAACTATACAGACGAAGCAGTAATAATAGCTCTTATCGTACTCCTTGCCCCGGACGAGAAAAACCGCGACCTTATAACGGCACTTTTATATATTCTCTCTTGACAAAGCCTCTTGCTTCAACTATTATTATATCTATTGTTTAATCTTAAGGAGGTATTATTATGGAATACACATACAAAACAAAAGGCGTTTGCGCAAGAAAGATAGACTTCGAAATCATCGACGGAAAGGTACGTAACGTACGCTTCACAGGCGGCTGCGGCGGTAACACTCAGGGTGTTGCAGCTCTCGCAGAGGGTATGACTGCAGAGGAGCTCATTTCAAGACTCAAGGGCATCCGTTGCGGCTTCAAGGGCACATCATGCCCCGACCAGCTTGCACTTGCAGTAAAAGAAGCTACTGAATAATAACAGAAAAGAAGTGTAAAAATGCTTGGTGTTATCGTAAATGTCGGTACTGTCCTTCTCGGAAGCACCGTCGGACTTATTTTCAAAAAGGGTATATCTGCAAAATTCACTGATGCGGTTATGACAGGCATCGGTCTTTGTACTCTGCTCATCGGTATTCAGGGTATGGCTGACGGTATGCTCAAGGGACAGAATGTTCTTGTTACAATCATCTCAATGGTCATCGGTGCTATTGTCGGTACTGCAATTGATATTGACAAAAGACTCAACGGTGCAGGTGATTTTCTCTCAAAAAAGCTCAAAAGCAAAAACTCAGACAAAAACTCCTTTGCTCAGGGCTTCGTTACCGCATCTCTTGTTTTCTGTGTGGGCTCAATGACAATCGTCGGCTCCCTGGAGTCAGGTCTCGAGGGTAACCATACAACTATTTTCACAAAGAGTCTTCTCGACCTTTTCTCATCGATGATGCTCAGTGCATCTCTCGGTGCAGGTGTAATCTTTGCCGCTCTTTTTGTATTTATCTTCCAGGGCGGTCTCGTACTCGCATCAGGCTTACTTGCTCCCGTACTCAGTGCAGGTGCAATTGCGGAGATAACCTCCGTAGGTGCACTTCTCATCTTCGCACTCGGTCTCAACCTTACGGGTATAGGTAAATTCAAGGTAGCAAACTATCTTCCCGCCATTGTTTTTTCACCGATTGTATATTACGGCTTCGAGCTTTTAGGAAAGTACATTCCCGCACTTGCATAAGAACTTTAAAACAAATGAGGTACAAAATGAAACAAAACAAGCTTATAGGTCCCTTGCTGCTTATTATTGCCGCCTTCATCTGGGGCAGTGCCTTCGTTGCACAGTCCGAGGGTGCAAAGCATCTTGGTCCCTTCACCTTTCTGTGTCTGAGAAGCTTTCTCGGCACAGCGGTGCTTCTGCCCGTTATTTTCGTAACAGATATGGGCAAAAAGAAAAGAGGCACTCTTGTAAAATCCACTAAAAAAGATATAAAGGCCCTCATTATCGGAGGCATCACCTGCGGTATTATCCTTTTCGGTGCCTCTGCTTCTCAGCAGATAGGTCTCGACAAGGGTACAGAGCCGGGAAAGGCAGGCTTCATCACCGCCCTTTATATTCTTCTCGTGCCTGTATTCTCCCTTTTCCTCGGCAAAAAGGTACGCCCGATTATCTGGGGTTGTATAGGCATAAGCGTTGTCGCACTTTATCTTCTCTGTGTCAAGGAGGATAACTCCATTGTCCCCGCTGACCTTTTCGTGCTTCTGTGTGCCGCTCTTTATGCAGTACATATTCTCGTTATCGACAAGGTTGCACCCGACATCGACGGAGTGAAGCTTTCCGCCATGCAGTTTTTCGTTGCGGCGGTTATATGCATCATCCCCGCTCTCCTTTTCGAGGAAGCAAGTCTTGAAAACATCAAGGCTGCCGCCATTTCAATCGCATATGCAGGTATTATGTCAAGCGGTATCGCCTTCACATTCCAGATTATCGCTCAGAAGAGGACAGAGCCTACCCTCGCTTCAATGCTGATGAGTCTTGAGTCGGTTTTCGCCGTACTCACCTCACTTGTCATTCTCGGTCAGCTTCCGACATTAAGAGAAGGCATCGGATGTGTGCTTATGTTTATTGCTATCATCGTTGCACAGCTGCCGGAGAAGAAGGCAGTTGCAAAGGCTGAATAAAACCTAACAAAAAGCTCAGGAGAAAAACCTGAGCTTTTTTATTTGCTTTTTCATCTTCCTGTTTCAATGAGGCTTCAGCCGTGGTAACGCTCATGCCGCTGTGGCACATCCTTTGTCCGGAGCGACAAAGGATGCAAAGCGCTCTTTTTTATAGACACGGCTCGGCATCTTTAAAATATACATATAGTCCGCCTCCAACAGCAAACTGCGGAAGCGAGCCATCAGTGATGTACGCTGAGAAAGATTGTTATTATTAAATCCTACTACGCCCTTAGATATTACTATCCTCTTGCGGTGCCCGAAAGTTGCTTTCCGCTTGGAGCGCGGGCAACTTTCGACCGCTGCGCCATCCTCACCTCGCTTCATCTCGCACTGCGAGCGCTTCGGCGACGATGCCCTCC
>JAFZFT010000105.1 GCA_017555765.1 Clostridia bacterium | reverse complement strand
TGACTTTTTGAATAAATTGTTTTTCATTTTTTGTTTTCCCCCTTAAATAAAGTGGATTCGGTTTAAAAACCGTTATTAAATTTTGCTGAAAGAATCAGACCGTTATTCCGAACACAACTGACCTCCCTGTGCTTCAGCCGGAATTTGTGACCGTCATCTTCCACGGTAAAAGGGTATAGTTCACCCTTATAATTACACAGTATTATTATAGTTAATAAAAAAGAATAAATCAAGCAAATTTTAAATTTTTGTGAAGGCTTTATGGTAAAAAAGAAATACTTTATTTTGTGCACTTTGACGAGAGGGGCACCCACCCTCTCTACGAACTCACCCGACCTCGCTCTGCTCGGCCACCCTCTCTACGGACTCACCCGTCGGCTTCGCCGCCACCCTCTCTACGGACTCACCCGACCGCGCTCCGCTCGGCCACCCTCTCTACGAACTCACCCGACCTCGCTCCGCTCGGCCACCCTCTCTACAAGAGAGGGCTTTTCTTCATCTTTTTTTATAGGTTGAGATAACTTAAAAGGTCAGCACAAAAAAAGCCTTCTCTTTTAGAGAAGGGGGACCGCGTCAGCGGTGGATGAGTACTCTCAGAGAAGGGGGACCGCGTCAGCGGTGGATGAGCAGAAGAGCGGCGGGTGCGCGAGTGGTAGCGAGCGCACGGGCGGCGGAGCGAAGCGGAGACGGGAGCGGATGGGACATCCGCGCCGCCGCTCCCCCACCGTCTGCAGAACGTAAAAGAAAAATCCGCCGGACTTAACCGACGGATTATATGATAGTGTTATTTTGCTTCTGTTTCCTTCTTATCAATACCCACGAGCTTTTTTGCGGCTCTTTCAAGGTCAAAGTCAGGAGCAAGGAAGGGTCTTGCCACTGTTCTTACCGGCTTACTTGCAAGGATGAACGAAAGCACAACCGTGAGACCGAAGTAAGCACCGAGCTCCCACCATGTGTTGATGTGTGAAAGAAGCTTGTAATCTGTATCGTAGTTTCTAAGTGCAATTACGATAAACAGATGAAGGATATAAACATAAACCGAGTGCTGACCGATATATGAGAAAATTGTCTTTTTCGACGGTGTTATACCGAGGATTACAAAGAAGAAGACAAATGCCATTATATATCTGCCGACTGCGTTTATAAATACTCTCATCATAGGAGTCTTTGTAGCCTTTGAGATGTAAAGGTAGCTCTTGTTTATACTCAGAAGACTGTAATTGATGTACTGTCCTCTTGTGAAAACGTAATAGGCAAGTCCGACAAAGGCGATTACTGCAAGCACTCTGAACCAGGGCTTCTTGCAGAAGTCGAAGCTCTTATTTGCAGTAAGGTAACCGAAGACGAAGAAGGGATAGTAGCATACGAGTCTGTGGAAGCCGCCCCAAAGAATAGAAAGTCCGAAGCCGACACTGAGTGCAACAACAAGAGACACGGGGAAAAGCCACTTTTTATCCTTTACCTTAGCGGTAAATATAGTATATACCGCCACATTGAACATATACCACATTCCGTAAAGAGGATTAAGGAATGAGAAGCTCTTTGAAAGGATAGAGTCCTTAACAACGCAGCAGAGAAGAAGCATAAGTATCTGTGCTGAAAGGTACGGAACAAGCACCTTGGAGATAACCTTCGGCCAATCGTCCTTATTGATTCTGCTCTTTGCGAATCTACCCGATACTATCATAAATACGGGCATATGGTAAACGTAGATAAACTTTTTGAGAAGTGTTACGAGAGTACTGAGCTCAGCATCAACACCGAAGCCTGCCCCCGTACCACCGGAAGCAAAGTGACCGACAACAACACTTATTATAAGGAAAGCCTTCATATTATCGTACAGATAATCACGGTTTTCCTTCTTTGTAAGAAGAGGACTTTTTGTTTCAGCCATTATTTTACCTCCTTTTCTTCAACACCCGTCAGGCGTCTCATCATTCTCTTAATATCGATATCCGGAGCGACAAACCACCGTGTAGCTTTTCGTACGGGCTTACTTGCGAGTACAAAGGAAAGCGGTACACCCGAGAAGCAATAGATGAGAAGTCTCCACTTATCTGTGAGTACTCTCAGAAGGTCATAGTCTTCGTCGAGCTCACGAAGGATAACTATTAGTATACAGTGAAGTACATAAACATAAACCGAATGCTTACCGATGTACGAGAAGAAGGTTTTCTTCGTCGGCATCATACCGAGCACCATAAAGAAGCCTATAAAGCCCATAAAGTATCTGAAAACAGTATGAGCAACGGTATCGAGAGTACTCCATTTCATAGCCTTTGCGATGTATGCATAGTTTTTATTCATACAAAGAAGGTTCCAGCTTATATCCTTGTTGCCGTTTTTAAAGTTATACAGAACAAAGAGTCCGATAACAGCAAACATAAGGTAGCTGCACACTCTGAAGCCCGGCTTTTTGCAGAAATCAAAGCTCATACCCGCACTGTAATATCCGAAGAGGAAGAAGGGGTAGAAGGTTATTATTCTGTGGAAGCCGCCGTACAGAGTCGTACCGCAGAAGCCGACTGCCACTGCCGCAACAATAGAGGCGATAAACAGCCATTCGTGCTTCTTCAGATATGAGGTTACTATTGTATATACACCAACATTAAGGAAGTACCACAAGCCGAAAAGCGGATTGAAGTAGTTAAACTTTGACGGAGTGGCAGCAAGTGACGAGTAAATAACAAGAAACGCCGTCTGGAATATAAGGTACGGAATGACCATCTTGGAAACAACTGTCTGCCAATCCTTCGTGTCGATTCTCTTTTTTGCAAATCTGCCCGATACAATCATAAATGCGGGCATATGGAAAACATAGATGAAATTCTGCAGGGCAACAACCCACCAATTACTTGTACTGAAAAGTCCGTTGGCAAGATGGCCCACAAAAACGCAGATTATAAGAAACGCCTTCACATTATCAAACCAGCTATCTCTTACAAGCGGACTGTTGATTTTATTTTCTGCCATATTAAACCTCCCTGATTACATAATATTTCTATATTATTATATATGAAATCCCTCTTCGTGTCAAGGTTGACAAAACAACCTGTAAATTGATATAATCAAATGCAAAGGAAGTGAAAGTATGCACATACCAAAAAGTCAGAGTCAGCTCGTTGAAATCAAAGAGTTTTACGAAGCTCTCGAGGAAAGCAAAATACAAAATCATATAGAATACAACGTTGAGGATTGGCTTTATGTACCGAATCATTACGGCGAATACCGTTACATACTCGGTACCGTCGGGAAAAATCCACTTATCTGCATCGGTATAAACCCTTCAACCGCTGCACCCAACGACCTTGACAATACCCTCAAATCAGTTGAGCGAATTGCCCTCGGCAACGGCTATGACAGCTTTATTATGTTTAATGTCTATGCACAGAGAGCCACAAAGCCCGACGATATGGATAAGGAGCTCAATAAGGCTCTTCATAAAGAAAATATGAAGGCATTTGAGTATATACTTTCTCTTTATGAAAAAGAAAAGCCTTCTGTGTGGGCGGCTTGGGGTACTATTGTTGAAATGCGCCCCTATCTCAAGGACTGCCTTCGTGAAATGGTTGATATTTCAATGAAGTACGATTCAAATTGGTATTCATCAGGTGCGATATCGAAAAAGGGACATCCCCACCATCCTCTTTATCTTCGCAAAGACAGCGGACTTGATGAGTTTGATATGGAGGGATATCTTGAGTTGCTTAACGGCAGTTCAAGATGAGTAGCCGGTAGTCAGTAGACAGGAAAAGCAGGTACGGTTGTACCTGCTTTTTTTAGCACAAAAAAAGACTCCCACATATGTGAGAGTCTTAATTTATACAGTTAAATTATTCGTTGATAGCGATAACAACGCCTGAACCAACTGTACGACCACCTTCACGGATAGCGAAACGAAGACCTTCTTCGATAGCGATCTCTGTGATAAGTTCAACGTCCATTTCAACGTTGTCACCAGGCATGCACATCTCTGTTCCCTCGGGAAGCTTGATGATACCTGTTACGTCAGTTGTACGGAAGTAGAACTGGGGACGGTAGTTGTTGAAGAAAGGTGTGTGACGGCCGCCTTCGTCCTTGTTAAGAACGTAAACCTGGCCACGGAACTTTGTGTGGGGCTGGATTGAACCGGGCTTTGCAAGAACCTGGCCACGCTCGATTTCTGTTCTCTGGATACCACGGAGAAGAGCACCGATGTTGTCGCCTGCTTCTGCATAGTCAAGGATCTTACGGAACATTTCGATACCTGTACATACAGTCTTTCTCTTTTCTTCTGTAAGACCAACGATTTCGATTTCTTCACCAGTCTTGAGCTGACCTCTTTCAACTCTACCAGTTGCAACAGTACCACGACCTGTGATTGTGAATACGTCTTCAACGGGCATAAGGAAGGGAAGGTCTGCCTTACGATCGGGAGTGGGGATGTAGCTGTCAACTGCAGCCATGAGTTCCCAGATGGGAGCTACTTCGGGAGCGTTGATGTCGCCGCCTGTGTATTCGAGAGCCTTAAGAGCTGAACCCTTGATGATGGGTGTATCATCGCCGGGGAATTCATATTCGTCAAGAGTCTCACGGATTTCCATTTCAACGAGTTCGAGAAGCTCTTCGTCGTCAACCTGGTCAACCTTGTTCAT
Source organism: Clostridia bacterium (assembly GCA_017555765.1). GTDB lineage: Bacteria > Bacillota > Clostridia > Oscillospirales > Acutalibacteraceae > UBA6857. The sequence continues at coordinate 2,770 of JAFZFT010000105.1, read as the reverse complement.
GAATACGATGATGTAGGGAACGCCAACCTGACGAGCAAGAAGAAGGTGTTCTTTTGTCTGAGCCATGGGGCCGTCTGTTGAAGCGATAACAAGGATAGCACCGTCCATCTGTGCAGCACCTGTGATCATGTTCTTGATGTAGTCGGCGTGGCCCGGGCAGTCAACGTGAGCGTAGTGACGTGTTTCTGTCTCGTACTCAACGTGTGAAGTATTGATTGTAATACCTCTTTCTCTTTCTTCGGGAGCCTTGTCGATGTTAGCGTAGTCGATGAAGTCTGCGCCGCCCTTCATAGCGAGGGTCTTTGTGATAGCAGCTGTAAGAGTTGTCTTACCGTGGTCAACGTGGCCGATAGTACCAATGTTAACGTGAGGCTTGCTTCTTTCAAATTTTGCTTTTGCCATTGGAATTTCCTCCTTAATATTGACAATTTTATTTTTTGGTGTTGCAGTTAATAACTGCATCTTTTATATTCTATCAGTTATGTGACAGAATTGCAAGAGTTTTTTGAGAAAAATTAGTCTCTCTTAGCTCTTTCTGATACGATTGCTTCAGAAATTGACTTGGGAATTTCCATGTAACCGTCGGGTTCCATTACGTACTGGCCACGACCCTGTGTCTTTGAACGGAGGTCTGTAGCGTAGCCGAACATTTCTGCAAGAGGAACTCTTGCGTTGATCTGCTTAACACCTGTACGATCTTCGAAGCCCTGGATGATACCACGGCGTGAGTTAAGGTCGCCGATAACGTCGCCCATGTAATCTTCCGGAGTGATAACAACAACCTTCATGATGGGTTCGAGAAGAACGGGATTTGCCTTCTTAGCAGCATCCTTGAATGCCATTGAACCTGCGATCTTAAAGGCCATTTCTGATGAGTCAACTTCGTGGTATGAACCGTCGTAAAGTGTAACCTTAACGTCAACCATGCTGTAGCCGGCGATAACACCTGACTGCATAGCGCCCTGGATACCCTGGTCAACGGGACCGATGTATTCCTTGGGAACTGAACCACCAACGATGCTGTTAACGAACTCGTAGCCCTTGTCGGGGTTGGGCTCGATGCGGATCTTAACGTGACCGTACTGACCCTTACCACCTGACTGACGAGCATACTTCATATCTGAAGCAGCTTCCATACGGATTGTTTCTCTGTATGCAACCTGAGGCTTACCAACGTTTGCTTCTACCTTGAATTCACGGAGAAGTCTGTCAACGATGATTTCAAGATGAAGCTCACCCATACCTGCGATGATGGTCTGGCCTGTTTCTTCATCTGTATAGCAACGGAATGTGGGGTCTTCTTCAGCAAGCTTCTGAAGAGCGATACCCATCTTTTCCTGACCTGCCTTGGTCTTGGGCTCGATAGCAACACGGATAACGGGCTCGGGGAAGTTCATTGATTCGAGAATGATGGGATTCTTAGCGTCGCAAAGAGTATCACCTGTGGTGGTATTCTTAAGACCAACAGTAGCAGCGATATCACCAGCGTAAACGATGTCGATATCTTCTCTGTGGTTTGCGTGCATCTGAAGAATACGTCCGAGTCTTTCTCTGTTATCCTTAACTGAGTTGTAAACTGTTGTACCAGCTTCTACAGTACCTGAGTATACACGGAAGAAGCAAAGCTTACCCATGAAGGGGTCAGTTGCAATCTTGAATGCAAGAGCTGCAAAGGGCTCATCGTCTGATGAGTGTCTAACTTCTTCTTCTTCTGTATCGGGGTTAACACCCTTGATAGCCTCGATGTCTGTGGGAGCGGGCATATAGTCTACGATGTTGTCGAGGAGAGGCTGAACACCCTTGTTACGGTATGAAGTACCGCAGCAAACGGGAACCATATCGTTAGCAATAGTTGCCATACGAATTACTCTCTTCATCTCTTCAACTGAGGGCTCTTCGCCTTCGAAGTACTTTTCCATAAGCTCCTCGTCCATTTCGCAAACTGCTTCAACGAGGTTGCTACGGTATTCTTCAGCGAGGTCCTTCATTTCTTCGGGGATTTCTTCTACTCTAACATCCTTACCGAGGTCATCGTAGTATACGATAGCATTGTTGTTTACAAGGTCAACAATACCCTTGAAGGTGTTTTCTGAGCCGATGGGGAGCTGAATGGGAACTGCATTACAGTTGAAACGCTCCTTAACCATCTTGAGAACACGGTAGAAGTCTGCACCCATGATGTCCATCTTGTTAACATAGATCATTCTGGGTACTTTATACTCGTCAGCCTGACGCCAAACAGTTTCACTCTGAGGCTCAACGCCGCCCTTAGCGCAAAGAACAGTTACTGAACCGTCAAGTACGCGGAGTGAACGCTGAACTTCAACAGTAAAGTCAACGTGGCCCGGAGTGTCGATGATATTGATACGATGGTCCTTCCAGAAGCAAGTTGTAGCAGCTGAAGTAATTGTAATACCTCTCTCCTGCTCCTGCTCCATCCAGTCCATAGTTGCTGAACCGTCGTGGGTTTCACCAATCTTATGGTTAACACCGGTGTAGTAAAGAATACGTTCTGATGTTGTAGTCTTACCGGCGTCGATATGAGCCATGATACCAATATTTCTGGTACGCTCAAGAGGACAACTTCTCGACATGGATTTTTCTCCTTATATTATTTAGAATGTGGACAACTGCTTGTCCTATAACAGAATATTCATGCTGCCATATGCAGCGCGAAATTAATATCTGTAGTGTGCGAAAGCCTTGTTAGCTTCTGCCATCTTATGGGTATCTTCACGCTTCTTGAATGCTGAACCTGTCTGGTTTGTAG
>JAFZFT010000104.1 GCA_017555765.1 Clostridia bacterium | reverse complement strand
TAGTGAAATTTTAAGTCCGAAAAAGGAGGTGAATGACTTATTGCTACCACAGGATTCTGGCCCGTAAAGAGCCGACTTAAAGATGTTATTCAGTATGCTGAAAACCCAGATAAAACCATTGATAAGAAATATTTTGATGAAGATTTGTACCAAACTTTGCAATATGCCGAGAACGATAAGAAAACTGATGAGAAGCTTTATGTATCAGCTATCAACTGTCCCGTTCAACGAGCCTATGAGCATATGATGACTACCAAGGTTCATTACGGAAAGCTTGGCGGTAATGTGGCTTATCACGGCTTTCAGAGCTTCAAAGAAAATGAAGTAACACCCGAAGAGTGCCACAGTATCGGTGTTGAAACAGCTAAAAGGATGTGGGGTGATGAATATGAGATTGTTGTTACTACTCATTTGGATAAACATCACCACCTGCACAATCATTTTGTCGTTAACTCTGTTTCCTTTAAAACGGGCAGAAAGTTTGAAAATCATATCTCTGACCATTACAAGCTCCGTGAGATTTCCGATGCCATTTGCAAAGAACGTGGCAAATCCGTTCTTGAAAATGCGCCCTTTTACGGTGGTGAGAAAGCTGCCTATTGGCTTCATAAGCAAGGCAAGAAAACTCACAGAGATATGCTAAGAGAAGATATTGAAATTTGTCTTACCGTAGCTACAAATTGGGATGAATTCAGAAGAGTTCTTTGGACTATGGGATATGAGGTTGATTACAGGCATTTTACCATCAAAGCAAAGGATTGGGAAAGAGGCGTCAGGGTTGAAGGTCTTGGATATACAGTAGAAGGTATAGAGAAAAGATTCAATGAAACCTATTACAGCGGACATCATCTTGCTGATTGGAATAACTTCTTCTATGCAAGGCGCAGATGCTTTCCACTTGAATCTGTCAGAAAGAAATTGGAGTTCGGCATTGAGCACGGCAAACGACCTGAGGTTATTTATGTAAACACTATGTTCCTGCTCATTATATTAGTTTTCCAATTACTGAAAGAAGTTGCAGATGCAATGCTCATATCTCCTGAAATGAGGCACGCCGCAAAGGATATCAAGCAATATGTAGCTGATTATCATTTCTTAACCGACAATCAGATACAGACTACGGATGATTTAACAGTTACTGTTGATGAAACAAAAAGAAAAATTGCCGAGCTTGAAGAAAAACGAAGCAAGGCAGACAACAAAAAACGTAGAGCAAATACCCCTGAAGAAAAAGAGAGGTACAAAGCCCTGCGTAAGGAGATTACACAAGAAATTACGCCATTGAGAAAAAACTCAAACAGGCGGAAGATATTCTTGATAAATCTCCTCACCTGTATGAGCTCTTACAAAAAGAGCATCAGGCAGAAATCAGTAAAATACGAAAATTTGAACGCACCCGATGAGGTGCAATTTTATTTAGAAAGGATTTTTTTATTATGAACAAAAATTTTGAAAACTTAGTAACAACTATGAGCGTATTTACAGATACACTCACACCTCTCACCGAGTCACCATTTAAAGTTGTTGATGACAAGGCAATGAGCGATTTAACCGAAAGCATTAAGAAGTTCGGTATTCTTGAACCTATTACTGTTCGTAAACCTGATGATACCAAAAGCGGAAAATTTGAAATTATCTCCGGCTATCGCAGATGGGAAGCGTGTAAACATTTAGGTATCACCTCTGTTTCCGTGAGAGTGCTTAATCTTTCAAGGGACGATGCAATCATAGCGATGATTGATGCTAACCTCTGTCATAGAGAGCAAATCTTGCCAAGCGAAAAAGCCGCTGCATACAAAATGAAGCTTGATGCTATGAAGAGGCAGGGGTACAGAAGTGATTTGGAGACAGATGCAACTTCTGCAACAATGTTGCAGAAGTCAGAAACATCCATTCAGAAGCTTGCAAACGAAAGCGAGGATAACAGAGAAACTATCAGGCAGTATATCCGTCTGACTAACCTTGAAAAGCCGCTTCTTGACCTTGTTGACAGCGGCAGAATGGCATTCCGTCCAGCAGTTGAGCTTTCATATTTACCGCCCGAAGAACAGCAGATGGTACTTGAAACTTATGAAACGGATGAGATAACCCCATCACTCTCACAAGCACAGAGAATCAGAAAACTGTCAGAACAAGGCTCGCTCGATACAGACAATTTGTTTGAGATTATGACTGAACCGAAAGCTAATCAGAAGCCGACAATAAAATTCTCGGTAGAGAAGTTACAGACAGTTGCTCCGAAGGTAAAAGAAAGTGACCTTGAAAATTTTGTTATGAAAGCCTGCGAGCATTATTACAGATACCTTCAGCGACAGCGAAACAGGGATGCGAGGTGATGAGTATTGATTAGCAGAATTATAGATTTATATGAGAGCATAAAGGAAGGTTTTGTAAAAACTATTAGCGATATAAAAGGCGAATGTGCTTTTAATATTCCGGATGTTTCAACCTTCACCAAAGAGCAGAAAATAGCATTTGACCAGATGATAGATTTTCTCGCAGATATGATTGAGAAATACGGTGACAAGATACCGAAAAGTGATGCAGAAATCAGAAGTAAGAAAACAGCTTAAAAGTATTGTGGGGCAGGATTTTCCTGCCTCACACATTTGTCGAACATGCGAAAGAAAAATATAATCAAAATGAAAAATTACAAGGAGTTGAAAATATATGAAACGATTAAATTGCTATATCTACACCCGTGTTTCAACATCAATGCAGGTTGAAGGCTTCAGCCTTGATGCACAGAGAGAAAAGCTCCGTAAATATGCCGAGTATCAGGAAATGCATATTGCAGGTGAATACAGTGATGAAGGTAAATCCGGTAAAAACATTGGCGGAAGACTTGAGTTTCAGAGGATGTTATCAGACATCGCAAGTGGCAAAGACAGTATAGATTATGTGCTTGTTTTCAAACTGTCCCGTTTCGGCAGAAATGCCGCTGATGTTCTTTCATCCTTACAGATTATGCAGGACTATGGTGCAAATCTTATTTGTGTTGAAGATGGTATAGACAGCTCGAAAGACAGTGGCAAGCTGATGATTTCTGTTTTGTCTGCTGTTGCCGAAATAGAGCGTGAGAACATTCTTGTTCAGACCATGGAAGGAAGAAAGCAAAAGGCAAGAGAGGGTAAATGGAACGGTGGTTTTGCACCTTACGGATATTATCTTGAAAAGGGCGAATTGAAAATTGCCGAGGATGAAGCTGAAACTATCCGCATTATATTTGATAAATATATAAATACAAATATGGGTGCAAACGGTATTGCCAAATATCTCAACCAACACGGGATTGTTAAAAAGCCAAGGCAGAACGGTACATTAGATGCCTTTTCTGCCCATTTTATAAAGTTAGTTATACAGAACCCTGTCTATTGCGGAAAGATAGCTTTCGGCAGACGAAAAACCGAAAAGATTAACGGTACCCGAAATGAGTATCATATAGTTAAACAAGAACAATATCCTGTTTATGACGGTATTCATGAAGCTATTGTATCTGTTGAAGATTGGGAGTTAGCTCAGCAGAAACGAAAGAAATTAGGTGTTAAACGAGAGAAGATTTACAACCTTGACCACGAGCACTTATTATCCGGTTTGCTTCGCTGTCCTGTTTGCGGTGCGGCAATGTACGGTAATATTAACCGTAAGAAAAAGCCTGATGGCACAATCTATAAAGACCACTTTTATTATGCCTGTAAGCACCGAATGAAGGTTGACGGACACAAGTGCGATTATCACAGACAATGGAATCAGACTGTTGTTAACGGTGCTGTTGAAGAGGTAATTGAAAGGCTTGTATCAAACCCTGAATTTGAAAAAGCCTTATGCGAAAAGATAAATACACGAGTAAGCACAGAAGGTCTTGAAGAAGAGCTTGCAGTATTCAAGAAACAACTTAATCAGCTTGTTATGTCAAAGAGAAAGCTTGCATCTCAGATAGATACTCTTGATGTTACTGATAGGCATTATGATAAAAAGTATCAGGATATGCAAAACAGACTGTATGATTTTTATGATGAGATAGAGGTTGTAGAGGAGCAAATAACAGAATTGCAGTCCCGTATAGCTAATATCAAAGAAGAAAAAATATCAGGTGAAAATGTCTATCTTTTTCTTCATTATTATGGTACAATGTACAAAGAGTTTACCGATGCTGAGAAAAAGAAGTTTCTCAATACCTTTATCGAAAGCGTTGAGATATTCAAAGAGGAACAGCCTGACGGTAGACTGTTAAAATGTATCAATTTCAAATTCCCCGTCTTTTATGACGGGGATGAAAATGTGACACATATCTGTTGGGACAGTGAAACAACAGTCGAAAGCGTTGTTCTTTTGAGTAGGTAAAAAACCGACAACCACATCAGAGTCTCCATCAATACCGAGGAACTCCAAAAGAGTGTGGGAGGTTATGCCATATACGGAGATGTCAATGCAGATGTCTCGGCAGATTCGGATGATTCGGCATTATGATTTTTAACATCCCAATTACTTGGTTTGGTTGATGGTTTGACGAAGCATTTGCTATCTATCTGCTGGTAGATGCTGTGCTGATTGTTTTATTTTGTGGTATTATGTGCTGGTAGAGCGCAGGGTATTGATGATAAAAGTACGTAAGTAGATACAGTTACAGATATATTTTAAGGAGGATAATATGGGAAAGTTCTTTTTGACAATCAAGGAAAACCATAAATGTTGCATGGAGGCAACTACTGATGACTTAGTTGCGATGGAATATCCTGACAACATCGCTAAGAAAATTGAAAAAGAGGCTGCCAGTTGGTGCTTGGTGAACGAGTGGTCCTGGGATAATGGCCGAATGGGTGATGATTGGGAATGCCATAGCGGTAAAGACGAGTACGATTTGGAAGCAGAGAATTATATCGTGTATAAAAAAGAATTTGTCGGATATTTTCTTGGTAAACTTTCAAGGTCTGTTGCCAACTACTCGTCAGTGGAAGCTGTTGGAAAAATTCTTTTTAAAGATAGCAACGAATGTGTCAGTGCGTTTTCATTTTTTGGAAAGAACGGTTATGATGAAAGCTATTGTACATTAAAAAGACATTAGGATAAATAAACCAGTTAACAAAATTCGTGCTTTATTGACATATTCCTGCAAACGGAAAAATGTGAAAAGACTGTGGATATATTCTCTCAAGCCTAAAAACGAGGAAATTCAGCTAGTCCTCACGAACAAGTGGATATTGTTGATTATATCATCTTTGCTATTTGCTACTGCCATGTTTTTATTTTATATAAAAATGCTGATTAAGTTTGTTGAATTCCAACATGTCGAATTAATGATAGATTTTCTAACTAAAGAAGCAACGGACGAAAGTATAGTAAAGCTTTTAAAATCCCCCCCTGACGAGGTGACCTATGAACTTTATAAAAAAACATAAAAAATTATTCGCAGTCCTTCTTGTCCTTGCTCTTATCTGGGGCGGTGCCTTTATATGGACACTAACAATTATGCCCAACCGCTATGAGGGTGAGCCCTTACCCGAAGCATCAGAGGGTGAGGTGCGCCTCACCTGTGAGGAGGGTGCTACTCCCTACCTTGCAAAATACAGCGCTGACGATGAAATGCTCGAGGTGCCCTTCAAGCTTATCACGGTTTCCGATTCCCATCTCATCGATGAGAGCGGAGATATCTTCTTCGAGAAGCTTGCAATCCTTCTCGACCGGTCAAAGCCTGACCTTGTGGTGCTTTTAGGTGACCTTATCCTCAGCGGTAAGGAGGATGTGCAGAATAAGCTTGCCGCCTTCTTTGAGGAAAGAGAGCAGTACTGGTCATTTGTACCCGGCAATCACGACGGTCAGGAGTATGAAGGCGAAGAGGACAGATATGAGCAGCACCGCTGGTGGTACGGCACAATGACAGGCTCACCCTATTGCATCAGCTTTGACGAGGGCGGTGACGAGGTCAACGGCTTTGGTAACTGTGCGGTCAATATCCGTACTCCCAAGGGTATAAGCCAGACTCTTTTCTTTATCGATAACAGCCTGAACAGTGAAAGCGGCCACGCTATTGATATCAGTCAGGTAGAGTGGTACGAAAAAAGAGTAGGCGAAATTGCTACAGAAAACGGCGGAGAGCTTGTGCCGAGCGTAGTTTTTATGCACAGACCTCTTGAAGAGTATCAGTATGCGTGGGATTTGGTGCCAAAGGGCGAGGCAGAGCTTGTTTACGGTGACTGCATCGAGGAAATAGAATACGGCGGCGGAAGCCTTATGTTTGAAAAGGCAAAGGAGCTGGGCTCTACTCATACCTTCATTTGCGGACACGAGCATAAGAATGATACCCGTATTATCTACGGGGGTATAAATCTCATTTACACTCAGGGACTCCACTTTGAGACCTACGGCAGAAGTACTGCGATGAAGTGGAAGCTTATTTATGCAATCAACAAGAATTGTAACTGGTTTACCGAGGGCGGTACGGAGTTTGTATTTACCCCCGACGGAGAATATCAGATTGCACCGAGGTATATCCCTCTCGACTATTTCTTCTACACAAGATAAGCTGATTTTCAGCAGAAAAGGAGAGCACTATGAACGGAAAATACTGGTATAAGGATATGGTTTTCTATCAGATATGGCCCCGCTCCTTCAAGGACGGAAACGGCGACGGTATGGGAGACCTTTTAGGCGTATACGAAAAGCTCGATTATATAAAGTCCCTGGGCTGTGACAGCATATGGTTTTCACCGCTGTACCCCTCACCGGGAATTGACTGCGGCTACGATATTTCCGACTATATGGATATCGCAGCGGAATTCGGCGGTATGGATGCCTTCCGTAAGGTGCTTGACGGTGCTCACGAAAGAGGTATGAAGGTCATTATGGACCTTGTTGTAAACCATACAAGCACCGAGCACGAATGGTTTAAAAAGAGCCGTGAAAGAATAGAGCCCTACACCGATTATTACATCTGGCGACCTGCAAAGGCTAACGGCAAGCTTCCCAATAACTGGGATTCTCTTTTCGAGGGTAAGGCATGGCAGTGGGATGAGGTGCGTCAGGAGTACTATATGCATCTTTTTGCCGTTGAGCAGGCAGACCTCAATATGGATAACCCCATTGTCCGTGAAGAGGTAAAGAATATACTTCGCTTCTGGCTGGATATGGGCGTTGACGGCTTCCGTGAGGATGTTATCACCTTTATTTCTAAAAAGGAAGGTCTTCCCGACGACAGAATTATGCCCAAGGCAAGAGGTATCCGCTATTTCAATCACGGACCTCACCTTCACGAGTATCTCGACGAATTCAGACGTGATGTTTTCTCAAAATATGACTGTATGACCCTTGCAGAAGCACCTATGGTTACACCTGAGGTTGCTCTTAAATATATCGACGAGAGAAACGAGCCCGTACTCGATATGATGATACAGTTCAAAACCCAGGAGGCGGACTGCCTTTTCACAGACTTTGTGCATATGCCCTTCTCACTTACCAAGCTTAAAAAGGCATATACAAAGTGGCAGAATGGACTCGAGGATAAGGGCTGGAATATGCTCTATATCGAAAATCACGACCACCCGAGAATGGTATCCCGCTATGGCAGTGAGAAATTCCGTGATGCGAGTGCGAAGACCCTTGCGGTTTCATATCTCTTCTTAAAGGGTACTCCCTTTATTTATCAGGGTCAGGAAATCGGTATGAGCAACTGGTATCCCGAGGACCCCGAAATGTATGAGGATGTGCAGACCCGCTGGCAGTACGAAAATGTGGGTACGAAAAAATCAGCCAAAAAGAGACTTCAGCGTCTCTGGTACGGCTCAAGAGACTCGGCACGTACTCCCGTACAGTGGTCTGACGGAGAAAACGCAGGCTTTACCACGGGTACACCTTGGTTTTATGTCAACGAAAATTACAAGCAGGTCAATGTCGCTTCACAGCAGGAGGATGAGAATTCAATCCTCAACTTTTACCGTAAGGCGGTGGCTCTGAGAAAGTCTCTTTCCGCAGTACGCTTCGGTGACTACAAGGAGTACGGTAAGAGCTCATCGGTATTTTACACCTATTCCCGCGAGGATGTGCATCAGAGGATACTCGTTGTATGCTCCTTCTCGGATAAGGCGAAAAAATGGACTGCTCCCAAGGGCTTTGATATGGATAAGGCAAAGCTTATTCTTTCAAACTGCGGAGAAAGGGACAGCCTTGAGTTTCTTCCCTATGAGTCAAGAGTTTATCTTTGGGATAAATAAAAACATCTTGAAAAAGCGGCAGCAATGTGATAATATATTTTAAATTTTTTAAAAAAGGAGTAATAAAAAATGACCTATTTTTACAAAAAAGACGGGGAAGTATTCATCCCTGAAAAAATCAATCCCGACCTTGTGAAGTTTGCAAACGCTATTGTTAAAAACTGCAAGCTTACACTCAAGCTTCAGCTTAAGACAACTGCAATCAGCAACGCACTTAAGAACGAAAAGAGAGAGCAGATGCTCGACGTTATCCAGAAGTGCTTTGCAAAGAATAAGAAGGCATACGATATGGATATGGCTCTTACAGGTGTAACTGTTGAAGAGGTTGAGGATAACTACTTCGACGATAAGGACAACGATTTCCTCAAGGCTCAGCTTCAGACTCTTTACGATTTCGCAGTTATCAACACAGTTATCGATAACAAGCTTATGAACCTTCTTTCAGCTACTTGCGAAAAGGTACTCGACACACCCATCAACAAAATCAAGTTCTTCACAAACCAGACAGAAATTCTTGAAATTGATGAGGAAGAAGAGGAAATCGAGGAATAAAATAACGGCAGATGCTTGATAAAAGCATCTGCCTCTTTTCTTTTAGCGGGGATTGCCTTTCTGTTACAGCTCACGTCAGCGCGTGACTACCGGCTACTGACTGCTGACTACTTAACCCTGGCGCCCCAGACGGTCTCGTTGTTTCCGCCTATAGCCGCAAATACTGTGCGAAGAGTGCCTTCTTCGTCGGTTTGCTCACAGATAACGCCCTCGTAGACTCTGCCGCCTACCGTGAGAGTGATAAAGGCAGTTCCGTCTGTCATTTCCCATGAGCCGCTTACCTTCTTCTTTGATACAGAGGCATCGTTTCTGTCGCTTCCGTAAAGGTAAAGTCCGCTGATTGTGCCGTCTGCATTGAGAGTGATGTGCTGAGTGGGATGAATAAGGTCGTTTACTCTGTCCCAGCTCTGAGTGCTGATTGTTTCGTTGCCGTGAGCGATGAATTCGTAATCACCTGCAATTTCCTCAGCGGTATAGGTCTTGTCCGCTGATTCTCCCGTGTAATCAAAGGGAAGAAGAGCAAGCCAGCCGTCCTCGGTACGGAGCATCTGATGCACTCTCATTTCGTAGCCGTCGTGACCGTTATTCTGTCTGGTATGGTAAACCTGAAGGATTTTTCCGTCCTTATCGATTATGCAGGAGGAGTGACCTGCAGCAAGGTAGGCTTTTTCGTTGCAGTCGAATTTATATGAGCCCATAAGCTTTATACCGCTGTTGACATTATCTGTGGCGCTGTTGCCTGCCTTGTCAAGATAAGGCCCGTCGGGAGTCTCACTGCGGTACTCTCTGATGTTGAGCCGCCGAGGGCATTGAGTCCGCCGTAGGAGATGAAGAGATAATAGTAGCCGCTTTCCTTGTCATAGGTTACGAATACACCCTCACCGCTGAATGCGTTTGCGGCGGTTGTTGCAACGATTTTCTTGCCGAAGTACATATCGTAGCCCTCGGTGTTTTTCATATACTCATAGTCGGGAAGACCTGTACTTTCATCCATAGGCATAATATATGTACCGCCGAAGTATGAGCCGTAGCTGAGCCAGAGCTGACCCTCGGCATCGTAGAAGAGAGCGGGGTCGATACAGTTGGGATAAACGTCCTGATTGTAGCTGCCGTCCTCTCTGAACCAGGGGGCATTTTTCATTTCGTCATAGGTGAATATGCCCTTTCTGAAAAGCTCACCCATATTTGTGAATGACCAGTGCATTGAGTCGGTACGGATATAGTCCTTGTACTGAGTCTTATTGTTGAAGTTTGAGTAAAGGAAGGCTTTTTCGTATTTGAAGGGGCCTTTAATACTGTCACTTGTTGCAAGCCATATCACTGATGTGCTCGTACCCCATACGGAGCAGGAGCCGTAAAGGCAGTACTTGCCCATTGTATCGTTGTATATTACGGTAGGTGCCCATATGTTTGTCTGCCATGAGGCTTCATCTGCATTGCCCAGCACCTGATAAGCATCTGTCCAGGCGAGAGGCTCGGAAAGAGTCTGTCTGAGAGTCTGTCCCTCGACGTAAAGAAGGGGATTTTCATCGCTGATGCCAGATGCGAGATTTTTCCAGCTTATCATATCCTCACTTGAAGCGGCACAAAGATGAGTACCGAAAACATAGTAGCTTCCGTCTTTATCCTGAAGTACAGAAGGGTCGTGTACTGCGACCTTACCGCCACCGATTTCGGTCGAGCCCAGCTCGTTGATGGCGTAAATCTTTGCCTCGGGTGCAGAAGCATCCTTAAGACCGTATATATTGCCCACAAGGCATATCAGTATGGACAGAATAATGATGAATGTGTTTCTCAGCATAGATAATATCTCCTTTTTTCGCCTTTTTTTCATTTCAATTGTATCTGTAAGAGGCGGAAAAGTCAAGACAGAAAAGACCACAAAAAACAGTATAAACATTGACAACCCCTTGCACTATGTAATATAATTGTATAAATACATAAAAGGAAATCAGGGAAGCTTATGCAGAAGAATGTTGCAGATAAGGATGCCGTACTTGCCCTTGCTCTCGATGTCGGTAAAAGTATGGTAAGATGCGGTGCCGAAATCAACCGTGTTGAAGAAACGGTACTGCGAATCTGTTACGCCTACGGTCTGAAAAGAACAGAGGTTTTTTCCGTTATTTCAATGATAACCGCAACGGTTACGGATAATGACGGTGTTACTCATACCCAGATGCGCAGAATACACACAAGAGGCGTCAATTTCCGCCGCCTTGAAAATCTCAATGCACTTTCAAGGAAAATCTGTGCTGAGGTTCCCGATATTGCCGGTGCAAGAGAGGAGCTTGCGGCTATCTGTGTGGAAAACAAGCGCTTTGATATATTCGTCTGTATGGGATATGTCGTTGCCGCTATGGGCTTTACCGTCTTCTTCGGTGGCAGCCTTCTCGACAGCCTCGCAAGTGCCCCTATTGCTGTCGTGCTTTACCTGGTAAACCTTTACGTTAAGGTAAACGGAGTCAACAAGCTTTTCTTTACGGCTCTTTCCTCCGCTATTGCTGGCTTTGCGGCAATAACCTTCGTTCATTTCGGCTTCGGTCACGATGCCAATATGATAATGATAGGCGACATTATGCTGCTTATCCCGGGTCTTATGCTGATAAACTCTGTAAGAGAGATGCTCTGCGGTGACCTTATGTCGGGTCTTCTCAGGCTTCTTGAGTCAATAGTACTGGCTCTTTCCGTAGCCTGCGGCTTTGCAGTGGCAATTATGACTCTCGGAAGTGTATGGTGAGGTGACGGATATGGATTGGAAACAGGCTCTTATCACTATCGTTTCAGGTGCGATAGGCTCTCTCGGCTTCTCCTATGTGTTTCAGTCGCCTAAAAGAAGGACTCTCATAAATACGTTCGGCGGCTTTGTCGTATGTGCGGTTTATGTTTTCAGCGACTATTTCAGCGATAAGGAATTCTTAATATTTTTCTTCCCTGCAGTTGCGGCAACGGTCTATGCGGAGATTATGGCAAGGGTGATAAAAGCACCCGCTACGCCCATACTCGCCTGCTCGATTATAGCCCTCGTGCCGGGAGGCAGGCTTTATTATACAACCTACCATTTTGTTATGGGTCAGGATGAGCTTTTTGAAGTTACTGTCCATCAGCTTCTCGAAATCGCCCTTGGTCTTGCGGTAGGTATTATCTGTGTGACGGTTATTGTCCACGAGATAAACAGACAGAAATTCAAGCAAATAATTGATGTTGAATAAAGGAGAAACGCTATGTCACTTAAAAAAATCATTTCAACGGCTGTAGGCGCCTTTACTTCTCTTTCTCAGGCTGAGCAGAGCAGAAGAGTTGCCGAAAAAACAATCACTCCCGGTATGCCCGAGCTTCTTCGTGATATCGCATCCCAGGGTGCGGTGCTTCTTGAAAACGACGGCACACTTCCTCTTAAGAAGGGTACAAGAGTTACTCTCTTCGGCAGAGTACAGAAGGATTGGTTTTACACCGGCTACGGCTCAGGTGGCGACGTAAACAAGCCCTATGCAGTAAACCTTATCGAGGGTATGAGAAGCTGTGAGGAGCTCGTCCTTGACGAAAACACCGCAAAGCTTTACGAGAGCTGGTGCGATAAGAATCCCATCGACCACGGATATTGGGGTAACTGGCCCAGATTCTATCCAGAAATGCCCGTAAGTGCAGACTTCGTTGCACTTGCAAAGAGAAATTCCGATGTTGCAGTAGCAGTTATCGGCCGCTCATCAGGTGAGGACAGAGAAAATGCACTCGAAAAGGGCAGTTACTTCATCACTGACGAAGAGCTTGATATGCTCAAGAAAATTACCGCAGAGTACGAGAAGACAGTTATTCTTCTCAATATCGGCTGTCTTATGGATATGAGCTGGCTTGACGAGCTCGAGAGAAAGCCTTCAGCAGTTATGATTGTATGGCAGGGCGGTATGGAAAGCGGTAACGCTTGTGCTGACCTTCTTTGCGGCAAAGCGGCACCCGGCGGCAGACTTTCCGCAACTATTGCAGAAAACTACGATTACTATCCCTGCAGCAAGGATTTCGGCGGCAAGGATTTCAATAACTACACCGAGGATATCTATGTAGGCTATCGTTACTTCGAAACCTTTATGAAGGAGGGCGCAAGATATCCCTTCGGCTACGGACTTTCATATACAACCTTCGCTACTGAATATCTTTCAGCTGAAAAGACAGAAGAGGGTGTTGCAATCACCTGTAAGGTAACAAATACGGGCGCACTTGCATCACGTCAGGTTGTCCAGGCTTATGTAGAAAAGCCCTGCGGAGCAATCGGTAATCCCTACCGTGAGCTCGGTGCTTTCGCAAAAACAAAGCTTCTTGCGGGCGGTGAAAGCGAAGAGCTTACTCTTACCGTACCCTTCAGAGCCTTTGCAAGTTACGACGAAACAGGTGCAACCGGCTTCGCATCAGCTTATGTTATCGAAAAGGGTACATACGGCATCGCACTCGGTGACAATGTAAGAGACGCTAAGACAGTGTATACAGAGGAAATGGCTGAAACAACCATATACGAGCAGCTCAGCCAGACCTCAGCTCCTCAGGATGATTTCGAAATTCTCAAGGCTACCTTCACTGACGGTAAATACGTACCCGTAAAGGTTGCCGCTCAGAAGAGAAAATACAGTCTCCGTGACATCATCAGCGAAAATCTTCCCGCAGATATTCCCATGACAGGGGACAAGGGTATCAAGCTTGCTGACGTAAAGAGTGGCAAGAATACAATGGAGGAATTCGTTGCTCAGCTCAATCTCAAGGAGCTTGAAGCAATTTCAAGAGGTCACTACGTAATGGGCAGTGAGCTCGGCGTAGCGGGTAATGCGGGCTGCTTTGCAGGCGTACTTCCCTCACTCCGTCAGAAGGGCGTACCCGCAGTTACAACAACCGACGGCCCCTCAGGCATCAGACTTTCCGCTTGCTGCTCACTTATGCCTATCGGTACTCTTCTTGCAAGTACCTTCGATATTGAGCTTGTTGAAGCACTTCTCACCAAGGAAGGCGAGGAAATGGCTGAAAAGCAGACTGATGTTATCCTTGCACCCGGTATGAATATCCACAGAACACCTCTTTGCGGCAGAAACTTTGAGTACTTCTCCGAGGATCCTCTTCTTTCAGGTAAGATTGCCGCCGCTTATGTAAGAGGCATTCAGAAAAACGGCAAGTCAGCCTGCCCGAAGCATTATGCTTGTAACAATCAGGAATTCAACCGTGCGGGTAACGATTCAAGACTTTCCGAAAGAGCACTCAGAGAAATTTATCTTCGCGGCTTTGAAATCTGCGTAAAGGAAGCTGCTCCCAAGAATATTATGACCTCCTACAATCTCATCAACGGTGTATGGGGACATTACAACTACGAGCTTTGCACAAGAATTCTCCGTGAAGAGTGGGGATACAAGGGTAACGTTATGACCGACTGGTGGATGAGAAGCTCAAAGAGCCAGGAATTCCCCGAAATGTGCGATCAGGCTTACAGAGTAAGAGCTCAGGTTGACGTACTTATGCCCGGTGGCCCGAGAGTTGCACTCTTCAAAAAGCCCGACGGTACACTTCTCAAGACCTACGGTAAGAAGGATGGTATCACCCTTGGCGAAATGCAGAGATGTGCTATGAACGTACTTCGCTTCGCCATGGAGTCCACCGCTTTTGACAGAATTTAAATCAATGCGCAATTCGCAATGCGCAATGCACAATTGCGGGGAAAATTTCGGTAAAGGGTAACGGATACCCGCCAAATTCACACTGCATCGGGAGGGCTTGTGCCCTCCCGAAAATATAACTAAGGAGAAACGATTATGCCTCTTATAACAACAAAAACCTCAACTGCTATAAGCAAGGAAAAGGAAGAAATCCTCAAGGCTAAATTCGGCAAGGCGATTGAGCTTATCAACAAAAGCGAAAGCTGGCTTATGATTGACTTTCAGGAAAACTGCCACCTCTGGTTCAAGGGAGATGAAGCTCCCTCGGCAATGATTGAGGTTGACCTTTTCGGAAAGGCTACCGAAAGCGGCTACGACGCTCTTACAAAGGCAATCACCGATATCGTATCCGATGAGCTTGGTATTTCACCGGACAGAATCTATGTCAAATACAATGAGATAAATCATTGGGGATACAGCGGCTTCAATTTCTGATTGACTGAAAAATATAACGCCCTTCAGTGCTGAACTGAGGGGCGTTGTTGTTTATGCTTTTGTCATTACGCTCGCCGCGTGGCGTTACTTTCTTGATAACTCCTTAGTCAAGACTCCGTCTTGACTGCTCCCCTGAAGGAGAGCCGAGTAGCCAAAGAACTTTTCTTATCAGAAGCCTAAAATTCTTGCGATGTATGCGAAGAAGTTCTTGAAGAAATTCACGATTTTTTCCCATACAGTAAGCTCTGCAGCTTCTTCGTACGCTGCTTCGTAGCCTTCAAGAGTAACATTATTGTCAGGTGTACCCTCGTCGGTTGTAATCATAAGAAGTACGGGAGAAGCAACTGCGGTTACAAAGATATCAATACCCTGAGCCTTTGAAACGCCTGAGCCTGCATACTTGAAGAAGTCAACGGGGATATCCGCACCGAGGAATGAGCATGCATAGGTCATTACCTGAGCATATTCCTCACCGCTGATGTCTGAAAGAAGGTAGTTGAAAATACCTGTGAAGGTGGAAACAAGCATTGAGTATTCCTGAGTGAGAACACCGTAGCTTTCGTCACCTACGATGTGTGCAAGGTAAATATCCTCAACGAATGTGATAACATCCTTATGCTCTGTTGCGGGCAAGGTGAGGTCGTACTTTGCGATGATTGACTCGATGCTCTTGCCTTCCTCAGTTTCATCAGCTTTGTAAAGAGGCATTCTGATAAGCTCGTTGAGCTTCGCTACAAGAGTATCGATTGTTGAATAAATCTCAGCTTCCTTGTCAATTCCGAGCATAGAGGTAACCTTATCGGTTGTTACAAAGCCTAAAACAACGGGCTTCATACCCTCGATGAACATATTGTAGCTGTACTCGAGGAAGTTTTCTGTAGCAAGGTTATAGGTGGCGTCGGTGATTTTGCCCTTGAGAGAAGCGGTGTCGATTTTTTCGATGAACTTTGTTTCAAACTTAACCTTTTCACCGAAAACAACCTCTCTGTATGAGCAGGGGTAAGCATTGATTGTTGTTGTAACAACATCGTATATTGTGTTGCCGTTTGCACCGGTATAAGCTACGATATCGTGCTCGTGAGTGTGACCTGTGAAGGTGTATTTTACATTGTACTGTGCGAAAAGCTCGGGAAGACCGAGTGAAGAGGTGAGTACTGAGCCGGCGTGAATCTTATCCATCATAATAAGATGCTCAAGAAGGTTGTAGTGGCTGATTGCAATAACCTTCTTGCCGTCAGCCTTAGCGGCCTTGAGCTGAGCTTCAATCCAGCTGTAAAGTCTCTCATCGAGATTCTGATTTCCGCCGGGCTTTGTTGTTGCGTCGATAGCGAGAAGTCTGTATTCGCCGTCAAGGTCTGCAACATAGGAAGCAGTTTCACTGTCAACTGTAATAGCCTCACCGTAGCATAATGCAAAATAGTTAGCCTTAATTTTTTCGGCGTTCATCTTGCCGCCTCTGTGCTGCATATAGTCGTGGTTACCGGGTACAAGGAAAACGCTCTTGCCGGTTGCCTCTTCGAATGCCTCGAGCTTTGCGGCCATATAAGCGTGCTCTGTTTCTGTACCGTTATCTGTGATATCACCGGGGATAAGAAGCACATCGCCCTGTACACGGGTAAGGAATTCGTCGATGATAAGCTCGTTTTCGAGTCTTAACTGACCTGTGCTTACCTTGTTTGCATAATCCGCAGTGTAGGTTGTATTTGTGTTTGTTGATTTGTAATCGTGGCTGTAGTGAAGGTCGTTTGCCACTGTGACCCTGAGCTCATTTACTTCTTCGGCACTTACACCGAGGATTCCCATTGAGAAAATCATTGTAAGAGCGAGAAGAACAGAAATTATTTTTTTCATTGTTGTTTCTCCTTTATATACACTTGATTGCTGCCTTCTGACAGTCAAGTCCCTTTACATATTTTTCGGTATATGCCTTAAAGCCTGCTACTGTTTCTTCGTCAGGCTCAACGCAGACACATTCCGCACCCTTGAATACCTTTTCACTGAGAAATTCGGGAAGAGTCATACCATTACCGTTTATGAGATATGAAGCAAGAAGAGCCATACCGTAGGGGCCGCCCTCACCTGCAGTTTTCATAACCGATACGGGAGTGCCGAGAGCTGCGGCAGTGATTTTCTGACCTACACCGGGGTAGATGTAATATCCGCCGTGACCGTACAGCTCATCAATTTCAACGCTTTCATTTTCGAAGAGAAGGTCTGCGCCTACCTTGAGAGCCGCCATTGCGGAGTAAAGGTGAGTGCGCATAAAGTTGCCGAGTGTGAAGCTGCTGTCGGGAGTACGAAGGAACATAGGTCTGCCCTCCATAAGACCGGTTACGGGCTCACCTGAGAAGTAGTTGTAGCTCATAAGACCGCCACAGTCAGCATCGCCCTCAAGAGCCTTTTCGTACATAAGGTCGAATACCTTGCCCTTGGGGATGTCAGAGCCGATTGCTCTTGCAAACTCGGTGAAAAGTCCGCCCCAGGCGTTTATATCGCCTGTGCAGTTGTTACAGTGTACCATTGCAACGGGAGCGCCGTCGGGAGTTGTAACCATATCTATTTCGGGGTACACCTTGGAAAGGCTCTTTTCGAGTACGAGCATAGCAAATACTGAAGTACCCGCTGAAACGTTACCGGTTCTCTTTCTTACACTATTTGTTGCGGTCATACCCGTACCCGCGTCACCCTCACAGGGGGCGAAGGGGATACCCGTCTCAAGCTCGCCGCTTTCATCGAGAAGAAGTGCGCCCTTTTCTGTAAGGAAGCCTGCATTTTCACCTGCAGTGAGTACCTTCGGGAAAATCTCACGGAGCTTTTTGGTGAAGCCCTCCTTTGCGGTGAGTGAGTCGAAGATTTCAACCATTTTTTCATCGTAATCGAGCTTTTCACTGTCAATGGGGAAAATACCCGATGCCTCGCCGACGCCCACTGCATTTACACCTGTAAGCATATAGTGTACGTAGCCCGCAAGGGTTGTTATATAAGCAACCTCGGAAACATGCTCCTCCTTTGAAAGGATAGCCTGATAGGTGTGGGCACTTGTCCAGCGCTGGGGAATATTGAAGCCGAGAGCCTCTGTGAGCTTTTCTGCGGCTTTACCCGTTGTAGTGTTTCTCCATGTACGGAAGGGTACGAGTAAATTACCCTTTGAGTCAAATGCAAGGTAGCCGTGCATCATACCCGAGATGCCGATTGCACCGATTTTTGTAAGAGCGCAGCCGTACTTTTCCTTTACATCCTTTTTAAGTGCACAGAAGCTTGTCTTAAGTGCGGTGTGTACCTCGTCAAGAGAGTATGTCCAGTAGCCGCCCTCTAATTTATTCTCCCATTCGTAGCCGCCTGAAGCGAGAGGGAGAAAATCCTCGCCGATAAGCACTGCCTTTACTCTTGTTGAGCCGAACTCAATACCGAGGGCGGTCTTACCGTTCTGTATCATAAGTGATTTATCCATAATTTACCTCTTATCTGTAATAAACCTCGTTAAGACGAAGCTCACGCTTGAAGTCGAGGATGTTTGTATTCTTGCCGATAACAACTGCCTCGATGCCCATAGCCTCAGCCCATGCAACCATCTGCTCTGCAGTGATATCATAGCTGAATGCGGTGTGGTGTGCGCCGCCTGCAAGAGTCCATGCCTCAATGCCTGTGTAGAAGTCGGGCTTGGGTACCCAGAAGGAGGTAGCGGTGGGAAGTGAGGGCATTTCCTTTTCTGTCTTTATGCAGTCAACCTCGTTGATGATAAGACGGAAGCGGTGTCCGAGGTCAACGAGTGAGCATGCAATACCTGCACCCTGCTTTGAAGTGAAGACAAGTCTTGCGGGGTCTTCTCTTTCACCCATTGAAAGAGGCTTACACTTGATGGAGATGGGACCCTCTGCGATTGAGGGACAGATTTCAAGCATATGAGCCTGAAGAATTCCCTCCTTACCGGGAACAAGGTTGTATGTGTAGTCCTCGAGCATTGAGGTACCCTTAGCGTCCTTCATACCCTCGGTCATAAGCTTCATAAGACGTACCATAGCGGCAACCTTCCAGTCACCCTCTGCACCGAAGCCGTAGCCCTTTTCCATAAGTCTCTGAATAGCAAGACCTGGAAGCTGCTTGAGTGCGCCGAGATCACCGAAGTGAGTTACGATAGCCTGATAGTTCTTTTCCTTGAGGAAACGCTCAAAGCCGAGCTCAATCTGAGCCTGAACCTCAACGTGGCGGCGGAATTCAGCCGCATCTCTGCCCTCAAGAAGAATGTTATACTTATCGTAGTATTCGTCTGTGAGTGCCTTTGTGTCACAAGCGGAAACTGCATCAACAGCCTCTGCGATTTCGTTTACGGGGTAAGCGTCGATTTCCCAACCGAATTTAAGCTGAGCCTCAACCTTGTCACCCTCTGTAACGGCAACGTTTCTCATATTGTCCGCAACACGCATAACTCTGATGTGTGAGGACTCAACAACACCTACTGCGGTACGCATCCAAGTTGCAATCTTTTCCTGTACTGCCTTTGTTGACCAGTGACCAACCACGATTTCGCGTGAGATGTTCATTCTTGAGAGAATGTGAGCGTACTCTCTGTCGCCGTGAGCGGACTGATTTTCGTTCATGAAATCCATATCGATTGTATCGTAGGGGATTTCCATATTGTACTGTGTATTGAAATGAAGAAGGGGCTTTCTGAATTCCTGATGACCTAAAATCCAGCTCTTTGCGGGAGAGAAGGTGTGCATCCAGGTGATAACACCTGCACATTCCTCATCGTTATTAGCCTCGTTGAAGGTTTTTCTGATAAGCTCATTTGTGATAAGTGTGGGCTTCCATACGATTTCGTAGGGCATCACACCGCTTGCGTTGAGCTCCTTGACAATAGCCTGTGAATGCTCTGCAACATGCTGAAGACACTCGTCGCCGTAAAGGTCCTGAGAGCCTGTGCAGAACCAGAATTTATATGCTTTCATAATGTTTTCCTCCTTGAAAATGTGATATTTTCCTATCTTAAAAATAATATCACTATTTATATTGTATGTCAAGGAGTTTGAGGGATTAGAGACCGGGGATTAGTAGGGATACGGCGTGCCCTGTCTGGAAAAATAAAAAATAATCTTGCAAATTTTTTTCCGATAGAGTACAATAGCTCTATAAACCAACTCAGGAGTGATAATATGTTTGAAAAACTCGAATTCGACAGTAACGGCATCAAAACCCTTTGCGAAATGGGCGGTAAGAATGCCGATATGCTTATGACAATCCGCATCAAGAAATTTAAGGAAAACGAAGAAATCACCGTGCTTGACGGCGAAAACGAAACCGCTTTTCTTATTCTCACAGGTGATGCACACATCACGTGGCAGGGCAGAACAGAGCATATTACAAGAATCAACGCCTTTGACAGAAAGCCCTTCTGCCTTCACATTCCGAGAAATGTCGAGGTAAAGATTACTGCGAAGGAAAATACCGAGATTCTCATTCAGCAGACCGATAATGAAAGAGATTTCGCCCCCGTATTCTATACTCCCGACGATATTCTCTATCAGCATTTCGGCGAAGGACAGTACGACGGCACTGCATACAGAATCTGCTCCACCGTTTTTGATTATGACAACGCTCCTTATTCAAATATGGTACTCGGTGAGGTGTTCAATCAGCCCGGCAGATGGTCAAGCTATCCTCCCCACCATCATCCTCAGCCCGAGGTATATTACTATCAGTTTGATAAGGAGCAGGGCTTCGGAGCCTGCTTCCTCGGTGACGAGGTTTATAAGAGCGTACAGGGCTCAGCCGCCTTCATCACCGACGGACACGATCATCAGCAGGTTGTTGCTCCCGGCTACGAGATGTGCTATGTGTGGATGATAAGACATCTTCCCGATGATACCTGGTATAAGACCTCACGCTTCTATGCACCCGAGCACGAATGGCTTGTTAAGTGATGTTGTACCATTTATCTTTTATAACTAAATGAGAGAAGGATTTTTGTGATTAAGAAAATAGTATTGATGTTTTTTTCTTTGTTTGTATTATCAGTCTTTTGTGGCACAGCAAATGCATATGTTGAAGAATCAGCAATGAACAGTGAGTATTGTTTAGATTTTAATATCGTCGGTCAAGAAGGGGTTAATCCTGAAGTCGTATATAGCCCTGAAGAAAGAATTGTTTTTGATGAACCTACGAGGTTTGTGTTGGGAAACAATACTCCCGTGGCGGTTGATTATAATTTTGTCGGCTGGTTTGATTTATCATCGTATAAATATTATTTGCCCGGAGATAAAATAGAAGTGCACGGTGCAGTTCAGTTGTTTGCTGTTTGGGAAGAAAAGACAAGTAGCACACCTTATGTTTTGAAGTGGATAACAGCTCATATAGAGGCTTTAGTGAAAGCAACACTTGAAAAATTTGGCTTTTTTGACACATCTAAGCTTTCTGAGCCCATAGAGTATTTAGATGTTGATGAAGTAGAGTTTGAAACTAATTGTAGATTGTATGTTAATGGAAATGACATAACTGCTAAGTCTTCTGTCGGAATAGACTATGAAAATGATACAGGTATCATTCCTATACTTTCTGTTGTCGGAGAGCTTGGAGCAGATGTCAAATGGAAAAGTAAAAATGTTGTTATAATAGAGTTTAATGGCGAAAAAGTTCAGTTAAACATTTCGGATAAAAATTTTGGCTATGCAGCACTCCCCGGTACGTATAAAATATATAGGGTGTATACCGGTGAAGATTTGCTTATGGATGATTCTTCTTTTTCGTCACTGTTTAAAGATATGTTCAATTTAAGCGTTGTTATAAACGAAGAAGAAGGGGCAATATATATTAAGAACACAGCTGACGGTACTATGGGTTCGGATGAAAGGTAAAATCGAATAAATCTGAAGGCAGAGGTAATCCCTCTGCCTTTTTTGCGGTCGGGTTCACGGACACGGCAAGCCGTGTCGACAATATAAACCATACTTTTACCTTTAAGACCTTGATTTTACTCTCGGAATTATATATAATCAAGTGTAAAGGAGGAGAGAATATGATAAAAAAATTGTATCTTGACACAAAGGAGAAAATTTACCGTGCCACCTCGATAATTTTTATCGTACAGCTTTTCGGTGCTCTCGGAGCAGGCTTTTTCTTCGTTATTCAGAATCTTTTTCAGACCTATCACATTTTCGGTCTTACGGGTGCGGAAACAGAGCCCACCTTATGGCTCATACTTTTCTGGGCGACTGACTTTTTCTTCGTAGCTCTCTCTGTGATAGTTGCCTATCTGATTGCGGGTATTCCCGCTCTTGCACCTTCCCTTGCCCTTTCGGTATACTTCTGTCACTTCACAGAGGCATCCGCATCTGCAGTTGATATGTATCCCTGCTTCTTTGCAATGCCTGAGAATTATGCAAACGCAACGGCAATCGGATATATGGGCTACCTCATTATGGCGGTCATCCTCGGTCTTCTTATCAAGCTTCTCTATGCAGGCTGGTCAAATGCCAAGGTAGCAATCGGCAGAGGTATAGATAAGCTTCTCGCAAAGCTTCGCAAAAAGATTAAGCTCATCCCCGAGGCTCTCAAGGGTCTTGAGGTTATTGAGGGTGTTGACCTTATCGTACTTATCCTTATCATCCCCGTTGCAAGTGCGGCAACAACCTTCGTACTTATAAGGTACGGTATTGAAATTCCTTTCGGCATTATCGCTCAGAAGCTGGGAGAAGCACTTACCGACCTTGCTTCAACAGAGATTATCCTTGCGGCTGTTGTTATGGGTCTTATGGTCGGCTTTGACCTTATCGGCCCCGTTTCACTCTCAGCCTTTTCTGTTGCAACTGCGGCTTACCTCGCTACAGGCAATGCTCAGCTTGTTACAATTTATTCCGCTTGCTTCATTGCCGTTGCATGGACTGCATTTTTCGGTGTACTCTGCTGCAAGATATTCAAAAAGGGTGGAGTTACCGATACAAACGACTTCAACCTTGCAACAACAGGCCCCATCAATGCTTTCTTTGAAAACATCAAACTTACAGTTGCTCCCTCAATGCCTCTTGCAATGAGAAGCCCTCTTACATATATCCCCGGCTTTATGATAGGCTCTGCCCTCAGCGGTCTTTTCACCGCACTTTTCGGTATTGTAAACACTGCATACACAGACGGTTCACTTCCCGCATACACAACCGCAAACTACACCTTCGGCTCAGTGGATTATACCTATGCCGATATGTTTGAGCGTGGCGACGTATTTATGAGCTTCACCCTTCCTCTTCGTTCAGGTGATTTTCTTACCTGCCGTCTGCCTCTTGCACTTATTATCCTTGTCAGTGCCTTCATCGGCGGACTTGCAATTATGGCTCTTCGTCAGAGCGAATACAAATTCCTCAAGAAGAGAAACTGCTACTACGAGCCCAAGGACGATATCGTTATCGAGATAAGAGAGTACGGCAAGAAGCTTGCTGCACAACTCAAAAAATGAGTAGCCGGCAGTCAGGGCGCCCTTCGGGCGTTTAAGCCAAAACATATATTCAGAAGCCATGGAGTTTTCCGTGGCTTCAGATTTCATAACCCACACAAGAGGGAAATACACTTTTCGGAAAGGAGTCGCTTATGATTATCTCAGGCTTACAGAAGCTTACGCTTTTAGATTATCCGGGCAAAACTGCCGCAATCGTTTTCACCTACGGATGCAATTTTCGTTGTCCCTTCTGCCACAATGCACTGCTCGTGACGGAAAAAATCCGGGACACAATCCCCGAGGAGGAGGTTTTGGCCTTCCTCTCAAAAAGAAAGGGACTTCTTGATGCGGTCTGCATTACGGGCGGCGAGCCTACTTTACAGAAGGACCTTCGTGAGTTTATCCTCAAGGTACGTGAAATGGGCTTTGCGGTGAAGCTTGACACTAACGGCACCAATCCCGTACTGCTCGACACACTTCTTACGGAAGGGCTTCTTGATTATGTTGCAATGGACATAAAAAACGCTCCCGACAAGTATTCTCTCACTGCGGGTGCGGATGTTGATTTAAATAACATTTTAAAGAGCATTGAGCTGATAAAAAGCAAGGCTCCCGACTACGAATTCCGTACCACAATGACGAGGGAATTGCACTCTGAGGCTGACATCCTAAGTGCCGCTGAGCTTGTGGGACAGGGGTCAAAATACTACCTTCAGCAGTTCAAGGATTCGGGCTGTTTAATAAGCGAAGGACATACTCCCTGGGATGTTAATGACCTTCACAACCTCGAAAAAAGACTGTTGTCGCTTAGTTTTAACGCTTCAGTTCGTGAAAGCTGAAACCACAATATTTTGTGGTAGAAAAAATAAAAAATATACATATTTTGTGTTCCTCCTATTGATTTTTCCGATATCTTGTGCTATGATTATTCCTGCACGCCACCCCCGTAAAAGGGGATAAAGGAAAAATATAAAAGGAGGAATTTTTTATGTATTCAGTATTAAAAAGAAACGGCAAAGTTATCGAATTTGATTTAGCAAAAATCACTCAGGCCATTACTCTTGCTTTCGAAGCTCAGCAGAGAGACTATAATCCCAGCATGATCGACTTCCTCGCTCTTAAGGTTACTGCAGACTTCGAGCCCAAGATCAAGGATCATCACATCGCAGTTGAGGATATTCAGGACAGCGTTGAAAATGTACTTGTTCAGGCAGGCTACGGCGATGTTGCAAAGGCATACATCCTTTACCGCCGTCAGCACGAAAAGCTCCGTGAAATCAACACCACTCTTCTTGACTATAAGGAAATTGTTGATAACTACGTTAACGTAGCAGACTGGCGAGTTAAGGAAAACTCAACCGTTACATATTCAGTCGGCGGTCTTATCCTTAATAACTCAGGTGCAATCACAGCTAACTACTGGCTCAGCGAGGTTTACGACGATGAAATCGCAAACGCTCACAGAAATGCTGATATTCACATTCACGACCTTTCAATGCTTACCGGCTACTGTGCAGGTTGGTCACTCAAGCAGCTCATTCAGGAGGGTCTCGGCGGTGTAACAGGTAAGATTACCTCTGCTCCCGCAAAGCATCTTGCAACTCTCTGCAACCAGATGGTTAACTTCCTCGGCATTATGCAGAATGAATGGGCAGGTGCTCAGGCATTCTCATCCTTTGATACATATCTTGCTCCCTTCGTAAAGGCTGACAATCTCAGCTACGATCAGGTTAAGAAGTGCATCGAATCCTTCATCTACGGTGTAAATACTCCCTCTCGTTGGGGTACTCAGGCACCCTTCTCAAACATCACCCTTGACTGGACAGTACCCAATGACCTTGCAGAGCTCAACGCTATCGTCGGCGGCAAGGAAATGGACTTCAAGTATAAGGATTGTAAGAAGGAAATGGATATGGTTAACCGTGCCTTCATCGAAACAATGATCGAAGGTGACGCCAACGGCAGAGGCTTCCAGTATCCCAGTCCTACATATTCAATCACAAGTAACTTTGACTGGTCAGAAACCGAAAACAACAAGCTTCTTTTCGAAATGACCTCAAAATACGGCACACCCTACTTCTCAAACTACATCAACTCCGACATGGAGCCCAGTGATGTACGTTCAATGTGCTGCAGACTCCGTCTCGACCTTCGTGAGTTACGTAAAAAGTCAGGCGGCTTCTTCGGTAGCGGTGAAAGCACCGGCTCAATCGGTGTTGTTACTATCAATATGCCCCGTATTGCTTACCTTGCAAAGGACGAAGCTGACTTCTATGCACGTCTTGATAAGCTTATGGATATTTCAGCACGTTCACTTGCAATAAAGAGAAAGGTTATCACAAACCTTCTTGAAGCAGGTCTTTACCCCTACACTCTCAGATACCTCGGCACATTTGCAAACCACTTCTCAACAATCGGCCTTGTAGGTATGAACGAAGCAGCACTCAATGCAAACTGGCTTCGCTGCAATCTTATCGATGACAGAGCACAGCAGTTTGCAAAGGATGTTCTCAATCATATGAGAGAAAGACTTTCTGACTATCAGGAAAAATACGGCGACCTTTACAACCTTGAAGCAACACCCGCAGAGTCAACAAGCTACCGTCTTGCAAAGCACGACATCAAGCACTATCCAGATATCATCACTGCAGGTGACAGCTCAAAGAAGGAAACTCCCTACTACACCAACTCATCACATCTTCCCGTTGGTTATACTGACGATATTTTTGAGGCGCTTGATAAGCAGGATGAGCTTCACACTCTTTACACCTCCGGTACTGTTTTCCACGCTTACCTTGGTGAAAAGCTGCCCGACTGGAAGAGCGCTGCAAACCTTGTAAGGAAGATTGCAGAAAACTACCGTCT
>JAFZFT010000103.1 GCA_017555765.1 Clostridia bacterium | reverse complement strand
TAACAGCGCAGAATAAAGACGGCTACACTGATTCAGTTGATCTTACAGTTGTAAAAGAAAGCACAAAGTATGATAATCAGAAAACCAAGGTTGACTATCAGGGTGAATCAGTTGCTGAAGTTAAAAATCTTCAGAAGATAGTTACAAGATACGCTCTTGACAGCAAAGATGTTCCCGCTGAAGTTAAAGACAGCAGCAAATATGCTGAAGCTAAGACTGCTAAAACAGCTGACGGTGCTGTATGGGAAATCACAGCTTACGGTGTGCTTCGTACAGATGAAAATGCACCCACAGAAAGAGATATCGAGCAGCGCTTTATGGGTGACAGATATTTCTACAGTGCTGACACAACTGACGGAAAGGTTCTCGCAATTTTTGCTGACGGCGAAAACGGCATCTGGACTGTTATGGCTGAAGGCTATACTCATATCGAAATGGTTGAGCTTAACGGTACTGACAAGGCAGCTCAGATGAGCGCTGAAACTCAGAAGTACGTTGCAAGACGCGGCATGGTTTCAAACGCTTACTATATAAACGGCGAATGGAAGCCCGAGGAAAGCGATAACGATGGCCTCTGGACTTCAATGTACGGCGGCGGTGAGCTTATGCGCTATGCAGTACTCCGTGATGACCCGACTGCAACTCCCGAAGAGGTTGAAGCGGCAAGACAGACTGCAACAAGCTCCGTTGAGGCAGTGCTTTTCCTTACATATATCTCAATGCGTGAGGGTACTGTTGAAAGCTATTACAGAGCACAGAGAAACGGCTCCGTTGTTGACCCCGAAACAGGTAAGTACTATACCGACGAGGCTCTTCTCAATGACGGTGACTATTCACAGAATGTGCCTTATGACAGCCCTGCAACAAAGTTTGACGATATGTACTCAAACTATATGAAGTGGGGTACAACTTCATATGTTCAGGATGAAGATAACCTTGCTATATATAATCCTGAATTCTGGAGTAACAATCAGACAAATCCTGATGCAAACTATGCAAAGAGAACAAGACTTCTTGAAGGCTTCTGGGCAAGAACCTACTCCTTCAAGGATGAAAACTTTGACTTCAACGGCTATGCTTACTGGAGCCACAACGGCGACGGTACTGCTACCGGTCTTTCAACAAAGACATACAGCGACGGAAGTGACTTCCTTCTTCACAATGAAAACTACCGCGGACTTGAAGTGAACGCTACCGGTGAGATTCCCGAGAGACTCTGGAACAACTGTGTAGGCGAAGGCTACGAAATAGAGGATATCTTCTATAAGGGCGACACAAGCTCCGACGAAATTATAGGTCACCTCTTCCTTTATAAGCTCGCTTACGATATTCTCGGTCCCGAGGATCCCGAGCTTGCAGGTCTTCTTGAGGAGACAATGGAAAAGTTTGCACAGCACCTTGTAGACAACTCCTACTGTATGGTTGACGGCTCAGGTCAGCCTACAACGTGGGCAAAGTTCTCAAGAACCTATATGCACAACGGTCAGGTGCTTGGCGGTGCTCCTCTTAACTCAATGGTACTTCTCTGCGCTTTCAAGGTTGCCGCATACATCACAGGCAATCAGAAGTGGGAGGACGAATACAGAATGGCAGCTCTTGATGAGTCTTATCAGTTTGCTGAAATAATGACTCAGCAGAGAGAGCGTTATCAGATGGCTATTCTCGAGTACGCTAACAGCGTATCTCCGATTCTCGGCTTTGTTCTCAGACCTCTTGTAGGTACAGAGCTTTTCAACACAGTACACAGAATCATCATCAACTACTCTGACGAAGAAATGGCAATGCTTGCATTCTATCTTCTTTTCCAGCTTGAGGATGATGAGGAGCTTCTCACCTATTACCGTGAGGCTCTTGATGACTGGTGGTTCTCAATTCAGTACAGTGAAAACGCACTCTGGTATTACATTTATCAGCTTGCATATCCCAACGAGGTAAAGACCGACTTCTACGGAAACAACATCGTTGAAACTGCTCAGTGGGTGCTCAGCAGACATCCCATTGACCTGAGAAGATATCTTGCTTCAAACTCCAACCGTGATGACGTACAGGAGCTTGACCTTGACGATATCGGTATCGGCGGAACAAGTGAGCTTTCATTTGACCCCAATGCATATACACCTCCCTTCTGGAATAATGAAAATCAGCTCTTAAAGACAGTTGGTGTATTCTTAGGTCTCGGCAAGTATCAGTGGAAGGTTGCTCCCGCTGATGAAAGAGCACTTCACAAGTATAACGGCTCAACCTACGAGATGGATAACTGCCATAACATCTATGAGATGGAAGGTTCAACAACCTACACACTTCCTTATTGGATGGGCAGATACCACGGTATGCTTGAGGCATAAGTGAACAGGAAAAGTTCTTTGGTTACTCGGCTCCCTTGAAAGGGGAGCTGTCAGGACGGAGTCCTGACTGAGGGGTTCTCAAGAAAGTAACGCCTGTCCGGCGAGGACAATGAAAAGCATTATAAAAGCTGTCGGAATATTGGTTTCCGACAGCTTTTACATTTTTGATGAACGTAGTAGTTTGACATTTGCGGAGCGTTGTAATATAATCTACGAGAGGTGATATTATGCCTAAGAAAAACGGACGAAATACAAAAAGTCGTATAGTTTCCGCTGCGTGGAAGCTTTTTTATGATAACGGATACGATAATACAACTATAGAGGATATAGTTTATGAGTCGGGTACATCGAAGGGCTCCTTTTATCATTACTTCGAGAGTAAGGATGCACTTCTCGGCTCACTTGCATATCTATTTGACGAAAAGTACGAGGAGCTTGAGGATGATATAAACACATCTGATAGTTGTATAGAGGCACTTCTTTTTTTAAACCGAAAGCTTTTTGAAATGGTAGAAAACACCATAGACCTTGAATTGATGAAAAGACTTTACTCCACTCAGCTTATAACAAAAAATGAAAAGCAGCTTCTTGACCACAACAGAGTTTATTACAGGCTTCTGCGTAAGATAGTTGTTGCGGGCCAGAATAAGGGCGAAATCACAAAGGATATGTCCGTTAATGATATTGTAAAGTACTACGCATTCTGCGAAAGAGCCATAATTTATGACTGGTGTCTTTGTAATGGTGACTATTCACTCAGTGATTCTGCAGGCAGGCTTATGCCGTTTTTTCTCAAAAGGATAATAAAAGAATAAGGTTTATTTTATGTATAATTCTTAGTATAGAACGCATTCTTGTTATAATTACTTATAAATACTGATAAAAATTAATAATTTTATAATAAAGTACAGATTTCGGTCTGTACTTTATTCTGTATTGCATTCTTTAATAAAGTATGATATACTCTTTGTCATATTGTGAAATTTGAAAGGAGTTGTTTTTTATGGATAAAAATACAGTGCAGATTCTTATTGCTATGGTTATTTATATGGCTGCAGTTGTAGGCATCGGTATAGTTTATGCAAAAAAAGCAAACAAGAGTTCAGAAAACTATTATCTCGGCGGCAGATCACTCGGTCCTTGGGTTACGGCTATGAGCGCCGAAGCTTCGGATATGAGCGGTTGGCTTCTTATGGGTCTTCCCGGTGTTGCATATTGGTGCGGTCTTGCTGATGCAGCGTGGACAGCAATCGGTCTTGCAATCGGTACTTATTTCAACTGGCTTATCGTTTCAAAGAGACTTCGCCGTTACAGTATCAGAGCAAACAACTCAATTACTCTTCCCGAGTTTTTCTCAAACCGCTTCCGTGAGGAAAAGAAGGTTATAATGACACTTTCCGCTCTCTTTATTCTTATCTTCTTTACCGTATACGCAGCAAGCTGCTTTGTAACCTGCGGCAAGCTTTTCTCGACCCTCTTCGGTCTTGACTACAAGGTTATGATGATTCTCGGTGCAGTATTTGTGCTTGTATACACAATTCTCGGCGGTTTCCTTGCAGAAAGTGCCTCTGACTTTATGCAGGCTATCGTTATGATAGGTGCACTCAGCGTAATTGTTGTTATCAGTATCTTTAAGGCAGGCGGCATTGATGCTGTTGCGGAAAACGCACAGTCTATACCCGGATTCTTCGAATTCTTCGGTCTTGCTTCTCCTTCACTCAGTGAGGCGGGCGAGCAGATAGTTGAAAACGGTGCTCCGGTATTCGGTGAGTCTTCAAAATACGGCTTCCTTACCGTTGTTTCAACAATGGCATGGGGCCTCGGTTATTTCGGTATGCCTCAGGTTCTTCTCAGATTTATGGCTATCCGCAAGGAGAGCGAGCTCAAGATGTCAAGAAGAATTGCTATGGTATGGGTTGTTGTTTCTCTCGCTGTAGCAGTGTTCATCGGTATCATCGGCAGACAGCTCTTCCCCGCAGCACATCTTACATCTGCTAGTGCAGAAAGCATATTCATCACACTTTCAACAAGCTTCCTTCCCCCTATCATCGCAGGCTTTGTTATGGCGGGTATTCTTGCTGCTACAATCAGCTCATCTGACTCATATCTTCTTATTGCAGCATCAGCATTTGCTAAAAATATTTATCAAGGTGTTGTTAAGAAGAATGCAAGTGACAAGCAGGTTATGCTTATGACAAGAATCACTCTTCTTGTTATTGCTGCTATCGGTATTGTTATTGCTCTTGACGAAAACAGTGTTATTTTCCAGGTTGTTTCATTTGCATGGGCAGGCTTCGGTGCAACCTTCGGTCCCATTATGCTTCTTTCACTCTTCTGGAAGAGAACAACAAGAGCTGGTGCTATTGCAGGTATGGTAAGCGGTGCAGGTATGGTATTCTTCTGGAAGCTTGTGCTTAAGCCTATGGGCGGTATTTTCGGCATCTACGAGCTTCTTCCCGCATTTATTCTTTCAGCAATTGTCATTGTTGCAGTATCACTTGTTACAAAGAAGCCTTCAAAGGAAATTGAAGAGGACTTCGAAGCTGTAAAAGCAGGTAACGTAGAATAAGAAAACTGATACAGTTTGAATAAAAAGCAGTCCCTTCATTAGAGAAGGGACTGTTATTTTATTTTTGCTCGTTATATAAAAAGCAATCTTTGTCGTGTGAGTATATAACTCCGATGGCCTGCAGATAAGAATAAATAATTGTGGAGCCGACGAAGGTCATACCTCTTTTCTTGAGGTCGGCGGAGATACTGTCGGAAAGAGTATTTGTTGTTTTGCCCGTTTCATAAAGAGTTTCTCCCTTGGTGAAGGTGGAAAGATAGTTATAAAATCCTCCGTACTCCCTGCTGATTTCACGGAAGATTTTACTGTTGCTTATACTCGCCTTAATTTTGAGCTTGTTGCGGATAATTCTCTCATTACTGATAAGCTCACTGAATTTATCCTCGCCGTAGATACAGATCTTGTCGATATCAAAATTATCGTAGGCCTTACGGAAGGCTTCTCTTTTATTCAGTACGCATTCCCATGAAAGCCCTGCCTGAAATGATTCGAGAATGAGCATTTCATACAGATACTGCTCATCAAAGCGGGGGACACACCATTCACTATCGTGATATTCGATGTAAAGCGGATTTTTCATATTACACCACTTACAACGTACTTTTTCGTTAGTTTTCATTTGAGGTCACCTTTCTGTCGGGAGAAGCTTTTCGCTTTATAAAAGTTATCCGGGATTCCCTTGCGGTAAATCCCGGAGTTAATGTTTTTATGCCATGCTCATAAGCCATGAGAGATCCATATAGGTGTATTCCTTGGGAATCTCAAAGAGTGAATCGTCAACGCTTGTTGAGATGTTGTTGAGCTTGGTTATTGAAACGTCCCCATCCTTATCTGTGATTTCAGTAGCGATAAGGGTGCCGCTATTGTCGAAGTAGAAAACAGAGGTTTTATTCTCGGTCTTTATAGTTTCGGTAGCAAAGGTTTTGCCTTCGAATGTACCTGTTCCTTCTGTGATAACAGCGTCAGCGGGAATATCAAAGCCTTCTGTAAGCTCTGTGAAGTCGACCTCTTCACCCATTATTTCTTCTGTAAGCTCGGTGTAGAACTTGCCTATGAATTCGATAAGGAGATATGCAGTGTCGTTATCTGCCTTGTAGAGCATAATTGCGGGGAATTCATCCATTTCCATGCTCATACGTACGTTGCCGTTTTTGCATGCGAATTCGATGGGAATATCCTCTACGCCGTTTTCTATGGTGACGATTGTCATGCTGTAGCAGCCTGAAGCAAACATCTGTCTGTACTTTTCAAGCTTAGTGTTATTCTGAGGAACAACTGTCTGCTGTGAATTGTCGGGCTCAGATGTTGAGAAATCGGGCTTTGAGGGAGTTGTTGCTTCGGTAGTGTCTGTAGCGCCTGTTACATCTGTAGTGTTGTTTGCGTCGGTTGTGCCTGTTACATCTGTTGTACCGTTTGCATCAGTTGTGCCGGTAGCATCGGAAGTGCCTGTTGCGTTTGTTACGTCAGTTGATGCACTTGTATCTGTTGTGTCTGCTGAAGTGTCGCCGTTTTCAAGAGGAGCATTGGCATCTGATGAGCCTTCTGCGGGGAGCTGCTGAGATGTTGTGTCGCCGTTTGCTTCTTCTGCTTCTTCCTTTTTACCGCAACCGAAAAAGACTACGGTCATCATAAGTACGAGAGCGAGAAGGATTGCTATACTTTTTTTCATTGTAATAACCTCCGTTTATTTATTCGCCGGCCATCTGAAGAAGCCAGCTGATGTTGAGGTAGCTGTAGCCCTTGGGAATTTCAAAGTAGGAATCGGGAACCTCTGTTGTAATCTGTGACCAGAGTGTTGATTCTGTTTTTCCTGAGGGGGAGATGATGTCTCTTCTTACAAGCATATCACTTTCATCGAAGTAGTAGTTGAAGGTGTCTCCGTCGGCTGAAACGTAGCTTTCGCAGATAAGATTTCTTCCGTTGAGAGTGACATTTGAAACGGTGATAGTACCGATGTCGCTTATCTGGAATTTATCTGTCATTTCGGAAAACTCAAGGCCTTCCATCATATCCTCGGGAACTTCACAGTACTTCTTCATAAAGTCGATAAGCATATATGCAGTATCGTTTGAAGCAAGATAAATCATCTGTGCGGTCATACCGTCTGCCTCTGTGCTTATATAGAAGTTGCCGTTTTTAACAGCCATTGTAGCGGGAGTTTCAGCAACGCCGTTACTGTCAACCATTGTGATTACCATAAGGTATCTTCCGCCGGCAAAAAGCTCCTGATACTTCTGGATGCGGTAGGCTGCGGGAGGAGTAACCTCGGGCTGAGTCTGCTGATCACCCTGAATGTCGGGCTGTGAGGGTGTAACCTGGGGAATACTGCCCATAAAGTCCTCTGCGTTTGCAGTGTGATCCATATGCTGACCTGTGTAGCTTACTTCGGGAAGGTCTGAAGCGGCATAGAACTCATCGAGGGGCTGACGTGTGTTACCTACGGTATCACCGTCGAAGTCTGCACCCCATACCTTACCGTCTGCGTCTGTTACAAGAGCGTAGGTGGTCTGCTTTTCTTTATCAATATGTACGCGGTATGTGCTTCCGGCGGCATCGGTAACGATGAGGTTTTCGATGTCCTTTTCGCCGCTTGTGAAGAGCACATAAAGTGCAACACCGCTTATGATAAGAAGGCAAAGTAAACCGAGAAATACTCTTTTGAGAATTTTTTTCATTTGCTTGTCTCCTTTGTCATTGGGATATAATTACAGTATAAAGATTATCTTATTTTTATTAAAAAACAATCATACTGCTGTTAATCTTGTGTGAATATGTTTGTCGTATTATTTCATGAGTTGAAACAAACTGTAAACTCGGCTTTATCAGAGTAATTTTTCGATAATACCGTCAAAGGCTTCGATATCTGCGAGCTCGATTGCACCCTTGTCTGCAAGTGCAGGAGTTCTTGTGTCGATAGGAAGCTTAGCGAGTACGGGAATGCCGAATTTAGCGGCAACCTTATCGGTTTTGCTTTCGCCGAAGATGTAATGCTTCTTATCACAGTCGGGACAAACGAAGTAGCTCATATTTTCAACGAGACCTACGATGGGTACGTTCATCATTGAAGCCATATTGATTGCCTTTGAAACGATAAGACCTACAAGGTCCTGAGGAGTTGTAACCACGATGATGCCGTCAACCTTGAGGCTCTGGAATACTGTAAGAGGTACGTCGCCTGTTCCGGGAGGCATATCAACGAACATGAAGTCAACATCGCCCCATGCAACGTCTGTGAAGAACTGCTGGATAACACCGCTGATAACGGGACCTCTCCAGATAACGGGAGCATCCTGGCTTTCAAGAAGAAGGTTGACACTCATAAGTCTGATACCTGTCTTGCTTACTGCGGGGATAATGCCTGAAGCGTCAGCCTCGGCTCTGCCTTCAATGCCGAACATCTTGGGAATTGAGGGGCCTGTGATATCTGCGTCAAGAATAGCGGTCTGATGACCTCTTGCCTGAACTGCTGATGCAAGCATAGATGTTACGGAGGACTTACCTACGCCACCCTTGCCGCTTACAACTGCATATATTTTTTTAATATCGCTGAACTCATTCTGCTTAAGGTGAAGATCCTTCTTTTCCTTGCAATCTGATGATGAGCAGCTTGAACAGTTGCCTGAACATGAACTCATAATTAAACACTGCCTTTCTGTACTTATACTAATTATATATTATTATCTGAGTTAAATTATATAATAATACAAATCAGCAGATATGTCAAATAATTTTTGCTTTTTTCCTTGACCGCAAAGACGTTAATTGATATAATTTTTCAGTAAAAGTAAAACGGAGGACGTAACATTGAAAAAGAAGAAGAAAAATAGAAATAGAAATAAAAATAAAAGGTTGAGTGTGATTCTGATGTCAGCCGTCATTGGTATGGTGGTTGCCGTCGGTATAATACTTATGCTCAGCAGTGGCAGAGCTCCTTCTCCTTCACTGCCTGTTGATTCGGCGGTGGGTTCTGAAGGAAATATTGCGCAGGAGCCGACAACAGAGGCTGATATCGAGCCTTATATTATCTCAACTGCTAAGATAGGCTCGGCGGGTGACATACTTATCCACAGTCCTATTCTTGAAG
Source organism: Clostridia bacterium (assembly GCA_017555765.1). GTDB lineage: Bacteria > Bacillota > Clostridia > Oscillospirales > Acutalibacteraceae > UBA6857. Next base: position 6,412 of record JAFZFT010000103.1, on the reverse strand, counting down.
GTGCAAAGAACGGCGATTCCTACAACTTCGACAAGCTTTTCTCTTATGTAAAAGAGACAACTGAAAGCTATGATTATTTCGTACTCAATTTTGAAACTACACTTGCGGGAAATGAGGGAAGAAAGTATACTACTTATCCTTGCTTCAACAGTCCTGACAGTCTTCTTGACAGTCTCTCGCTTATAGGTACCGACTGTCTTCTCACTGCGAATAACCATAGCTATGATACGGGTGAGTGGGGCTTTTTGCGTACTGTTGAAACTGTAGACGCTGCAGGCTTTGATCATACCGGTACTTATACCGACCTTTCTGAAAAAAGGTACATTATCGAAAACGTGAACGGTATTAATTTCGGCTTTATCTGTTATACCTACGAAACAGAGTACGATTCGGATACTGTAAAGGCACTCAACGGCTTAACTATGAACAAAAATACCTCACCGCTTGTTAACTCCTTTGACTATGACCATCTCGAAACCTTCTATGCTGATTTTGAAGAGCAGCTTGAGAATATGAAAAACGACGGTGCAGAGGTTATCACTGCTTATATGCACTGGGGTGACGAATATGTGCTTTCTCCCAACAGCTGGCAGAAGAAGATATCACAGAAGCTCTGCGATATGGGCGTTGATGTAATTGTCGGCGGACATCCTCACGTTGTTGAGCCTGTCAGCCTTATCACCTCAACTGACGGAGAAAGCAAGACAGTGTGTATTTATTCCGTTGGTAATTTCGTTTCAAATCAGCGCAGAGAGGTTATGGGAAGATACAACACCGGTCATACTGAGGATGGTGCAATCTTTGAAATGACCTTCTCAAAGTACAGTGACGGCAGTGTGTACTTCGAGAGCGTGGGCGTAACTCCTACTTGGGTACATCTTTATAAGGAAAACGGAAAGCAGGTTCATTCTGTTGTACCTCTTTCAGATAATATGGACGCTTCTGCATTGGGACTCAATAAAACCTCGGGTGGTTACAATAATGCCAAGGCATCATATAACAGAACAATGACTCTTGTAGGTGACGGTATTACAGAATGCAACGAATGGCTTGACAGTGTGGAGACTCCCGCAGAAAAGTACGAAAGAGAAAACTAAGGTTTAAAAGCAGGTCGTATATCGGCTTGCTTTTTTGCAATTCTTAAGTTATTCTTAAAATTAAGTGCGAGGGCTTGAAACTGCAAGAGCTTTTGTTATACTTTCTGTGAAGGAGATGGTTATATGAAAAATAAAGCTGCGGTAATAACCTTGGTTATTGTTCTTGCCGTTGTAACTGTCATAACTGCAATCGGCGGATATGAAATATATTATCTTTGGTGGAGTCAAAGACACAGTGTGCTTTATGAAGTGAAATCGGTAAGCGTGAAGGAAAGTACGGATGAAGAGGGCGTTTATTTTTTAACCTATTATGCAGAGGTTAAAAACTGGTCTCACGACCTTGAAAAGCACACCTACAGGCTTGAGGGGGATATTGTCGGAAGCTACGGTATGTCCGACTTCGAGGTTGACTGTGATTATTTTGTCTCAGAACCCTTTAAAAAGAACAGATTTGAAATTCACGTAAGATATGATTCCTACAGCGGAGAATGTGTACCCGTTGAAGAAATGATTGATATCAGCCGCTTTATAGCCGTAGATGAAAACGGAAACGAGGTTGAAAGTGCATCCCTCTATATGGAGGATAACAAAAATGCGGCAATAGTACGGATAGTGTAAGACAAAATCCCCTTGCTTTATTATCCTTACGGTGGTAAACTGAAGAAAAAGTGAAAGGAGTGATACTGTGAATAAGAAGCGGATAAGCGTAAATAAGTATCTTATTATCGGTATAGCGGTTTCCTTTCTTCTGCCTGTTATTCCCTCTTTTATCGGCTTTGCGATAAAGGGTATTGCCCCCTTCGGTGACAGAACTCTCTGCTCGATGGACGGCTTTTCGCAGTACTATCCTATGCTTGAAAATATGGCAGATGCGCTGAAAAACGGAGAGCCTTTTTACAGCTTCAACGGAGCGCTCGGTTTCAATCTCTGGGCGCAGAGTGCCTATTATACAAACAGTCCCTTGTGGGTGCTTATTTATATTCTGCCTCACTCGGCTCAGCTTGTGGGTATAAACCTTCTTGTTGTTCTCAGATTCTGTCTTTCCTCTCTTTTCTTTTATCTGAGGCTTTATGACAGACACCGTGAGAGTGACGTGGTGAAGAAGTGCCTTGTTTTTCCTGCGATATCCTTTTGCTATGGCCTTAGCGGATACACACTTGCCTTTGCAAATCAGTTTATGTGGGCGGATGTTGTTATGCTTCTGCCTCTTGTCGTACTCGGCCTTGAAAAGCTGTGGGAAAAGAAAGCTCCCTTCCTTTATATCGGCACGCTGTTTCTTAGTATGTGGTCATGCTTTTATCTGAGCTATATGGTGTGTATTTTTGTCTGCCTTTATTTCCTTTATCTTGCGGCAAGGGACAAAAAGGATATTAGGTACATTTTTAAAAGAGGAATTACCTTTGCGGGTGCATCTCTGCTTTCGGCGGCACTTTCTGCGATGGTACTTATACCCGTTTATAAGGCTCTTTCCCTTACTCTTGCAAGTGAGCTCGGCTTTGAGGGTACACTTCTTTTCAAATATACTCTCAGAGGTATGCTCTCTATGCTTCTGCCCTTCGGGAAGCCCTCTCTTGAGTTTTCTGAGCCTAATCTTTACTGCGGTCTTACGGCTGTACTTCTTCTCGGGTGCGGTGCTTTTTCAAAGGAGATAGACTTGAGGAAAAAGCTTCTTTCAGCCGCCTTTCTTGTGTTTATGCTTTTTACAATGAGTCTCAACCTGGGAGAGTACGTTTGGCACGGCTTTCATTATCCCAATCAGCTTCCGGGTCGACAGAGCTATCTGTTTGTTTTTCTCGTGCTTTCCTTCCTCGGCTCTTTTGTGGCGGCTTCCTCTGTGGAAAAGCTTATACTCGGGGCGGTCAGTGTTGTGCTGTGCTTTGAGGTCGGACTCAATGCCTGCTGTCAGCTCGGTACAAATGTATGGGCATCACTTGAAGGCTCAATACGGCGCTACGACAGTACGGTAACAGAGCTTGCTGAAATCGGAAACAAGGATATCTTCACCCGTGTTGAGTGGGCTGATGTAAATAAGAATAATTACCCTCAGCAGTATTCCTATAAGGGCGTGACTTATTATTCCTCGACAATGAGCGGTGATGCGTATAATTTCTTTCAGCAGCTCGGCATACCTAAGTATGCGAAAAATGTAAGTGTTTATTATTATCAGAGCGATATAACGAATGCACTTTTCGGACTTGAATATGTAATGCAGCCTGACGGAATTACTGTTGCTCACAATCAGTATGCACTTCCTCTTGGTTTTGTGGCGGATAAAGCTGTGCTTGACTTTGACCTTTACGCTAAGGGAAAGGGCGACGAAACCCAAAAGGCGCTGTGGCTTTCTCTTACAGGTGAAGCACAGGTTGATATACCCGCACAGGCGAAGGTGCTGAAGGCTCACGGTATGGAGATAACTGCTTTTGACACGGACAGAATAGAAGGTAAGCTTGTAGCGGAAAATGACGGCGTACTGCTTTTCACTATTCCATATGACGGGGGATGGACTCTTAAAATTGATGGAGAGACAGTGCCGCTTACTAAGGTTGCAGGGTATCTCAGCGGTGCGGAAATATCCGAAGGCTCACACGAAATTGAGATGGTATATACTGTGCCGGGTATAATTGTGGGCGGTGTTATCAGCGGTGTGGGCGTGATTTTGTTATGCTTATGGATTATTATAAGGAAAAGGAAGCCTTTGGAGTGAGGCTTCCTTTTGATTTTTTTTGATGTTTCAGTAAAAGTTGCTTTCCGCTTGGAGTACGGGCAAGTTTCGATTGCTGCGCCATCCTCATCTCGCTTCATATTGCACTGCGAGCGCTTCGCTGGCGATGCTTTTCAGGAGAGGCTGACTTCTTCCGTCACTTCGTGACACCTCCCAAAGGTAGGAATGAATTGCTTCGCATGAATTGACTTCGTCTTGAATTGCACCTGCGGTGCATAAAAAATCCGCCCATAGGGCGGATTCCATTAATAATATTCCTTGCCTGTAAGATATCTCCAAGCGGCGATATACTTGTTGGGTGAGCGGGGGATGTGGCATCTGATGTCAAGGAAGATTTTATCGTCAACAATAAGAAGAGCATCCTTATGTGAAAGTGAAACCTGCTTGATTTTATCCATATCCATTGTGATTGTTTCGTTGTCATACTCAACAACAAACTTTTCGGGGTAAAGGCTGATTTTTGCGTTTTCTGTAAGAATACAGTCCTCGTCACCGTCAACCTTCTTTACAATCTGTCCCTCTTCGGAGAAGATGCATTCACCGCTCTTTGCAGCAAGTACTCTTTCCTTCCATACATCTCTCTGCCATAAATCCCATGAAAGGATGTTGTCGTGGATAAGACCTGAGCCTGTATCGTGGAAAAGACCGTCGGTGCCCATATCAACACTGTAGCCGCAGTCGCAGGTGAGGGAGTTACCCTTTGAGTGAAGAGCGCCTACCTGATTACACTTGGGGCATACATAAAGTATTCTCTCAACGTGCTCTGCAAGGTTTTCACCGCTATACTCCTTGGGGTCCTTTTTCTGCTCGTCATAAACATTGACATAGGTGTCACGTCTGATGAGCTCGGTAATTTCCTGAACGCTCATCTTTGCGAGCTCCTCGGGTGAGTATTCACCTACAAAGTGACCGATGATGGGGCCGCTTCTTGGCTTTTCAGCCCAACGGGGCTTTCTTAAGTAGCCGCCTACAAAACGGTAGGTGATGAGAGCTGCACCTGAATCCTTTACAAGCTGACCTGTGTGCTCTGAGATGAAGCCGGTCTGACCGTTTGAGGTCATAGCGCCTTCAGCGTGAAGGCCGACGGGAATGCCTGCATCAAGGTTTCTGATGATGTTTGCGGTAAGCTCTGATGAGGGTCTGTCTCTGTGCTTTACGATAACACCGCCGATGATTGTGTAAATCCAGCCGGTTTTCATTCTTGTGGTGTGGTCGGAAGCAACATAGCGCATATATTTATTCATTGCAACCATTTCGTAGCCGGGGTCGAATGCCTCGGTGTGGTTACAGATGAAAATGTAGCTCTTATGCTTGGGCTTGTAATGCTCAAGGTGAACATTGTTCTGATGGATAACCTTGTTCTTAAGCATATTGATAAGTGACATTGTCACTATTCTGTTGAAATTGTAGCCTCTGCGTACCTTGAGTCTTTCAAGATAGGTCATACGTTAGCCAACTCCTTTTCGGCTTCCTCCTCGAGTGCGTGGTAAGCTACCTTGCCTACAAGGGTCTTGGGAAGCTCATCTTTGAATATGATTTCACGGGGTTTTTCGTAAGCATCAAGATAGAGCTTGCAGTGGTCAAGAATACTCTTCTTGGTTTCCTCGCTCTTTTCAAAGCCGGGCTTGAGTACGATATATGCTCTGATTCTCTGCACTCTGTAGTCGTCCTTTACGCCGATAACACAGCTGTAGTCAACTGCCTCGTGCTTGTCGAGAATGTTTTCGATGTGTGTGGGATATACATTGTAACCGCTTGTAACAATCATTCTCTTGATTCTCTGCTGGAAGTAGATGAAGCCTTCCTCATCCATATAACCCATATCGCCTGAGAACATCCATGTTACGCCGTTTTCGTCGGTGCGGAGAGTCTTTGCGTTTTCTTCGGGAGCCTTCATATAGCCGAGCATAAGTGTGGGGCCTGAGATGATGATTTCACCCTTTTCACCTCTGGGAAGCTCGTTGAAGGTGCCGGGCTCAACAACCTTGTAAATCATATCACGTACGGGAAGACCGATTGAGCCGAGCTTTGCGCGGTCAACGGGAGTTACGCATGAGCAGGTAACACATTCTGTAAGACCGTATCCCTCTCTGATTTGTACATTAGCATTGTGCTCCTTAAGGAAGGCGTCAGCTCTCTTCTTGAGCTCGGGGCTGAGTGAGTCACCGCCGCTGAATACGCCTACAAGGAAGGAGAGGTCCTTGCCGTTGAAGATGTCAACCTTGAGAAGTGCTTCGTAAAGAGTGGGAACACCTGCGATGAAGTTAGGCTTGTTCTTGAGTACCGCCTTAGCGTAGCTTTCCTTTGTGAACTGAGGAATAAGGATTGAAAGAGCATTGTTCTGAAGTACGGTGTGAATGCCGATACCGAGACCGAAGCCGTGGAAGATGGGCATAACTGAAAGGAACTTACAGCCGTAGTCGAGATAACAGCCTGCGATTTCAGCAACCTGACAGCCGAGAGCGTTGAAGTTGTAGTCTGAAAGCATGATACCCTTGGGAGTACCGCTTGTACCGCCGCTGTAAAGGATAACAGCAGTCTTATTCTTGTCAAACTCGATTGCGGGAAGAGCTACACCTGCACCTGTCTTTTC
>JAFZFT010000102.1 GCA_017555765.1 Clostridia bacterium | reverse complement strand
GGCGAAGAAGTTGAAACCGTTGAAGAGGAAACAAACGACGGTGAAGTAACTGAAGAGCCTGAAGTTGAAGAACCCGAAGAAGCTCCTGAAGCAGCAGTAGAATACGAGGTAGTTATCCCCAACGCTAACAGCTTTGGTGTAACTGATTATGAGTCACTCCTCGCTCTCCTTACTGACTTCGTAGTTCCCTTCGTACCCGTTCTCAAGCTTCTCCTTGTAGAAAACGGTGACCTCGTTCTCCTTGACGGTATTACAATTTCCGCAGGTGACGGTTACGACAGATTCCTTGTTCCCGTACTCGAAATGTTCGGCGTTGAACTTACAATGGATAAGAACGATGTAGCAGCTATTGCAACTGACAGAGAATTCGCTCAGTTCATTATCGGCCTCATCGAAGATCTCCTTGCTACAGTTCTTGACGCTCCCGTACAGACAATCGTAAATCTTATTCCCAGACTTTCATACTTCATTGCTTCTAACGGTCTTGCTCAGGCTGTTGAACAGCTCCTTGCTCCCGTACTTACTCTCGTTAATATGGTTAACGAAGTAGCTTCAGCAGAGCTCAACGTTGACGGCACAACCGTAAAGGCACTTGACGTATATGAATTCCTCGGCGACCTTCTCAAGGGTCTTGGCATCCTTGCTGAAGATGCAACAGTAACAAAGGTTACTGACATCACTGGCGCTATCCTTACAGAAGCAGGTCTCATCGCTCTTATCGATGGTCTTGTAAATAAGGATAAGACTGCAGAAGACGAAGGCTATATTGACTTCGCATTCCTTGACGGCATCTTCACAGAAATCGTTAACAACACAGCTGTTGTTGGTGATGTTGACACAGTACGTGAATTCGGTGCAGTTAACGGTAAGGTTAAGGGCGTACAGCTCGAAAACGCTACAGTTCTCGTTGGTCTTATCTCCGATATGATCCTCGCTGAAGGCGGTCTCATCTTCGAAATCCTTGATCTTGCAGGTCTTGATCTTGAAGCTGAAGAGAACGCAACAGTTGCAGGTATCATCGAAGATATCACAGGCGACAACAGATATAAGGTTCTCGAAGTTCTCCTTAACTACTTCAACCACTACGAGGTTGAAAACGATGCAATTGAATTCCTTGAATTCAAGGGCGAATCCTATGATTACGATTCATACACAGACGGTTCAACACTTACATCACGTAAGGTAAGACGTGCTATCAAGAAGCTTGACCAGGCTATCCTTGCTGTCATTCCCGATCTTCTTCCCATGCTTGAAGAAGTAGCATTCCTTGAGGGTGCTCTCTCCAAGGTTAAGAAGGCAGACGGCACATACAAGGGTGTAACTCTTGATCAGGTAGTTGACGCACTTCTCAATGACCTTCTCTTCAAGGACGAAATGATGGATACAATCGTTGGTGCAGTTATCGGCGCTATCGGTACCGGTAGTCTTGCAGATACTCTCGCAACCATTCTTCCCATCCTCGATGAACTCCTTGACATTAACTTCACACCCGCAGAAGTTGCAACAAACGCTGCAGGTACAACTCTTGAAACATTCCTTACAGCTGCTATAAACGCTGCTGACCTTACAAACGAAGACGGCACAACTCGTGACGCTACATGGGCAGACGTTGCTGCTTACTACACTGAAAACGTATACTACTACGTTGACACTGTTGTAACAGAAGACGATCCCGCAACAGAAGAAGACGAAGCTAAGACTGAATATGTCGTTAAGTCCTTCACTTCAAAGGAAGTATACGAAGATGCTAAGGAAGACACCTTCACAATTGACGGTGTAGAATACACAGCAACTGTATACGCATACCAGATTGAAGCTGATGAAGCAGACGGTACAGTAAGCTACAAGCTCACAGAAGACGAAAATGCTGAAAAGATTGCTGCAGGTACTAAGGTTGTAGTTGATTACAACTGGGGTATCACAGGCGCAGAATCATTCATCGAAGTTCTCTGGGCATTTGTTGCAGAGCTTGAGCCCGTACTCAACTTCCTCTTCAGAGGCGAATCAATTGCTATCACCTCCGATAACGGTACTGCTCTTGAAATCAAGGGCGGTAAGGGTTACGAATTCGCAATCCTTCCTCTCTTCAGAGGTCTCGCAGTTGACCAGTTCAGCACATTGACAACCGCAGAAGAATATATGAACGCAGAGGGTACATCTGTAACTCTTACTGCAATCACAGACGGTATCTTCGCTATCGTTGACGCTATCGCAGCAGGTCCTCTCGAGTATATCCTTTCACTTGTTCCTTCACTCGCATACCTCATCGAGTCAGACGGTGTTGAGAAGTTTATCACAAACCTTCTTGCTCCCGTATTTGCACTCCTTGACGTTGCTGATCCCGTAGTAGGTACTCTTATTGATGACCTTCTCGGCGGTCTCCTCAGCGGTCTTGTAGGCGACTTCATGCCCGCAGATGTTGTAGGTACACCTGCAACAAACGATGACGGTGAAGAATACACCAAGTATACTCTCGACCAGATTATCGAAAACATTGCAACAAGCGAGAACATCGTTAATATCATCAATGACCTTGTTGGCGGCCTTATCTTCACCGATAAGGAAACAGGCGAGGCTATTGAAGCAGCTCAGCTTCTTCCCAACGACTTCTTCGAGCAGTACGTTAAGTACGCAGTTGAAATCGGTGAACTCAACGGTAAGAAGAACTACCTTGAAGCTAAGGTTCTTAAGGCAGGTGGCGCATTCGGCGGCGAAGCAGGTGAAACCGTAATTATCGCATCAACAGACTTCGATAAGAAGATTGACGGCGAATACTACGAGCTCACAGGCGCAACACGCGGTATCGTAGACTCATTCACAGTTGATATTGCAGATTCACTTGTATTCCTTCTTACAAACGTTCTTTCAGCAGACCTTCTCAACGCTCTTCTTCCCGCAGATCAGAGAGTTGACGAAAACGGCGATGCAAACCTTGTTGGTACTATCATCAACAACATCCTTGCACTCATCGAAGACGGCAATGCAGGTCTCACTCTCGTAGAAGTTATCGTAGCACTCTTCGAAGGTTACGAAGTATCCTACTCAGAGTATAAGAATGATCTTGAGCTCGACTTCAACAATAACAGAGTTGACTCAACAGGTCTTCCTGCAAAGCTTGATACAATCATCAATGAGGCACTTCCTCTCGTACTTGAACTTCTCGTAACAGAGACTCCTGAGGACGGTTCACTTCTTGACCTTATCCTCGACGCTCTTAACGACGAAAACGCAAATGATGAAACAAGAATCAAGAACATCGTTGATGCACTCATCAACGGCTTCGTAATCGAAGGCGATCTTGACATCATGAATCTCATCGTTAATACTGTTGTTGACCTTCTCGGCGGCACAGAGATTATCGATACAGTTCTTGACATCATCGTAATCGGCGGCAAGAAGCTTACTCCCGATGATTACCTTGCATCAATCAAGGCACACTTCGGTACAAATGCTAAGTACGCAACAGCAGTTGCTGCTATGGACGCTATCATTGGCGACGCTACAACATGGGCACAGGTTAAGGCTAATGCAGCTAAGGATGCAGAAGGCAAGTGCGCTATCGAAGCAGAGTGGGGCGTAACAAGTCTTGAAACTCTCATCGATGCTATCATGGTTCTTGCACAGCCTCTTACACCTGTACTTCAGGTACTCTTCCAGGGCAAGACAATTACTCTTCTCTCATCCGGTACAGATGAAGAAGGCAACGTAATCTACTCAGGCGACTTCGATACTGCAGTTCCCGGTGCAACCGATAACGACGACAGATCAGAAGAAATCGCATCAGGCGTAATCCTTGGCGACGGCTACATTGAAATCCGTGGTTCGAAGGGCTACGAACAGGGTATCCTTGCTCTCGTTGACGCTCTCGACCTTACAGTTGAAGGTCTTCCCACAGCTGAAGCATACAACGCTTCAAGCGACATTACAGTAATCCTCGGCTCAGTTCTTGATATCGTACTCGCTCTTGTAGACGGTATCGCAGCTGGTCCCGTAGAATTCATCGCTGAACACCTTGCCGGTCTCCTCTACTTCGTAGCAGCAGACAACCTTTCAGTGCTTGTTGATAACATCATCGCACTCGTTTGGGGTCTCCTCGCAGTTGTTGAGCCCATCACAGGTGAGACAGACGCATTCATAGAATCACTTCTCGGTGTGAACCTTGACAATTACATCACAATCGACGGTCTCCTTGGCCTCATCAACGGTCTTATCGAAGCTAATAAGGACTTCGAGCTTACCGCAGTTGAGGACGAAGAAGGTAACGTAACAGGCTACACCTATGTAAACGGTGAAGAAACTGTTGAAGTTGCTCTTGACGCTGAAGGCATCAAGGAAGCTGACGGTAAGAAGTACATCACAGTTAAGACAGGTACTCTTGACCTTGTAATCACTGTTGATATGCTCAAGTCACTCATCGAAGAAATCGGCGAAGAAAAGGCTACTATCGGTATCTCCAAGACACCTGTAACAGGTTCTGAAAAGTACTTCGTAAGCGGTCTTCTCACATTCGCTATTGATGAAATCCTTCCCATCTTCGCAACAGAAAATGAAGAAGATATCATCAACCAGGTAATCACATACCTCGGCAAGCCCGGTGCAGTAGCAGGCGTAGTTGAATTCCTCAACAAGCTTACAACTAAGTATGTTGTAGAATTCGCTGCAATTGCAGATCCTGCAACAGCTCTTACAAAGATTGCTGTTGATTATGAGTCAGCAACAGGTCATACTGTAACAAAGGCTCAGACAACAACAGCTCTTGATAATCTCGATGCACTTATTGCAGAGCTCCTTCCCATGCTCGGACTTCTTGAAGAAGGCGAAACACTCGCTGACCTCATTGTAGGTCTCCTTCTCACTGACGAAATGGTTAACACCATCGTTGGTCTCCTTGCAGGTATCTTCGGCGGTCTCAACGACGACATTATGAACATTATCAACATCGTTGCTGATGCTCTCGGTGAAGAAATTGATATCTCCGTTGCAACATACAAGCAGGATGCAGACATTGCAGGCTTCTTCGGTGATGCAACAACATGGGCAGAAGTAGTTGAACTCTACACAGCAGAAGATGCTGAAGAGGCAACTTACGACTACGAATGGAAGCTCGACGAATGCACAACAAACGATGCAAAGATCGAGAAGTTCGTAGCTATCCTTACATCATTCCTTGCTCCTCTTGATTTCGTACTTGAAGTACTTCTTGCAGGTGGTACTGTAACAGGTGACGCAGCAGATGCTGATTCAATCAGCGCATTCAAGGAAATCAACATCATGGGCGGCAGCGGATACAACTACGCTATCATTCCTCTCCTCGAGGCTCTTGGCGTACCCAATGTTAAGACTCAGGCTGAATACGAAGCAACATTTGAAGCTCAGGGCACACTTGGCTACATCCTCGAGACAGTTCTCAAGTATGTTGTTAACGGTCTTGAAGCAGGCAAGCCTGTTGAATTCGTACTCAACATCATCGCAAACCTTGCTTACACAATCAGCAAGGACGGTCTTACAACAATCGTTGGCAACCTCATTGCTCCCGTAAGTGCACTTCTCAAGTCACTTGAAAATGTACTTCCCATCTCAGTAGTTATCGACCTCAAGGGTGCTATCACCGGCGGTACAGTCGTAGAATTCAAGATGGGCGACGACGCAAAGAATAAGGTTGGTCTCATTCTCGACCTTAACGACGAAACTCTTGAAGACCTCATCGATGCAGTTATCGCTAAGTTTGCAGCAGACCTCGGTCTCGACCTCAGCAAGTTCAGCTTCGCAGCTCTTGCAGCAGGTTCAGCAGCAACAGACGCTAACGGCAACATCATCTTCACAGATTCTAAGGTAAGCGATGCTTACGATAACCTTAACGGTACATGGGGCAAGAACATCAGCGGTGATAAGGCAGATACTCTCATCACTCTCCTCGATATGATTCTTACAACAGAAAATATCGAAGCAGTTCTCGCACTCGTACTTAAGGATCAGGATATCCACGATGTAATCAACGGTCTCCTTGATGGTAAGCTTGCAGTTCTCAATGACGTTATTGACAACGCTATTGCAAATCCCAAGGTTCTTGTTGATACAATCATCAAGGTACTCTCAGCTTCCGGTTACACAGTAGAGGACATCAAGGTTCTCTTCGATGCAATCGCAACTGAAGACTACACCTTCAACACTGCAGAGTCAGGTATTGACGCTACAAGAGTAGATCTTGCTCTTAACAAGCTTGATGCAATCCTCAACAACGCTATTAATCCCGTTGTTGGTATGCTTGGCGATATGGACGGTATGCCCGAACTCATCGCTGATCTTGCAGCAGCAAATCCTGCAGACATCAAGGCAGTTGTTGACTACTTCCTTGAGACATACGCTCTCACAGACGATATCGTTAATATGATTATCGGTGCTCTTGTTGATATCTTCGGTGGTATGGACGAAGAAACCTTCAATACAATTAACGATCTCCTTGGCGAAATCCTTGAAATAAGCATCAGCCTTGACGCATTCACAGCAGATTCAACTTACCTTGCAGCATTCGCAGGCGAGGCAGCTGACTGGGCAGCTCTTAAGGCTCAGTACACTGTAACTGAAGGCGAAGAAACCAAGACTGTTATCACTTATGACCAGTGGTTCGCAGGTGCAGAAGGTACAGATGCTAAGCTTGAGCGTCTTATCGACATCGCACTTGAAATTGTAGCTCCCTTTGCTAAGGTTCTCGACTTCCTGTTCCGTGGTGAAGACGTAGAAATCCTTATCGACGGTATTAAGCTCCAGGGCGGCAACGGCTGGGATAACGTAATTGTTCCTCTTGGCAAGGCTCTCGGTATCAACCTTGCAGTTGCTGAAAATGCAACAGCAGTTGATTGCGTAGAAGCACTTCTTAAGGGTATCGTACTCGGCGAAAACAGCCTTGTTGGCAGAATCGCAGAGTCACCCATCAATACAATCGTAGAAGTTGTTATCGGTCTCTCATACTTCATCGCATCTGACGGTGTAGAAGAAGCAGTTTGGGGTATCCTTGCTCCCATCACAGGCTTCCTTGGTCTCCTCGATGCAATCATCGGTATGGATGACATCAATGAACTTCTCACAGGCCTCATCGGTATGAACCTCAACGATATCGCTGATATCGCAGGTGACAAGGGCGAAAAGCTTATCGACATGATCAACGAGCTTATCGGTTCAGTTGAAATCGTTGATAAGGATACAGAAATCGCATCAACCTTCAACCTTCTTCCCAGAGACTTCTTCGAAAAGATTGCAGCTTACGGTATCGACTATACCGCAACAAAGACTCTCGCAGAAGGCGAAGTTGGTTATGACTACCAGCATGATCAAAAGTACGTTGAAAACTTCACATTCAACCGTGCAGAAGCTCTTATGTACGTACTTGAGACTGTATGTTCAGAAGACTTCCTCAAGACTCTTGCAACAAAGATTGGTAAGGATGTAAATTCACCCGACCTTATTGCTAACATCATTCTCGGTCTTGCTGGCAAGCAGGAAAACATCGTTGATATTCTCCTTACACTTCTTACAGAGTACGAAGTAACCTACTCAGCTTACAACCGTAATCCCATTGATAAGATTGAAGTAGAATATCCCGAACAGATGCAGAAGGAAAATCTTGAAGCAGCTCTCGCAGCTCTTGATCCCATTATCAATGCGGTTATCCCGATGCTTCTCAAGAACGAAGACGGTACACCTGTTGAGTCACTCAAGGCATTCCTTACAGGTATGCTCGCTGACCTTGACATCGCTGACCTTCTTATGGAACTCCTTGTTCCCGTACTTGCAAACCTTGGCGATATCGATGAAATCCTTGGCTATGTAAATACTCTTACAAGCCTTGAAATCAGCCTTGATCCTCAGACATTTGCAAACGCTGCAAACGAGTCAATGGTTGACGAATTCATCGGCGACGCTCAGACATGGGCAGAAGTACTTGATACACGCTTCACTAAGACAGTAGCTGAAGACGGTAGCGACAAGTACGAAATCAACGAATTCGAGTGGAATCTCGGCCTCGAGAACGGCTTTGACGGTCTCATCACATTCGTATGTGACCTCCTTGCTCCTCTTGATCCCGTACTTGAGCTTCTCCTTGTTGGTGCAACACTCAAGGTAATTCCCGATACAAACGATGCAGACGGCATTGACGAAATCGAAATCGTTGGTGGTAAGGGTTACAACTACGCTATCATCCCGCTTCTCGAAGCACTTGGCGTAGAGGCTCTCTCAGAGGCAGACTACATTGCAGCAGCTGACGAAGCAGGCAGCTATCTCAAGCCCGTACTCACAGCTCTCATTGCAAAGGTAGATACTCTCCTCGCAGCACCTATCTCAACACTTATCCCGATGCTTGCTAATATCTTCTACTTCGTAGGTACAAACGGTATTAACAACATCGCTGAAAATCTCCTTGCATTCGCTAACTATCTCCTCGTTAAGATCGATCCCGTATTCCATATCGGTGTATCAATCGATCTCAGCGCAGCAAAGATTCTCGACTACGAGCTTGGCGAAGGCAACAGACTTGATCCCGGCGTGAAGATCAACGTTAACCCCGCAGACCTCATCGACCTTGTAAACGGTCTCCTTGACGGTATCGAAGTTAACGGTGCGCCTCTCGGCATCAGCCTTGATATTGATTGGCTCGATATCGCAGCTAAGATGGCAGTTGCTGAAAAGGCATACACAGCTCAGATCAACGGTATTA
Organism: Clostridia bacterium; assembly: GCA_017555765.1. Classification (GTDB taxonomy): domain Bacteria; phylum Bacillota; class Clostridia; order Oscillospirales; family Acutalibacteraceae; genus UBA6857. Next base: position 19,740 of record JAFZFT010000102.1, on the reverse strand, counting down.
CACTCAACTTCTTCTTCGGCGACGATGAAGTAACCGTAGCAGAAGACGGTACAGTTACAACTAAGATTAACCTTAACGGTACTCTTACTGACGTTGAGCTTACTCCTGTTGAGGATGCAGAGCCCATCGTAAGACAGATTCCCACCGTACAGGTTAAGGCTGACGGCGATACAGCAACATGGTACAACATCGTTGGTGATCCCGCAGACACATTCGCAACACTTCTTGAGGTAATCCTTTCCGATGCAAACACATATGCAATCGCAGATCTCGTATCAGGTCTCCTTGGTACAGCTCTCGACGGTATGGACGGTAAGGATGCTGAAGGTAACGAAGATGCTTCAGAGCTCAACCTTAAGGGTCTCCTTGAAGACATCCTCTATAACCCCAACGGTATCAGAAACCTTATCTATGCAGTAGTTCAGCTCATCAGCGGCGGATACGACATCGTTGACAACGCTGTAATCTTCAAGTTCCTCGGTGTACTCACATACTTCGCAGGTGAAGATGCTGAAAACGCAACATCACTCAACACTGCAATTTCCAAGCTCGATGCTATCATCACACGTGAAGCTCCCGCTCTTATTGCAATGTTCGTTCCCGAAGATGCAGAAGGCATCCTTGGCTCACTCCGCACAGCAGCTGCAGAGTCAGCTAACCTCAGTGAAATGGTTGATAAGCTTCTTGGCGAGCTTCTCCTCACAGAAGCAAACTTCGATGCTATCATCGGTGCAATTGTTAAGGCAATCGGCGGATTCCTTACAGCAGACCTTTGCGGTACTCTTAAGGATCTCCTCGGCATTGACCTTGCTCCTGCAGCATTCGCAGCTACAACTGAAAATGCTGATGTTATCGCATACGTAGGCGCAGCAACAACATGGGCAGACGTATGGGCAGCTCACAGCGATGCAGAAGGCAAGCACATTGCTTACAACTGGACAACAATTTACGCAGAAGATGTAATTTCTGTTGAATCCTTCGTTGGTGCACTTGCAGACCTTCTCAAGCCTCTCAATTCAATCCTCGACTTCATTCTCGCTGACGGTGCTATCACCCTCATCCCGACTGAAGACGGTGCAGCTATCACCCTTCCCGGTGGTAACGCATACAACACAGCAATCGTTCCTCTCTTCAAGGCTCTCGGCGTAGACCTTGCAACAGCTGACAGCTCATCAGAAGCTATCAAGGCTCTTGTAAACGGTCTCATCAGCAGAAATGGTGACGAGGCAGTTGGTCTTGTATCAAAGATCAGCGACGCTCCCATCAAGACTATCCTTGAACTCGTAGCAGGCCTCTCATATCTCCTTGCTAACGACAACCTTGAACCCATCATTAAGAACCTTCTCGCTCCTGTATTCTCAATCCTTGATCTCCTTGAAGGCGTTGTTTCAAGAGACCAGATTGACAATATGCTCAAGAAGTTCCTTGTTATCGACGGTAAGGCATACGGTCTCACCGACCTCATCGAAATCGGTAACAATGGCGGTGCAAACCTTGTAGGTCTCCTCAACGGTCTCATCGGCGGTCTTAAGATTTATGCAGAAGATGCATACAACGAAGACGGCTCACTTAAGGAAGGTGCAGAACCTGTTGACGTACTTACACTCCTTCCCGCTGACTTCTTCACAGAGCTCTCCAAGTACGCAGTTGACGTTACTACTCCCGCAGCTCCGGCAGTAGGCGAAATTGCAGACGCTTGGACATATGATGCAGCTGAAACTCTCATGTACATCCTTGATACAGTTCTCAGCGACACATTCATGGCGGTTCTTGCTGATATGCTTGGCGCTGACTCAACAGTAGAATCAATCCTTACCGGCCTTGTTGATAAGGAAATGAATATCGTTGAGCTCATCCTCATGCTCCTTGACAATTACACACTTACCTACAATAAGATTCCTCAGGCAGACCTTGACGAAACTGTTGTAATTGACTACGACGAAATCTTTGAAGACAATGCAGACGACGTTAAGGCAAGTCTTCCCAGTGCTATCGAAGCACTTGACGACCTTGTTCCCGTTGTACTCGGCTTCATTGAAATCAATGGTACAAATTACGCAAGTCTCGGCGAACTTGTAAACGGTCTCCTTGCAAATGCTGACCTCGGTAAGGTACTTATGGAACTCCTTGTTCCCGTACTTGCTGATCTTGGTAGCATCGATGCAATCCTTGGTTATGTAAATACTCTTACAAACCTTGAGCTTGCTCTCGATCCTCAGACATTTGCTACATCTGCAATCCATGGTTCTAAGCTTGCTGACTTCATCGGCGAAGCTGAAACATGGGCAGACGTACTTGCAGCACGCTTCACTAAGACAACTGCTGAAGACGGCAGCGACAAGTATGTAATGAACGAATACGACTTCGGTCTTGCAACTCTTGACGATATCGTTAAGTTTGCATCCGACCTTCTTATGCCTCTTGACGTAGTATTCCAGATACTCTTCAGCGGTGCAGACATCATTGCTCTTCCCGATGAAACAAATGCCGGCAACGAAATCAAGATCAACGGCGGTTACGGTTACAACTATGCACTTGTTCCTCTCCTTGAGGCACTTGGTGCAACACCCATCAGCGCAGCTGAGTACGAAGCAAAGGCTGCAACAGAAGGCTCACTTAAGCCCATACTCGATGTTATTGTTGCAAGAGTAAACGAAATCCTCGATGCTCCCATCAGCAATGTACTCGGTCTTGTTGCAAACCTCTTCTACTTCATCGGTTCAGAGGGTATCAACACTGTTGTAACAAACCTTGTTGCTCCCGTAACAAATCTCCTCGATGCAGTATGTGATGTATATCCCATCAGCATCAAGGTAGCAATTGAAAACGGTGAATTCGTATTCGCATTCGATCTTAAGAACGAGCTTGGTCTTAATCCCGGTCTTACCTTCGATATCAGTGCAGATGCACTCTCAGACCTCATCGGCGGTCTCCTCGCAGGTATCGAAATTAACGGTGAAGCTCTTGGTCTTACTCTTGACCTTGACTGGAATGCACTTGCAGCAGCTATGGCTAAGAGAGACGCTGAAGGTAACATCATTTACACCAACTCTGCAATGGTTTACGACTATAAGGATGCAACAGCTATCGGCAACGGTAACGATCCTTATAAGAACATCAGCGGCGAAGCTGCAGATGCTCTCGTAGCTATCCTCACTGCAGTTCTCACTGAAGAGAACACAGCAGTTATCAAGGAGCTCGTTCTCGGTCTCCTCGGTGATGCAGAGCTTGATCCCGCACTCCAGGGTCTTATCAATAAGGTACTTGGCGATGGCGACGGTATCATCAACCTCATCGGTGCAGTGGTACTCGTTCTCACCGGCGAATATGAAATCGATGTACTCGACTTCGTATTCTACGTACTTGGCGATAAGGACTACAATGTAGAAAATGCAGATAAGGCTATCGATGCTCTCGACAGACTTATCGGTAAGGCAGTACCCGTTGTTCTTCCTCTCATCGCTGGTGAACAGGAAGAGGGCTCACTCCTCGATAAGATTTCAGACGCAGCAGCAAACGTACCCGAAAACACTGCAGTTCTTACCCACATCATCAACACACTTCTTGGCGAGTTCGTATTCACTCAGGATATGATGAATACAGTAACTGACCTCGTTGTTGGTACACTCGGCGGTATCTTAAGCGAATCACTTTGCGGTACAATCAATGACCTTCTCGGCATTGACCTTTCACCCGCAGGCTTCGTAGCAGCAGCTGATAACGCTCAGCTCACAGCTTACATCGGTGATGCTAAGACTTGGGCAGAGGTTCAGGATGCTCACATCGCAGAGGACGGCACAATTGATGCTATCTTCACAGGTGTTGATACTAAGGATGAATTCCTTAACAACGTATTTGACCTTCTTCAGGTTGCAGAACCCGTACTTGCTCTCCTTCTCACAGGCGACGCTCTTACAATCTCTGCAGGTAACCTCATCGAAGGTGCAAACGCACAGGCTCAGTCCGCAGAAATCAAGATTCTCGGTAACGACGGCTACAACAACGCTATCAAGTATCTCTTCCAGGGTCTCGGCCTTGATCAGATGGGTGCTACATGGAAGGCACTCGGTACAGATGATGACGCTGTAGATGCTCTCCGTTACACAGTTGACTACGTACTTGCTCTCGTCGATACTCTCGGCGCAGCTCCCGTAGATACAATTCTTGTGCTCGTTGCAAACCTCAGCTATCTCATCGCAAACGACGGCGTAGAAGTAATTCTCACCAACCTCGTTTCACCCGTACTTTCACTTGTTAACGCTCTTGAAGGTACAATCAACAGAGCTGAGCTTGACGCTCTCATCGAGACACTTGTAAATGTTGACCTTCTCGGTAAGCCTCTCAACATTACAAACATTCTCACAATCGCAGGTAACAACGGCAAGGTACTTGTTGATCTCATCAACGATCTCCTCAAGCCCATCGTAATCTACGATCAGAATGGAGAACCCACAGTAGTTATCAAGGCTCTTCCTGATACCTTCTTCGTAGATCTTGCTAAGGCAGCTATCGAAGTTGACGCATCCTACGCAGAAGTTGATGAAGATAACGTTGCAACAGGTGAGGACATTGCTACTAAGTGGCACGTTGATACAGGCGATGCACTTATGTACATCCTTGAAACCGTTCTTTCAACAGACTTCTTACAGATTCTCTGCCAGGCTCTCAATATCCAGGCAGCTGATGAAGAAGGCAACCAGAATATGGTTTACGGTATCATTACAAGCCTTGCAAATAAGGAAGAAGAGCTCCTTGATGTTCTTCTTAACCTCCTTGTTAAGTATCTTGTAGAGTACACCGCATTCAAGCAGCCCACAGTTGATAAGGTAGCTGTTGTTAAGACAGAGTCAAAGGGTCAGTTCGAATCAGTTGTAACTAACCTTGACGCTCTTATCCCGACAGTACTCGGTCTCCTCGGCGTAGAAGGCGGCAACCTTAAGAGTCTTGTTGAAGGTCTCGTAGCAGACGCTGACCTCGGCAAGGTAGTTATGGAACTCCTTGTTCCCATCCTTGCAGGTCTTCCCGCAGAAACAATCGATATGGTACTTGGTTATGTAGCAGAGCTTACAAGCCTTACAGACCTTGACATTTCACCCGCAGCATTTGCAAATGACAACTTCGGTTCACAGATGAAGAACTTCATCGGCAATGCTGAAACATGGGCAGACGTACTCGATGCACGCTTCACTGAAACAACAGACGAAGAAGGCAACGTTAAGTACGTAATGAACGAATTCGACTTCGCTATCGAATCACTCGATGACCTTGTTGCATTCGTATGTGACCTTACTGCTCCTCTCGATTGCATCCTTGCTCTCCTTCTCCAGGGTGGCCAGGTAGCAGCTGGCTTCAACGGTACAACAACCGGCAAGGCACTCAGCATCCTCGACGAGGTTAACGTAATGGGTGGTATGGGTTACAACTACGCAATCATCCCGCTTCTCGAGCTCCTCGGCATTGACGCAATGTCACAGGATGCATACGATGCAGCAGTTACTGCAAACTATGGCAGCACACTCTACCCGATCCTCAGCCAGCTTATTGATAAGGTTGCAGGTAAGGGCGGCATCCTCGAGAATCCCATCAGCTGGCTCGCTGATATCCTTGCAAACCTCTGCTATGTTCTTGCAACAGACGGTATCACAACAATCGTTGACAATCTCCTTGCTCCTGTTAATATGCTTATCGCTAAGGTAGACAAGCTCTTCCCGATTGCTATTGACATCAACATCGGTGACATCAACGGTGGTGACGGTGAGGTAGTAAGCCTCTACATCGGTGAAATCCGTCCCGCAAACATCCAGGCAGGTATCCACGTACGCGTATCCGGTGAAGCATTAACAGAGCTTCTCAACAGCCTTGTAGCAGGTCTCTCACTTGAAATCAACGGTCAGAAGATCGAACTCATCGGTGAAGACGGTCTTGCACTCAACTGGATTGAGCTTGCAGGTAAGGCTGGTCGTGACGCTGATGGCGACGGCAAGGTTGACTTCAACGACACAGCATTCTCAACTAAGTTTGATATCTATAACGGTACTGCTTATAAGACTCTTGACGCTGATGCAGCTGATACCTTCATGACAGTTCTCAACGTTGTTCTTGAGTCCGTAGACGTTCAGGCTCTCCTTGACGCTCTCGGTCTTGACTCAACAATCAAGGGCTTCATCGAAGATATCCTCGAAGATCCCACAAAGATCGTCGATGCTATCACAGATCTCTTCAGCAACAAGGCAACATATCAGCCCGTACAGAACAGACCTGTTGATATGTCAAAGCCCGGTATGGACTACAGCACATACCTTACATTCACAGAAGAAAATGCTGACATTATCGCATCCAACATTGACCAGCTTATCGTTGACATCCTCGACGCAGCAGGTCTCGGATCAATCGAAAGCATTGTTTCAGATCTCATCAACGATGCACTTGTAAACAACCTTCTCGATACAATCTTCGGTCTCCTTGCTAGTGACTCTGTTGCAGGTATCCTCAACACAGTCAAGGGACTCGAATTCCACGTACTTGGCAGCACTACTGAAGAACTCACAGATGACAACAGACTTGTTATCGATCTTACAGTTCTCGGCTTCCGTGATAAGCTTGCTCCTCTCGTAGCAAGTCATCCGAACCTTGCTCCCTTCGTTGATCGTCTCAACGCTGCAATCGCAGCTAAGGGCGAAGAAGCAACATGGGCAGATGTAGGCTCAATGGCAGGCATCAATTGGGGTATTGATTCAGCAGCTAACCTTGGTGGTAAGCTCGATGCACTCGCAGCAGCATTCGCAGGCGTACTTACACCGCTTAACGGCGTACTTGAACTTCTCCTTATCGGCGAAGGCAAGTTCCTCAACGTTCTCGGTCTTGTAAATATCGCTGGTGGCGACGGCTACGACTATGCAATCATCCCGCTCCTTGAAGCTCTCGGTCTCTCCTCAACAGAGGTTAAGACAGAAAACGAATACAAGAAGGCAGTTGCAGCAGATGAAACTAAGCTTCTCGGCTACATCCTTGAAGAAGTAGTATACTTCGCAAAGGGTCTCCTCGATAAGCCCGTAGATTCACTCCTCGGCATCCTTCCCAACCTCGCATACTTCTTCAGCAACGACGGTCTCCTTCTCACAGTGAAGAACCTCCTTGCTCCCGTATACGGTATTCTTGATCTTGTTCTTCCTCTCCTTGGAATAAAACTTGAAAGCTATCTCAGACTTGAAGAACTTGTTGCTAACATCGACCTTGGTAAGTTAGTATTCCAGAGTGATGAATATCATCTCTACCTTCCCAAGCTTGATTGGATGTCACTTGTAGTAGAAGGCGCATCAGGTGCTACTGAAGTTTCAACTTCAAGAAGCAACCCGAACAATGCTCCTTATGCAGAAACATGGGCTAACTCCTTCAAGAAGAACATGACTGCTGATGAATATGCAGCTTATGCAGCAGCAAACGACATCACAGATGCAAGCCTCTTCAAGAATACTCAGAAGAGAATCAACGCTGATAAGGGCGATACCCTTACATGGATCTTCAACTACATCTTCTCAGTATTTGAAGTACCCGAAAATAAGGAAACTCTCATCAAGTGGATTGTAAACTTCTTCGAGCTCCAGAGTGGCGCTGAACAGACAGTAAGATACGCTGTAAACGAACTCTTCAACCAGGCAGCTATCTACAACTCATCAGATATCGTTGTATCAGCACTCTTCTACTTACTCGGTGCAGGCGTTGTAATTGACGCAGCTCTTATGGGTAACGTTAAGACAATCCAGGGCATCTTTGACCAGCTCTTCGGTGCAATGGGCAGCAACTCAGGTTGCGCATACTCAAGCATCGCTAAGATTATGCAGGAACTCACAGGTGTATGGGATGATACAATCGGTTCCGATGACGATCATCAGGATGCAGTTGAAGAAGGCGAAGAAACTCTCAACTGGTTCCAGAGACTTATCCAGAAGATTAAGGAATTCTTCCAGAAGATTTTCAGCATCTTTAAGTAAGCCTCATACAGTGTAAAAACTGAATAACTAAAGATTACCCCCGCTTCGAAAGAGGCGGGGGTTTCTTGCTGCAATTTTTCAGGAAGATGTGGAAATTGGCTCCGCATTGTGTTATAATATGTACCATAACACATATCATTAACAGAGGTGACAATTATGAAAATAACAGATATACGTGAGGTAAAGGAAAGTGCAACAGTGCTTTTCGATGAGAAGTGGGCACTTATCACAGCGGGTAATAAGGAAAGCTTCAATACTATGACTGCTTCCTGGGGTGGTCTGGGTGAGCTTTGGAACAAGGATGTATGCTTTGTATTTATCCGTCCGCAGAGATATACCTATGAGTTTACCGAGAGAGAAGAGTATTTCACTGTCAGTTTCCTTCCTGAGGAGTACAGAAAGGCACTTACCTTCTGTGGCAGAAACAGTGGCAGAGACTGCAATAAGGTAAAGGAGGCAGGGCTTACTCCCGCTGGATTTGAGAAAAGCATGGGCTTTGAAGAAAGTGAGATTACCTTGCTTTGCAGAAAGCTCTATCATCAGGATATAAATCCCGAAGGTTTAGTGGACAAGTCAATTGACAGTACTTGCTATTCTGATAAGGATTACCACAGAATGTACATCGGTGAAATCGTAAAAGTCTTCATCAAAGAATAAAAAACAAGAAAAGTTCTTTGGTAACTTTCTTTCAAGAAAGTTACGGCTGTCCGCCGAGGACGAGAAAAATAAACAAATAGAAACAGCTATCAGAGAGTTGTAATTTTCTGATAGCTGTTATTTTTTTATTAAGAAAGAAAAGAGGAGGTTATACTCCGAGTATCTCGACTATTTTCTCAACACACTCCTCAGGAGAAAGCTCAACACACCCTACAGTGATGTCCGCATATTTCTTGTAAAGTGGCTCTCTCTCGTTGAAAAGGTCGCCGAGTGTTGTACCTTCCTTCATTGCAACTCCTCTTGTGTGAATGTTGAGAAGCCTCTTTTCAAGCTCGGCAAGTGGTGTATCAAGATAGACCGCAATGCCGTTATTCTTTAGGTTATTCATAGCATTTTTACCGTATACCGCACTGCCACCCGTAGCGATGACAGTGTTCGCAAGCTTGATGTCAGCGAGAACCTCATCCTCTGCGGCGATGAAGCCGTCAGTACCGATATCGGCAATGATTTCGCAAAGTGGCTTCGAATACTTTTTCTGTATAATGAGGTCGGTGTCGCAGAAGTCCATAAGAAGGCTCTTCGCAAGAAGTACTCCGACGGTGCTTTTACCCGTACCGGGCATACCTATAAGTACGATATTTTTCATTCTGTACCTCCGTATTTTGTTTCGTAAAAACGGACAGTGTTACGAAGTCCGTCTGTGAATTCTCTTTCAGCACTCCAACCGAGTGAGGTGCGTATTTTACTGCAATCAACGGCATATCTCAGGTCGTGTCCGGGTCGGTCAGAGACAAAGGAGATATGCTCCTCACTTTTGCCGAGAAGAGAAAGTATAGCTTTGACAGTGTCGATATTGCTGTACTCTTTTTCACTTGCAACGTTATAGAGTTCTCCTATGGTACCCTTGTGAAGGATGAGGTCAATCGCTTTACAGTGGTCTTCCACGTGAAGCCAGTCACGAAGGTTTCTTCCGTCACCGTAAACAGGGATGCTTTTGTCGGAAAGAGCATTTTTTATCACTGTCGGGATAAGCTTTTCACTGTGCTGATAGGGACCGTAATTGTTGCTCGAGCGGCTTATTGTTACGGGTAGACCGTAGGTGCGTCCGTAGGAAAGTACGAGCATATCGGCGGAAGCCTTGCTGGCCGAATAGGGAGAAGAGGGTGAAAGTCTGTCCCTTTCGCTGAAGGTATCAGTGCTTTCAAGCGGAAGGTCGCCGTACACTTCGTCGGTGGAAATCTGGTGAAACCGTATGTTTCCGTACTTAAGACAAGCGTCAAGCAGTACTCCCGTACCGAGTACGTTTGTGCTGAGAAACACATCAGGATTTTCTATTGAGCGGTCAACGTGACTTTCAGCGGCAAAGTTTATTACAGCGTCGAAGCTCTCCTCACTGAAAAGAGAATACACCTCTTCACGGTTACGGATATCGCCTTTTACGAAGCGGAAATGTTTGTTAGTTTCGAGCTCGGATATCCTCTCAGGATTTGCCGCATAGGTAAGAAGGTCAAGGCAGACAATTCTGTAATCGGGGTGAGTGCGGAGCATATAGTCTATGAAGTTTACACCTATAAAGCCCGCACCGCCGGTAACAAGCAGATTCATATTTTTCACCGCCTCAGGTTTTTCTTGTAAACTGTTTTCCGCAATGGGGACAGTCGATTTTGATTTTTCCTCTGTTTCTCGGTACTCTGAGGGTACGGTGGCAGGAAGGACAGCTGAAATATCGGTGGTTCTTATCTTTCCTCTGAAGAAGCTTCTGAGCAAAGTATTTTACCCATTTGCCCGCAATCTTCATAAAGGCTTGCTCTTCTTTTCTGCGTCTTTCGAAATTCTTTGAAAAAGCTCTGTAAAAGGCGATAAAATAAGGGATATAGGAAATAACGTTAATAACACGGAAACCGATAAAAGCGGCTTTACTGCTGTAAATCAGACCCGCTAAGGGGAGATGAAGTACCGAAACGATTACACCGAATATGAAGCCAATGATAATCAATGTATAGCTTAGCTTGTCAAAACCGTAGCGACCGACCATAATTTTTCTCAGATAGCGTCTGATCATAATATCACTCCTTTTTTATACAGCGATAATAATATATTATACTAAATTATAATTAAATTATTTTAATCTGTCAATCGGTTGATTTTTTAATGCTTCTGCGGTATAATTTTATGGTATCAATAAAAAGGACGGAAGGATAAAATGAAGATTATCAGCAAGATTTTTAAACGGTACTTTGTTGATGCTATGAGTTATATGGCGCTCGGTCTTTTTTCATCGCTTATTGTAGGTCTGATTATTTCACAGCTTGCAAAAATTCCTTATCTCGGTATGCTCGAGGCCTTTGCTTCAGTGCTTGCGGCATCGTCTCCTGTTGTCGGCGGTGCTATCGGTGCGGCTATAGCCTACGGTCTTAAAAGTAAGCCTCTCGTTGTGTTTTCCTGTATTGCCGTCGGTGCTTACGGTTATGCTTTAGGTGGCCCTGTGGGTGCTTATGTTGCGACACTTGTTGCAAATGAGGTTGCATCCCTTGTAGCGGGTAAAACCAAGATAGATATAATTGTGACTCCTCTTGTTACAATTATCGTCGGTGGCTTTGTGAGCTCATTGTGCGGACCTTATCTTTCAAGCTTTATGACGGGGCTCGGCAATGTAATCAATGAGGCAACTCAGCTTCATCCCTTCCCTATGGGTATAGCAGTTTCCACTCTTGTGGGACTTGCACTTACCGCTCCCATTTCATCGGCAGCGATTTGTATTATGCTCGGTCTTGACGGTATTGCGGCGGGTGCGGCGGCAGTAGGCTGTGCGGCACAGATGGTTGGCTTTGCAGTAACCTCCTTCAAGGTTAACGGCGTCGGCGGACTAATCTCCCAGGGCCTCGGTACGAGTATGCTTCAGTTCGGTAATATAATGAGACGTCCGCAGATTCTTCTTGCGCCTACTCTTGCCGGTGCTGTACTTGGTCCCATATCCACTTGTATTTTTAAGATGACAAATATCCCCGCCGGTGCGGGTATGGGTACAAGCGGACTTGTAGGACAGTTCGGTGCATATACTGCTATGAGTGAGAGCTTTGGCAGCGTACAGACAATAGTACTTATTGCAGTGATGCATTTTATAGCTCCCGCGGTACTCAGCTATCTTTTCCACATATCCTTTAAAAAGCTGGGCATTGTAAAGGATGAATACTTAAGACTTAAAAAACCTGAATAAAGGAGAACAATATGAACGCATACGATTTTGACGATACCATATACAGAGGGGATTCCTCTTTACACTTCTTTGTGTTTTACTTAAGAAAGGAGCCGGGTCTCGTAAGATACCTTCCTACTGTTATCAAGGTTCTCAGCGACTACCACAAGGAGAAGATACAGTTCGGAGAGATCACTGCACGCTTCGGTAATCTTTTTGAAGAGTATTTTACTACTCACAACGTGGATTTTGAGCAGATAGCTAAGGAATTCTGGGATAAGCACGAAAAGCGCATAAAGCCCTTTTATAAGGAAATACAGAAGGAGGACGACCTTCTTATTACTGCTTCTCCTTCCTTTCTTGCAGAGGAAATCTGTCGCCGTATCGGTATAAAGCACTGCCTTTCAACTCAGTTTGATATAAAGACAGGTAAGTTTATAAAGGCTTGCTTCAGAGAGAAGAAGATTGACTTCCTTCTCGAAGCTTATCCCGACGGACAGATTGACGATTTCTATACCGACTCAATGAACGATAAATTCCTTTTCCCTTATGCCAAGAGGGTGTTTATGGTAAAGGGAAATAAGATAACACGCATAAAGTGATGGAAAGACTTGATAAGATAATCGCTTCTCAGGGTAAGTACTCGAGAAGTGAGGTTAAAAAGCTTGTTAAAGGCGGCAGAATCACTGTAGGCGGTACTGTGGTGAAAAGTGCTGATATGAAGTTCGACGAGGGTAGTGACATCGCCATCGACGGAGTGAGCATCAACTACAGAAAGCATATATACATTATGCTCAATAAGCCTCAGGGAGTAATCAGTGCCACCGAAGACAGAACACAGAAGACTGTTCTCGATCTCGTACCTGAGGAGCTTTACAGAGGCGGACTTTTTCCGGCGGGAAGGCTGGACGGAGACACCACGGGCTTCGTACTTATAACTGATGACGGGGAATTTGCCCACCGTATTCTCTCGCCTAAAAATCACATAATGAAAACCTATCACGCAACACTCCGTGATGAGCTTACAGATGATGATATTATACGCTTCAAGGAGGGACTTACCCTCGGTGACGGTACTAAATGCCTTGAGGCATATGTCAGAGTACTCGAAAAGGGAGAAACCAACATTGCTGAGATAAAAATCTGTGAGGGTAAGTACCATCAGGTGAAGAGGATGTTTGCATCAATCGGCAACAAGGTTTTAGCTCTTCGCAGAGTAAAGATGGGCGGACTCGAGCTTGACAGCAATCTTCCTGAGGGTGAATGCAGAGAGATAACCGCTGAAGAAATAGAACTTCTCTTAACAAAAGAATAAGAAAAGCTGTCGGATTTGTTTTCCGACAGCTTATGTTTTTTAGGTGTTTATTATTTGCTCTTCACAATTTCATTATACATTTTCTGATGTGTGTAATAATCATGGTTGTAATAGTAATTCCAATCTGCATCGGTAAAGAAGAAGAAATAGTCTGTATCTGCGGGGTAAAGAGCTGCTTCGATTGCGGCAAGACCCGGATTACATATAGGACCTGCGGGAAGACCTGCACACTTATAGGTGTTGTAATACTCCGCAAAAACAGAGGTGTCTCCCTCAAGATAAGGAGAATCAGTGATGTTGTCGTTTACGTAGTGTATACTTACATCGCACTGAAGCTTGCCGAAGGAGGGACTGTTGAGTCGGTTGTGAAGTACTGAAGAAACGTAAGGCATTTCCTTGGGGTCACTTGCTTCCTCCTGGATTATAGAAGCGAGGGTGAGAATTTCGGTCATAGTATAGCCGAGCTCTTCTGCTCTTTTCATATGCTCATCTGTGATTCTCTTGTTTGCGTTTTTAAGAAATCGGGAAAGAGACTTTTGTGCGGGCTCTCCCATGTAAAAATCATAGGTGTCAGGAAACACGAAGCCTTCGAGGTAAAAGGCGACATTCTCAGTTTCAATACCCTCGAAGATTTTATAATTGAGAGAAGCAAGGTAGTTCTTGTCAGTTGCCAATGCCATAAAATCCGAAGCGGAGCATACTCCGTTTTCTTCGAGCTTTTCGGCTATCTCGCGGGTAGTCATACCCTCGGGAAATGTGACACGTACTGTTTTGATAAGATCTTCAAGCTTGATGGTCGGCTGACCGTCTGCTCCTTCTGTCGCTGCTGAAGTAGTCTGCTCTGTCTCGGGAGACGGCACCCTGCCGCCGCAAGCACAGAAAAGTACGGCAAGAACAAAAGCGAGGACAATTACGGATATTTTTTTCATTTTAACACATCCTTTGTTTTTGGCACAGTTATTATAACATATAAAATCCACAAACTGAAGAGAAAGGAGCATATTTTTATAATTTTGTAAGAAAATAGTCTTAAACCTTGCTTAAATGGAAACGGATTTTAAAAAAAGACTTGAAAAATATATCGATTTAGTATAAAATGGTGAGGTAAAAATAATCTTTACTATTCGGAGGAATATAAAAATGGTATCAGCAGGCGATTTCAGAAACGGTGTAACATTTGAAATGGACGGCAACGTTCTTCAGATTGTTGAATTCCAGCACGTTAAGCCCGGTAAGGGTGCAGCCTTTGTTCGTGCAAAGGTAAGAAACGTAATCACAGGTTCAGTTATTGAACGTACATTCAACCCCAGTGAAAAGTTCCCCACAGCTTTCGTTGAAAGAAAGGATATGGAATATTCATACAGCGACGGCGGTCTCTACTACTTTATGGATCCCGAAACATATGAGCTTGTTCCCATCAATGAAAGCGAGCTTTCAGACAACTTCAAGTTCGTTAAGGAAAACATGACTTGTAAGATTCTTTCCTACAAGGGTAACGTTTTCGGCGTAGAGCCTCCCAACTTTGTTGACCTTCAGGTTACAAAGACAGATCCCGGCTTTGCAGGTAACACAGCTACCAACACAACAAAGCCCGCTACTCTTGAAACAGGCGCTGAAGTTAAGGTTCCCCTTTTCATTGACGAGGGCGAATACATTCAGATCGACACAAGAACAGGTGAATATCTCGGCCGTTCAAAGGGCGAATAATTCAATTTAAATCAGTTCAATTCAGAAAGGAGATACTACCATGGCAGTATCAGAGAAAGTTGCATATTTAAAGGGCCTTATGGAAGGTCTTGACATCGACAGCGATAAGAAGGAAGGCAAGATGTTTGCTGCTATTATCGACGTTCTTGATGAAATCGCAGAAGAACTCGACTGCGTTAACGATGATATCGCAGAGCTTCAGGACTACATCGAGGAAATCGATGAGGACCTTGGCGACGTAGAAGAATTCGTATATGAGTGCTTCGACGATGATGACGATTGTTGCTGCGGTGATGATTGCTGCTGCGACGATGAAGATTGCATCGAGGTTACATGCCCCGCTTGCGAAGAAACAGTTTGCATCGGTCTTGACGAGATTGACGACAACGCAGAAGCAGAATGCCCCTGCTGCGGCGCAGTTCTCGAGTTCGAAATCGAAGAAGAAGACGAAGAATAATTAAATTCAAGCAGTTCCCTGCCTGAGTGCGGGGAACTGTGTCTTTTTTTAGTTAAAGGAGAATTTTTATGAAAAGAATAATAGCAATAGTTTTATCTCTTGTTCTTGCAGTGGGATGTTTTTCAATGTCGGCTGCTGCGATTGAAAAAGACTACACCTTACAGTTTGGCGACGATGGTAAGTTTACTGTTCTTCACCTTACTGACATTCAGGATCTTTATTTATTCAACGCTGAAACCCGCAAGTATATCAACACCATCATCAATATGACAAACCCGGATGTTATCGTGCTCGGCGGTGACAACATCACCGGCTACGGCTCAGGCTTTAAATGTGGTGCAAAAGCATCTATTGATAAGTTTATGAGTATTTTTGAGAAGCGCGGCATCAAGGTTGCTATCGTTTTCGGTAACCACGACGATGAAGGTGTGGCAACAAAGCAGGATATGATGGCAATGTACGAGAAGTACGATTGCTTTATCGGCTGCACAGGCTTTACAGATGGTGAAAGAGTAGGTAACTACAATCTTCCCATCCGCTCAAGCGACGGAAGCCGTGACGCCTTCAATCTCTGGCTCATCGACTCAGGTACATACAGAAATCTCAACTCCGATGAAGGCTATGCTGCTGTAAACAAGGCTACTCTTGATTGGTACACAGAGACAAGTATTGCTCTTGAGGAAGCAAACGGTGCAAAGGTACCTTCTCTTATGTTCCAGCATATTGTTGTACCTGAAATCTACGACGCTCTTCTTGAGGTCGAAGAGGGTACAGAGGGTGCGATCGCTCATCAGGCCGACGAGAATGCTGAAATGAAGTACTATGTTCTTCCTGGGGGTGCAAAGGGTGAGCTTTTAGAGAGTCCCTGCCCTCCCAACTATAACGAGGGACAGTTTGAAACCGTAAAGGCAAGAGGCGATGTGCTCGGTATCGTTACCGGTCACGACCACACAAACACCTTTGAGGTTGAGTATCAGGGTGTCAAGCTTATCAACTCACCTTGTGTTGGTTATGCAACATACTATAATGAAGAAAATATCGGTGCAAGAGTTTTCGTGCTCGATGAAAACGATGCAGAAAACTTCGAGACATACCTCATCAATGCTGAGGATGCAAAGGAATATGTTGAAAATGAAATCAAGCCCGTATGTGACTGCGGTTGCCATAAGGACGGTATCTGTGGCTTCATATACAGTGTAAAGCGTGTTTTCTGGGCAGCATTCAGAATCAACAGAAGCTGTGATTGCGGCAGCGTACATTATTGATATGACAATAAGAAAGGCTGTCCCCGCAGATATTCCGTACCTTCTTGAAATCTACAACTTTGAGGTTGAGAACGGTACGGCAACACTCGATATAGACAAGAAAACCCTTCCCGAATGGGAAGGGTGGTATTATGATCACGGCTCAGATAATCATCCGCTGATTGTCTGTGAGCTTGAGGGAAGGGTTGTAGGCTATGCTACTCTTTCTCCCTACAGGCATAAGCAGGCGTACTCTTCTACTGTTGAGCTTTCGGTTTATGTTTCTCCCGACTTCAGAAGAAGAGGTGTGGGAGAGGCTCTTACAAAAGAAATTTTATCTATAGCAAGGGAGAATCCCTCACTGCATACTGTTGTTTCCGTAATCACAAGCGGCAACGATGCGTCGGTTAAGCTTCACGAAAAGCTTGGCTTTACATACTGCGGTACGATAAAAGAGGTCGGTTTCAAGCACGGACGCTATGTAGATATAGATAATTACAGTCTTTTTGTGTGATCAGTACCGATTTTTTCGCATAAACACTTGCAAAACGGTGAAGGCTGTGATATAATACAAACAATCCGTAATGCAATTCCGAGTGGGCTCAAGAGAGTCCGCTCTTCTTTGTTGCTTTTTTCGGAAAAACGACAACTGAATATTATTAAAAGGAGTGATTATTATGGCAAAAGGCGGAAACACCGTCAAAATCGTACGTGACCTTGTAGAGCCCTTCGCACAGGAGCTTGGACTCGATATCTGGGATGTCCGTTTCCTTAAGGAAGGTGCAGATTGGTACCTTCGTATTTTCATTGACAAGGACGGCGGCGTAAGCATTGACGACTGTGTGGACCTTACCCATGCAATCAACGGTCCTCTTGACGAGGCAGACCCCATTGAGCAGGCATATTTTCTTGAGGTTTCATCACCCGGTCTTGAACGTGACCTTGTAAAGGATGAGCATTTTGAAGCTTACTTAGGTGAGAGAATCAAGGTTAAGCTCATCAGACCCGTAGACGGAAAAAGAGAATTCTTCGGCGTACTTGAATCCTACGCTGACGGTAACATAACAATGAAGCTTGATGACGAAAGCGGCTTCACCTTCGTAAAGAAGGAAGCTTCATGGATAAAAGCAGACGACTTTGAAATGTAATTATAAGTTGGCGAGTGTAATCTGAAATAGCCTGAAAGCGATATTTTAAAAGGCTTTTCGGCGTATCGTCTTCGAAAGGCGACAGCCTTTCATCGGTCTCAGCCACCAAAAATCCAAATTAAAATCTTCACTTTCAGGTCGAAGATTTTTTGAATAGCGGATTTTTGTCAAGCTGAGGCACAAAACGCAGTAAATTCTTTCGGATTTACGAGTATTTTAACAATAGATTGGCGAAAATCCGCATTCAAAAAACTGTTTCGGATTACATTCGCCAACTTAAAGAAAGGATTGACCAGAAAAAATGAATAAGGAATTTTTTGAAGCAATTAAATTGCTCGAGGAAGAAAAGGGCATCTCATCAGAGTATATGTATGAAAAAATCAAGGCTGCTATCATCTCAGCAACAAGAAACAGCTACGGCAACAGAGACAACGTTGTTTGTGAAATCGATCCCGAAAATCAGACAATGAACGTTTACGTAAGAATCGCAGTTGTTGATGAGATTGAAGAGCCTCTTGCAGAAATGACACTTGAGGAAGCAAGAAACTACGATGCAAACGCACAGGTAGGCGGCTTCGTAGAAATTACACTTGAGCCCAAGAAGTTCGGCAGAATCGTTGCTCAGACTGCTAAGAGTGTTATCCGTCAGGGTATCAGAGAAGCAGAAAGAGAGCTCGCAACAAAGGAATTCCAGAACAGACATCAGGAAGTTGTTACCGCTACAGTTAATATCGTTTACCCCGAAACAGGCGACGCTTCAATCGAAATCGGCAGAGCAAATGCAATTCTTCCCAAGGCAGACCAGATTCCCGGTGAAACACTTGTACCCGGTCAGCTTATCAAGGTTTATGTTGCTTCAATCAAGGAAGAAAACGGCACAAGCTACGCTAACATTTCAAGAAAGCATCCCGGTCTTGTAAAGAGACTCTTCGAAACAGAAGTACCCGAAATCTATGATGGTATTGTTGAAATCATTTCAGTTTCAAGAGAAGCAGGCTCAAGAACAAAGATTGCAGTTAACAGCCACGACGAAAATGTTGATGCAGTCGGCGCATGTATCGGTCCCAGAGGTCAGAGAGTAAGCAACATCGTTGAAATTCTCTGCGGCGAAAAGATTGATATCGTACGCTACAGCGAAGAGCCCGAGAAGTTCATTGCAGCAGCACTTGCTCCCGCTGAAGTACTCTCAGTTATGGTTGAGGAAAGCGGTGCTAAGGCTTGCAGAGTAATCGTACCTGACAGCCAGCTTTCACTTGCTATCGGCAATAAGGGACAGAATGTACGTCTCGCTGCTAAGCTTACCGGCTGGAAGATAGATATCAAGCCTTTAAGTCAGGCAAACGCTTGAGAAGGGTGATAATATGACACCTAAGAAAATCCCTATGAGAAAATGTCTCGGCTGCGGAGAAATGCTTCCGCAGAAGGAGCTTGTAAGGGTTGTTAAAACAAAAATCAAAGAGGAAAATGAGACTGAAGAGGAAAAATTCACCGTTAGTCTCGACCTTGTGGGAAAAAAGTCAGGCAGAGGCGCATATATCTGTAAGAAAAGCGAATGCTTCGCTATGGCGAAAAAGGCAAGACGCTTCGAAAGAGCACTCAGCTGTCAGATTCCCGAAGAGGTTTTTGCTCTTATGGAAAAGGAGCTGAAGGAAAATGAATGATAAGTTCCTTTCGCTTTTAGGCATGGCAAGACGCTCGGGTAAGCTCAGCCTCGGTCACGATGCGGCAGTCGGCTCGGTGGTCAGAAACAAAGCCTTCCTTTGCGTACTCTCCTTTGAGGGCTCGGACAGACTCAAGAAGGAATTTACACATGCCTGCTCCTATGAAGGCAAAAACATCCCCTTACTTATAACGGACTATACAATAACAGAGCTTTCGGCGGCTATCGGAAGTAAAGCGGCGGTAATCACCGTTGACGATGAGGGCTTCGCCAAAGCGTTACAAGACAGATACACTGACAGAAAGGAATGATACTTTATGCCAAGAGAAAAGTATAAAATTCACGAGCTTGCAAAAGATTTCGGT
>JAFZFT010000101.1 GCA_017555765.1 Clostridia bacterium | reverse complement strand
TTCTTTGCACATTCAGTTCTGTAGTTTTCAACTGCATCAAAGTTTGTGATCATATCCTTATACTTATCAAGCATAGGATGCTCGGGTGCCATAACCATAAAGGTAACACCGAAAAGTGTATCGGGACGTGTTGTGTAAATCTTAAGTGTTTCTTCGGTATTCTTAACCTTGAAGTTAACAAAAGCACCTGTTGACTTACCAATCCAGTTTTCCTGCTGAAGCTTTACGTTGGGAAGATAATCAACTTCCTTAAGGCCGTCAAGAAGCTTGTCTGCATATTCTGTTATACGAAGATACCAAACATCCTTTGACTTCTGTACGATATCACTGTGACAGATATCACACTTACCGCCCTGTGAGTCCTCGTTTGAAAGAACAACCTTACATGAGGGGCAGTAGTTAACGAGAGTCTTGTCTCTGAAAGCAAGACCGTTTTCGAACATCTTGAGGAAAATCCACTGTGTCCACTTATAGTAGCCCTCTTCTGTAGTATCAACAACTCTGTTCCAGTCGAAGGAGAAGCCTACTCTCTTAAGCTGTGATGAGAACTTTTCAATGTTCTTATCGGTAAGCTGTCTGGGGTGGATACCAGTCTTGATTGCTGAGTTTTCTGTGGGAAGACCGTACGCGTCAAAGCCGATGGGGAAAAGTACATTGTAGCCTTCCATTCTGCGCTTACGTGAAACAACCTCAAGACCTGAATAAGCCTTGATGTGACCAACGTGCATACCACTTCCGCTGGGATAAGGGAATTCTACAAGAGCGTAGAACTTTTTCTTGTCGCAGTTATCCTGAGCGTGGAAAACACCTGCTTCTTCCCATTTATCCTGCCACTTCTGTTCTGTCTTTTTAAAATCGTAATACAAATTTATCACTCCGTTTAATTAGTTTATTATTCAGTCCTCTGTAATAACATCGGATAAATCAATTTCCTTTGCATCCTGCCAGAGTCTTTCGAGATTATAATAATCTCTTGTTTCGCCTGTGAAAACGTGAACAAGAATTGTATCATAGTCGATAAGAATCCAGCCTGTAGCCTTGCCTTCAACATGGTACGGCTCAACGCCCTTTTGCTTCATTTCAAACTCAACCTCATCAACAAGTGACTTGACATGAGTGTTTGATGTACCTGAAACAATAACAAAGTAATCTGCAACAATTGAATGCTCAATTATTTCAATAGCCTTGATATCCTTAGCCTTTTTATTGTCAAGAATTCTTACTATTTCTTTTACTTTTTCAAGTTCTGTCATAGTTATCCCTCTCTTTCAATTATCAGTTCGTTATAATATTCCACACTGTCCGTGTGAATAAGCTTTTCCTTTTGAGACAGAGACTTAAATGAAAACTTCAAGGCATAAAGTGCCGCTTCATCAAGACCCTTATTCAATGAAAGGTCACGCATTACATCAACATCACCGTAATCTCTTTCGGCGGAAATGTAATCAGCGATATACACAACCTTTTCAAGAAGACTCATACCCGCTCTGCCTGTTGTATGATACCTTACCGCATTAAGGATATCCTCATCGGTTATCCCCTTTTCAATTCTGAGGTAACACTCACCTGCCATAGCATGCCACAGCTTCGGGTTGTTTTTTTCAGTCCGACTAAGGATTATACCACCTTTTTCCATAATTTGCAACTGTTCTTCGTCACTTGCATTTTTCATTATATCGTGAACAAGACCCGCAAAATAGGCTTTTTCTTCGTCAGCTCCGTAAATTTTCGCAAGCTCTCTTGCACTGTCGGCAACATTGAGAGAGTGGATATATCTTTTCGCAAAAAGCTTTTCTTTCAAAAGCTTGCGCCACGGTGTGTATTTATCGGTATAAACACCCTTTTCCGCAATATAATCCCTTACCGAATCAGAAAGAAGTCCTTCGGTACACTCCCCTGCTTTCACCTTTTTGCGTACATCGGTTGATGAACATTCAAAGGCGGATATTTCTGAAGCAAGAATTTCACCTTCAGAAAGTCCGAGTACGTTTTCGGCAAAAGAGAGAAGCTCCTCACGGCTGATTTCGTCTTCCCTTGTGGCAACACAGAGAGTAACCTCTTTAAGGATATCCTTATATCTGTACCACTTATCAAAGCAAAGAAGCATATCCGAGCCTATGATGAGAAACAACTCATCGTCGGGATATATCTTTCTGAGTGCTTCGACTGTATCAACCGTATAGCTTTTGCCGTCACGCTTTAATTCGATATCGCTTATTTCAAAACAGTTTTCGGAAAATGCGAGGGTACACATTGCAAGACGGATGTTATCATCCGCCAGGTCAGGACTTTCCTTATGAGGAGGAGTACCAGCCGGAATGATGATAATTTTATCGAGCCTTGCTTCCCTCAACATCGCTTCAGCAAGTCGTACATGTCCTTTATGAGGCGGATTGAAGGTACCGCCGTATATTCCTATACGCATTACTTTCTGCCCTTTGACTTTGAAACGTTACCGGTAAAACGGAACTTTTTGCTTTCCTTCTTTTCGGCAAGAGCCTTTTCTCTTTTAAGCTTTGCTGCCTTTTTGATGTTCTTTGCCTTCTGAGCAGCCTTTTCCTTAAGCTCGGGGCTTTCTCTGTAAAGAACAATTACACCGCCGATAACCTGAATAACCTCTGCACCTGTTGCTTTTGCAAGCTCGTCTGCAGTCTCTCTGGGAGTTATGGGTGAGGATTCAAGAAGAACCTTTACCTTTATAAGCTCTCTTGCTCTGAGAGCATCGTCTGTCTGCTTAATAAGTGCATCGGACATACCGCCCTTGCCTACCTGAAAAAGAGGTTCAAGGTGGTTTGCCTGAGCTCTCCATTGTGCTCTTTCTTTACCTGTCATTTGTAAATCTCCTGATATAATTTATTTTGATAATAGCTTTTCTAATTTTTTAAGTGCATTACCTCTGTGGCTTACTGCGTCCTTTTCCTCTGCGGAAAGCTCTGCAAAGCTTTTGTCACCAACCATAAAGAGAGGATCATAGCCGAAGCCGTTATTACCTCTGTATTCATAGCCGATTTTACCTTCACAAGCTCCCTCTGCGGTTATTTCACTGCCGTCGGGGAATGAAACACAGATAGAACACATAAAGCGTGCTGTTCTCTTTTCATCGGGTACATCCTTAAGATTAAAGAGAAGCTTTTCGTTATTGGCCTTATCGTCGCCGTGTTCACCGCTGTATCTTGCGGAGAAAACACCGGGCTCACCATTAAGTGCATCAACACAAAGTCCACTGTCATCGGCAATACAGGGAATTCCGCTTTCCTTACAGCCGCTTTCTGCCTTTATTCTTGCGTTTTCAAGAAAGGTACTGCCGTTTTCCTCTGCTTCGGTGAGTACGAAGCCTAAATCTGTATCTGTTACAACCTCGTAGCCCATAGGCTCAAGGATTCTTGCCATTTCACCAAGCTTATGCTTATTGTGAGTTGCAATAAGAATTTTCATTTCTTATTCCTCCTCAACTGTTGAGGTGTCCTCGAAGAGTGCCTTTGCAAAAACTGCAGGCTTGAATGGCTGAAGGTCATCAATCTGCTCGCCGACACCGATAAACTTAACGGGAAGCTTAAGCTCATTCTTGATAGCAAGAACAACACCGCCTCTTGCAGTACCGTCAAGCTTTGTAAGTGCAATACCTGTAAGCTCGGCAACATTCATAAATTCCTTTGCCTGACTTACCGCATTCTGACCGGTTGTAGCATCAAGTACGAGAAGAATTTCACGGTCAGCATAGGGGAGCTGCTTTTCAATAACTCTGTATATCTTTGCAAGCTCATCCATAAGGTTTTTCTTATTATGAAGTCTGCCCGCAGTGTCACAGATAATGATATCACAGTCTCTTGCTATACCTGCGCTGATTGTGTCGTAAACAACCGCTGCAGGGTCTGCGCCCTCCTTGTGCTTTACGATGTCAACCCCTGCTCTGTCTGCCCATACCTCAAGCTGCTCAATAGCCGCAGCTCTGAAGGTATCTGCCGCACCGAGGATAACCTTTTTACCCTCTTTTTTATACATAGCAGCAAGCTTACCGATGGTAGTTGTCTTACCGACACCATTAACACCGATTACAAGGATAATTGAAGGAATAGTGATAAGTCCCATATCCTCGCCGCCGTCAATCATTGCGGCAACGATATCTGCAATTATCATCTTTGCGTGCTTGGGATTACGTACCTCGTTGCGGTTTACTCTTTTTCTGAGCTCCTCAACAATATCAACCGCGGTTTTCATACCTACGTCACCCATAATAAGGGCTTCCTCGAGGTCTTCGTATAAATCGTCTGTAATTTCTTCGTATGCTCCGAGTACATCCTCAATTCTGCCCGTCATACCTTCACGGGTTTTCTTGAGTCCGAAGCCGAATTTTTTAAATATACCCATATCAGTTATATCTCCTTACTGTGTTATTCCCAACTTTTTTGCAAGCTCTGCGGTCTTGAGTTCAAGAAGCTTTGATACACCCTGCTCCTGCATCGTGATACCATAAAGCATATCCGCTTCTTCCATAGTACCGCGTCTGTGAGTGATGAGAATAAACTGTGTATTGTCTGTCATTCTGCGTACATATTGAGCGTAGCGCTGTACGTTAACATCATCAAGAGCCGCCTCAACCTCGTCAAAAATGCAGAAGGGTGCGGGATTTACCTTCATGATTGCGAAAAGAAGTGCAATTGCTGAAAGTCCCTTTTCACCGCCGGAAAGTGAGTCGAGTCGCTTAACGTTCTTTCCGGGAGGCTGAAGCTTGATGTCGATGTTACTCTCGAGTACATCGGCGGGATTTTCAAGAATAAGTTCTGCCTTACCGCCGCCGAAAAGTTCGCGGAAGGTATCGTTGAAGTTGTCATTGATTTTGACAAACTGCTCACGGAACTGATGGCTCATCTTATAGGTAAGTTCCTCGATAAGACGGATAAGCTCCTTCTTGCTCTTTTCAACATCAGATACCTGATCGGACATAAAGCCGTAGCGTTCACTTACCTCTTTGTATTCCTCAATAGCTCCTACATTTACTGAACCGAGAGCTCTGATTGAGTTTTTGATTTCGTGAAGTCTCTTCTGTGCACCCTTGGGATCTTCGGGCTTTTCACCTATTGCCTCTGCCTCACGCTTAGTAAGCTGATACTCCTCGTAGAGCTTATTGACTGTGTCATCGTACTCACGGAGCATAGTTTCCTTGCGCTCCTCAAGTCTTGCAAGCTCACCGCTGATTTTTTCTCTCTCTGAGGTCTTGCTTCTTTCTTCATTACGGAGAAGCTGAGATTTTTCCTCTGTGGAGCTTCTATGATTCTGAAGAGAAATAATATCTTCTTTCGCCTTCTTTGTCTGCTCAACATAGGATTCGGAGAGTGCTGAAAGAGCAAGTATTTCCTTTTCAATTTCTGCATTTCTCTGCTTTATAAGCTCAATTTCCTTATCAAGCTCTTTATCCTTATCCTCCTGACTTACAAGACGGGCCTTGAGAAGTCCGAGAGCCTGGTTTCTTGCATTAAGATCTCGGTCTGCGCCGTGAATATCAAGATTAAGAGCTGAAATTTCGTCTGAAAGCTCTTTTCTTCTGCTTGAAAGCTCGGATTTTCTTGAATCAAGCATAATAAGCTTGTTTTCGTTATCCTGGATGGCCTTTGTAAACTCATCCATCTTTTCCTTGTGAATCTCGCACTCAGCCTCGATAGTGTAAACTCTTTCGTCTGCACTGCTCTTTTCTGAGATAAGATTATCAAGTGCATCCTTTGCGTCTTTGTACTGCTGAAGAGTAAGATTATACTCACCCTGAAGACGGATTTTCTCTTCCTGAGATGATACAAGCTTTTCCTTTTCAGCAGCAAGTACGCCCTCAAGAGCCTCGATTTCCTTGATGAGCTCGTCATAAGCCTTTTTACTGACTTCGAGCTTCTCATTAAGCTCTTTTTCTTTTTCCTTAAGCTGCTCTATTTCCGTACCTCTTGAAAGAATACCCGTACTCTGTGCAAGAGAGCCACCGGTCATTGAACCACCGGTATTGATAACCTGACCGTCAAGTGTGACGATTTTGAATCTGTAGGAATACTTCTTTGCAATAGCTATCGCACTTGTAAGGTCTTCGGCTACGACAACCTTGCCGAGAAGTGAAGATATAATTTCTTCATACTTACTGTCAGTACGGAGAAGGTTTGCGGCTATATCAACATAGCCATAGCAATCATCGAGGTCTTTTTCATCAAGACTCTTGCCCTTTACCGCTGAAATCGGCTGGAAGGTTGCTCGACCTGCATTGGTAACCTTAAGATGATTGATAGCATTCTTGGCATCATTTTCAGTATCGGTAACTATATTCTGAATAGCATTACCAAGTGCAGTTTCAATTGCAACCGCATACTCGGAATCAACTGAAATAAGCTGAGAAACCGTACCGTGAATACCTCTGAGGGCGCCCTTCTGACTCTCCTTGATGATTTTCTTTACGGCACCTGAATAGCCTTCCATATTCTTTTCGAGCTCCTCAAGCATTTTAACCTTCGAAGAGGTACGCTGAGCCTCGAAAACAGTATTGTCAAGCTCTTTTTTGCTTATATCTGCCTTTTCATTCTTCGAATTCAAGCGCAATGTGTATCCGTTAACAGAGTTATTCACGGACACTATAACAGCATCAGCATCAGCAATAGTCTTTTCCTTTTCGGAAACCTCTTTACCGAGAAGCTCAACCGCCTCTTTCTTGCCGAAAATAAGCTGATCTATAATTTCGACTCTTGATTTAACTTCGCTTATTGAGGACATAGCGGTAGAGTATGCTACTCTGCAATCGGAAAGCTCCTTTGTAAGCTCAGTTATGCTCTTTGAAAGCTCTGCACTTTCACTATCGAGATTTCCGCCCTCGGATTGCATTTTGTTGAGCTCGCCCTGAGCCTTGGAGAGAAGCTCGCTTTTCTCAGCACGGATTACTTTAATCTGATTTATAAGCTTTTCTTCAGTAGCAATCTCTTTCATAAGCTGCTGCTGACTGTTTTCAGAATCATATCTGTCCTTGCCGATTCTCTCTATTGTCTCATTGTTATGCTCAATTGAGTTTCTGAGTACCGCCTGCTCGCCTGCGGCATTTGCGGCATTTTCCTCGATGAGTGAAATTGTATTTCTTATTTCATCAATCTCAATATTTATATTCTGTGTATCTGAAATACACTTTTCGATTGCCGATTCGATTTCGGAAAGCTCCTGCTCGGTCTTTTCGTAATGACCTGTAGCAATAGCAATACTGTCCTGCTGCTTACTGAGACTCTCACGAAGCTTATCGATATTATAAAGCCAGAGGCCTATTTCAATTTCTTTTTTCTCAGCGGCAAGCACAAGAAACTTCTGTGCTTTTTCGCTCTGTGTTTTAAGAGGACCTATTCTGCCTTCAAGCTCGGTAAGAATATCTCTTAAACGGACAAGGTTTTCCTCAGCCTGAGAAAGCTTCTTAAGAGAGTCGTTTCTTCTGTATCTGTAAGAGGATATTCCTGCCGCTTCCTCAAGCATTTCACGGCATTCTCTGCCCTTGCCGCTTACCATATCGGCAATTTTGCCCTGGCTGACCATTGAATAACCGTCTCTGCCAAGGCCTGTATCCATAAACAGTTCATGAACATCCTTTAGGCGGACATTTACACCGTTTATTTTATACTCACTTTCACCTGAGCGGTAATATCTTCTTGTTACGGACACTTCGTCGCCGTCATAACCCTTGAGACTGCCGTCACTGTTATCAAGGCGGAGTGTAACCTGAGCAAAGCCGTGCGCCTTTCTTATTTTGGTACCGTCAAAAATAACGTCCTCCATTTTTGAGCCGTGCAATGACTTTGATGACTGCTCACCGAGTACCCAACGTACGGCATCGGAGATGTTACTCTTACCACTACCGTTAGGACCGACAACCGCAGTTATACCCTTACCGAAGTTGAGTGTTGTCTTTTCAGGGAAGGATTTGAAGCCCTGCATTTCAAGTGCTTTTAATGTCATTTTTCAATTCCTCGCACTGTTATTTTATATTTAGGATAACTGTTATCCTGAACTATTCTGACCCTATAGCCTTTTTCTTCCAAATATCTGATATTTGATTTTTTCTGTCCCGTAAGCATTGAGACATATCTGCCGCCTACGGTAATTTCTATGTTTTTATCTGAAATCTTTTCGAGCTCTTTTTCTGTGATTTTAAGATAAATACGGCTTTCGCAAAGCTCTCTGAAGGCGGGATGATATACACCTGCAACATAGCCCTCTTCAACATTACCGCCTGAATGAAGTCCCATACGGATTACCTTAATGTCTTTCTCGTTGAACATAGTAAGAAGCTCTGAGCATAAATCTACCGCTTCTTCAAGGCTCTGCGGAGCATATTCACCTTTTCGGTACAGTCTTTCAAGCTCTGTACTCTCAAGCACAACAGTCGGATAAATCCGTACGGTATCAGGCTCAAGAGCAATAAGCTTTCTTGCCGTTTCAATACTTTTCTCTCTTGTATCTCCGTAAAGTCCCGTCATCATCTGTACACCGAGCTCAAAGCCAAAATCTTTTATAAGCTTTGCCGCAATAGGTACGCAATCACTCGCATGACCTCTGTTATTGAGGCGGAGTACTTCATCATCCATACTCTGACAACCAAGCTCTATAGATGTTACACCGTATTTTTTGAGTACGGCAAGCACATCGGTATCAATACAGTCGGGTCTTGTAGAAATTCTTACTCCCTTGAACATTCCCCTACTGACATAATCATAAGCTTTACTGAGAAGCTCAAGCATATATCCTCTGTCAATTGCAGTGAAGCTTCCGCCGAAAAATGCGATTTCACCGTCATTACATTCTGAGGTTGAAAGTGCAGTTTCTACCGCCTTTTCGACATCCGTTGCATTCGGCGGTGTAATTTTACCCGAAATCGTTTTCTGATTACAGAAACTGCATCTGTGAGGACAGCCTAAATCCGACACAAATAAGGCTACATTTATATGCTTCAACTTTTGATACCCATAAGCTCGAGAGCTTCCTTAGCCGCCTGCTGCTCGGCAAGCTTCTTGCTTCTGCCGACTCCGCAACCCACAACATTACGGTTAAGTCTTACCTCAACCTCAAAGCGTTTGTCATGGTCTGGTCCGCTTTCACCTACAAGAACATATGTAAGATGCTCATCGGGATTTTTCTGTATAATCTCCTGAAGCTCGGTTTTATAGTCTCTGAACGCAACCTGCTGAGTAGCCGCCTTCTTAACAAAATCAAGCACGAATTTTCTTGCTTCTTCAAGTCCGCCGTCAAGATAAATTGCAGCTATAACTGCCTCAAAGGCGTCAGCTAATATAGAAGCTCTGTTTCTGCCGTTGGTATTTTCCTCACCCTTACCGAGAAGGATGTATTCACCTAAGTTGATCTCCTTAGCAAAACCGAAAAGTGACTTTTCACAGGCGCACTGTGCTCTTTTCTTTGTCATCTCACCCTCAGGAAGATGGTTGAGATTGTGATAAAAATAGTCAGCTGTTATTACACCGAGTACGGAGTCGCCGAGAAACTCAAGTCTTTCATTGCACTCACCATCGGGATGTCTTTCGTTTGCATAGGAAGAGTGAGTAAGTGCAGTTTTAAGAAGTGATTTATTTTTGAATGTATAGCCGATTATTTTTTCAAATTCATCAAAATTCATCAGTACTCCTCACTTTCAATATATTCTTTCAAGGATATCATTCCTCTTTGTGCAAGAGCGGTATAACGCTCTTTTTTATCTCTTATTTTAGGCTCGATAGCAGGTAAAACACCGAAGTTTGCTCCCATAGGCTGGAAGTTTGCAACTGTGGGGTCGCTTATATATCTGCTGAGTGCGCCTATCATTGTTGTTTCGGGAAGAATAAGAGTTTTCTTGCCCTGAAGTCTTCTTGCCATATTGATGCCCGCCATTATTCCGCTTGCGGCAGATTCCATATAGCCTTCAACGCCGGTAATCTGACCTGCAAAGAAAAGATTCTCTCTTCCTCTGAAGCTGAAATCTCCCTCAAGAAGCCTCGGAGAATCAATGAAGGTGTTACGGTGCATTACTCCGTACCGTACGAACTCCGCATTTTCAAGAGCGGGTATCATTGAAAATACTCTTTTCTGCTCTCCGAATTTAAGGTTAGTCTGAAAGCCTACAAGATTGAACATTGAGCCCGTACTGTTTTCCTTTCTGAGCTGAAGTACCGCCCAGGGTCTGTGTCCCGTACGGGGATCTCTGAGTCCTACAGGCTTCATAGGTCCGAAGCGCATTGTATCCTTGCCTCTTGAAGCGAGAACCTCGATAGGCATACACCCCTCGTAGAAGTCCTTTTTCTTATCGAAGGAGTGAAGTGATGCACCCTCAGCGGTGATAAGAGCCTCATAAAAGGCCTCGTATTCTTCTTTATTCATCGGGCAGTTGATGTAATCGTCTTCTCCGCCTCTTTCATAGCGTGATGCGGTGAAGGCTTTTTCCATATTGATGCTTTCAAGAGTAACAATAGGAGCCGCCGCATCAAAGAAGTGAAGACCCGCACCGCAGAGCTTTGCGATACTGTCACTGAGAGCATCTGATGCAAGAGGTCCCGCGGCAATGATTACATTACCGTCGGGAATATCACATACTTCCTCGTGGATTATCTCTATATTTTCGTGAGCTTCTATTTTCTCGGTAATAAGCCTTGAAAACTCATGCCTGTCAACGGCAAGAGCGCCGCCTGCGGGTACCTCGCACTTATCGGCACACTCCATACAGATTGAACCGAATACTCGCATTTCTTCCTTGAGAAGACCCGCCGCAGACTCAAGTCGTTTTGCCTTGAGTGAGTTCGAGCAGACAAGCTCACCGAGTGTGGAAAGCTTATGGGCAGGAGAATATTTTACCGGCTTCATTTCGTAAAGTCTGACTCTGAAGCCTTTATTCGCAAGCTGCCATGCCGCTTCAACACCGGCAAGTCCGCCGCCTATTATCTTAATTTCTTCTGCCATAATCTCGCCTCTTTAATCTTCTTTATCTTTTTTTCTCTTAGCCTTTACTTTATATCCGCACTTTTCGTCAAGACATGAGAGCATTCCGCCCTTGCCCTTGAAAAGTGACTTTCCGCACTGAGGACAAATTTCGTCAGTGGGCTTATCCCAAGTCATAAAGTTACATCCGGGCCAGGTTTCACAACCGAAGAAGGTATATCCCTTCTTGGATTTCTTTGACATTACCTTTCCGCCACAGATAGGACAACGTGCATTTGTTTCAACTACGTAAGGCTTTGTTGTCTTGCAGTCGGGATAACCGGGACATGCAAGGAATTTACCGAAGCGGCCTGATTTTATAACCATCATTCTGCCACACTTTTCGCAGGGAATATCGGTTATATCCTCCTGAAGCTGAATTTTTACACCCTCCATTTCCTTCTTGACCTTCTGAAGGTTTACTTCGAAATCGTCATAGAAGTTATGGAGCATTCTGATGTAATCCTCTTTGCCTTCGCCGACCATATCAAGGTCAGTTTCAAGCTGAGCGGTAAACTTGACATTTACAATGTTCTTGAACTTTTCCTTAAGCAGATTTACAATTGCTTCACCAAGCTCAGTCGGTACGAGCTGCTTTGCTTTTCTTTCAACGTACTCACGCTTTGTGATGGTTGAAATGATTGTAGCATAAGTACTCGGTCTGCCTACTCCGTTTTCTTCAAGAGTCTTGATGAGTGACTCTTCTGTGTATCTTGCGGGAGGCTGTGTAAAATGCTGATTGGGTATGAGCTCCTTGAGCTTTACTGCTTCACCGCTTACAAGTCCGTCGGGAAGCTTTGACTTCTCATCGCTGTCGCCCATATCGTAAAGTACGGTATAACCATCAAACTTAACTGAATATCCGCTTGCAGTGAAAACGCAGTACTTATCCTCAGGCTCACCACTGACAGTACTTCTGATTTCAAGCTTTGATGTATTCTGAATGCAGGATGCCATCATTGAAGCAACAAATCTGTTCCAGATGAGAGTATAAAGCTTATACTGTTCAGCCGAAAGACTGTCCTTTACCTTATCGGGTGTAAGAGCAACAGTTGAGGGTCTGATTGCTTCATGACCGTCCTGTGCATTGCTTCTTGATTTGTAGTATCTGGGCTTTTCGGGAAGGTACTTCTCACCGAAGTTGTCGCGGATAAACTCATCTGTAGCTGCTCTTGCTTCCTCGGAAATACGAAGAGAGTCAGTTCTCATATATGTGATAAGACCGATTGAGCCGTAACCCGCGATGTTGACACCTTCATAAAGCTCCTGAGCAATCTTCATTGTTCTTTCAGCTCTGAAGCCGAGTCTTCTTGAAGCTTCCTGCTGAAGGGTTGATGTTATAAAGGGAGGTGCGGGATTCTTTGTTCTCTTACCGTTCTTGAGTGAGCTGATATAGTAGGAAGCTCCGTCAAGTCTTGTGAGAATTGCATCTGCCTCTTCCTTGCTCTTAAGCTCAATTTTACCTGTTTCATCACCATAAAAATCTGCGGAAATATTTTTTCTTGAGAAGAGGAACTTACCCTCTATTGACCAGTACTCTTCAGGTACGAAGGCTCTGATTTCGTTTTCACGGTCAACTATCATTCTTACAGCAACACTCTGTACACGACCTGCGGAAAGTCCTCTTCTGATTTTCTGTGAAACAAAAGGACTGAGCTTGTAGCCCACAAGTCTGTCGAGAATACGTCTTGCCTGCTGAGCATTTACAAGGTCAATATCAACCTTTCTCGGGTTTGCCATACCGTTTTTAACACCGGTACCTGTAATTTCGTTGAAGGTAACACGGTTGAGCTTATCAAGATCAAGACCGAGAATTTCTGCAAGATGCCATGAAATTGCTTCTCCCTCACGGTCAGGGTCGGTTGCGAGAAAGACCTCGTCACTTTCGGCAACAGCTGCCTTAAGTTCCTTAACGAGCTTTTCCTTTCCTTTTACTATGCTGTATTTAGGTGCAAAGTCATTTTTTATATCAACGCTGAGCTTTGCCGCAGGAAGATCCCTGACGTGACCCTTTGATGCGATGATTTCATAACCGCTGCCAAGGTAATTCTTGAGTGTTTTGGCCTTGGAGGGTGACTCCACAATAATAAGATTTGCCATATATTTTTTTCACCTTTTCTAACTGGATTTATTTTAAATCAGACTGTAAGCATCTGCTGTTTTTCTTATAACACCTTCGAGCTCGAGCTCTGTCAGCGCCGCAAGTATCTTAGCGGGTACAAGCTCCGAGCCGTTGGCTATTTCGTCCATGGTACATTTACCGTCGGACATTAAATTATACACTATTTCAGCGTTTTTAGAAATAGTTTCAGGGAGATTTTTTACTGTTTTTTCAGTTTTTATTTCCTGAACAGCCTCTTGCGCCTCGGTTTCCTCTGCTTTGACGGATTTTTTTCTTTTTACCGTACGGAATTTCTTGCTGTACTCCGAATCGCGGTCAATCTCCTTGAAGGGAGTATTATTCTTCGGCCCGCGGTACTTTTCCTTGCGCATCTCACCGTCAATAGCGGTAAGCACACCCTCAGAGCTGAAAACGGCCGTTGCCTTTCCTTCACTAACAAGCTGATTGGAGCCCGCAAAATTACCGCTTTCGATATCACCCGGGAGAACAAGAAGCTTTCTGTTCTGACGTATAGCATGATTCGCAGTACTGAAAGTACCGCTTCGCTCTGCCGCCTCTATAATGACAACCGCTTTGCTGAGTCCCGATATAATTCTGTTTCTTTCAGGGAAGGTGGCGGGACTTGCAGATGTGAACGGAGGATACTCAGTGACAAGAGCACCGTTACGGCTTATCTCCTTTCTCATATCGGAGTTTTCAGGAAGGTAATTGATTCCGTGTCCGCAACCGAGTACGAGAACAGTTTTGCCGCCGCTCTTAAGCGCAGCTCTGTGAGCTACCGAGTCTATGCCGAGTGCGCCGCCGCTTATTATCACGGCATTCGCCTTCTTTACGAGTCCGCTGACCATCTCAGTAGCACAATCCTCACCGTACTTGCTCGGCAAACGGCTTCCGATTACAGCGATAGGCAAAGCGCTTCTGAGACACTTGATATCGCCTCTTACATAAATCGCTGAAGGTGCTTTCGGGATATCGCGAAGACCTTCGGGAAAGTCCGCATCAGCCGGAGTGAGAATTCTGATTCCGTACTTTTTGCAGGTTTCAACGATTTTCTCGGCATCCGCAAGAGTATATTCATTCATCCTCTCACGCACCTTTTTACGTCTTGTAAGCCGAGGACACTCCTTACGCTCCTCGTCACTTGCCTCGTACAGTGCCTTAACAGAGCCGAAAAAGCTTATCATTTCACTGTATTCTTCTGCAAAACCGATTGATTTCTGTAACCAGAGCCAGTATAACGCTTCGTTCATCGGCTCACCTCATCATTTCCCACATCGTGATGGCCGCCGCCATAGACGCATTGAGAGATTCAGCTCTGCCGAGCATAGGTATTGTCACCTTTTCACAGACTGAGAACACCTCATCTGTTACTCCGTTACCTTCGTTTCCGATAACGGCAACAACACCGCCTGACATATCGCACATCGTTATTTTTTCCGCATTTTCATCGGGGGTAGTGGCATAAAGCTTCATACCTTTTTCTCCGAGGCTGACAAGAAGCTCCTTAAGGTTATCACAATCGATGATATTGAGTCTCAGCAATGAGCCCATAGCACCGCGCTGTACCTTAGGAGAATATCTGTCACAACAGCATGAGAGAATTGCGCCATCCACACCGAGAGCCTCTGCAGTTCTGCATATTGCACCGAGATTTGACGGGTCCTGAATGTTTTCAAGAGCGATATACTTACCGTCAAAACGTATATCCGCATTTTTATGCTCGGTTCGGCAAAGACAGTAAAAGCCCTGTGAGGTTTCGGTAAGTGAAAGCTTTGAAGCAACCTGATCGGAAATCTCAAAGTACTGCGAAGAAGCCTTGCTTATAAGCTCAACTGCTTCCGGCTTTGTTTCAATTGCCTTTCGAGTGAAAAAAGCAAATTCAATTCCGCAGCCCGTAATTGCCGCATCACGGCACAGTCTGAGTCCTTCAAGGAAGAACAAACCCTGCTGTTTACGGTGCTTTGAAGATGATATAATCTTTGCACATAATTTGATTTTTTCATTGGAAAGACTGTCGATTTTCAGCATACCTTCCCCTCCTTTTACTTCTTTTTGTCTAAATTATAACTTGTTAAAAAAACACAAATACGCCCGAGAATAAATCTCGGACGTAATTTAATTTGGATTAAAGAGCTGCCTTTGCCTTCTCAACAAGTGCTGTGAATGCTGCGGGATCAGCGATAGCAATCTCTGAAAGCATCTTTCTGTTGAGAGTGATGTCTGCCTTCTTGAGACCGTTCATGAATGATGAATAGTTCATGCCGTTTGCCTTACAAGCAGCTGAGATTCTTGTGATCCAGAGACGACGGAAATCTCTCTTCTTCTGCTTTCTGCCGATGTATGCATAGTTACCTGACTTCATAACAGCCTGCTTAGCTGTCTTGAAGAGGCTGTGCTTTGAGCCGTAGTAGCCCTTTGCAAGCTTTAATACTTTATTTCTTCTCTTACGAGTCATCATTGCGCCTTTAATACGAGCCATGATTAAGTACCTCCGTTATGATATTATTAGTTTAAGATAGGATAAGAATTATTTGTAAGGAATAAGACGCTTAATCTGCTTCTCGTTTGTCTTATCAGCAACAACTGTCTGACGAAGACCTCTCTTACGCTTTGTGTTCTTCTTTGTAAGGATGTGTGACTTGTTTGCATGGTAGCGGATGGGCTTACCGTTCTTGGAAAGCTTAAAACGCTTCTTTGCACCGCTGTGTGTTTTAATTTTAGGCATTGTAAATTCCTCCTGTTATTACTTTTTCGGCTTGGGAGCCATGAACATCATCATTGATTTACCTTCGAGTTTTGCAGCCTTTTCAATGTTAGCAAATTCTGCACAAGCATCTGCAAACTGCTTCATTGTTACAAGTCCGTTTTCTGTATGAGCCATTTCACGGCCTCTGAAACGGATTGAAACCTTAACCTTGTTTCCGCTTGCGATGAATCTTCTTGCATGGTTGACTTTTGTTTCGAAGTCATGCGTGTCAATACCCAGTGAAAGTCTGATTTCCTTGATTTCAACAACATGCTGGTTCTTCTTTGCTTCCTTTTCACGCTTTGTCATTTCAAAGCGGTACTTTCCGTAGTCCATAATCTTGCATACGGGAGGAACGGCCTGAGGAGCAATCTTTACCAGATCAAGGTTCTTTTCCTCTGCGATTTTAAGAGCTTCATCTGCGGACATAATACCGAGCACTTCACCGTCACCGAGAATTACTCTTATTTCCTTGTCACGAATCTCTTCATTGATTTGCATTTCTTTGATAGCGATGTTCATACACCTCCGAATATTTTGACTTTTCGTCATAAAAATCAAAGCGTGAACAGAGAGCTGTCCACGCATCAATACACCAGTTAAAACTTAGTCTATTGACCTATGCGGAACCTTATCCCATAGGTGAGAAGCTGCTGCTCTGCTTTGTTGTGCAGATATATTATCACAACGTCCCACATTTGTCAATAGTTTTTATGATGTTTTTCAAATATTTTTTATCAATAGGCTATGCCCTTGCTGTCAAGCCACTCTTCAAGGGAAAGTCCGCTGTTTTTAATATCCTCAGCGTACTCAACACCGACAAATCTCCAGTGCCACGGCTCATAAACTATACCGGTAATATGCTGCTTATCCTCAGCATAACGGTTAATGAATCCGTACTCATGAGCATGCTCAACCAACCAAGCGTATTCCTTTGTGTTACAGAACGAGGTCTTAAGACTGCAGATATCCATTGCAAGACCGAGATTATGCTCACTTGTTCCCGCAGGAAGTACGATAGTTGCAGCCTTCTTACGTGCTTCTTCTCTTGTAAGATTATATTCATCCATACATATTTCTATACGGTTGGCGTAATTGTTCTTCTGTCTTTCGTAGGAGCGGTAGCCGGAAACAGGAGTAAGTCTGATACCGTCCTTCAAAGCAGCATTGTACATCTGGGTATAGTACGGTGCAACACGTACATCCATCTGATAACCTGTGTCTGCTACATTTGCAAGTTTTGGCACGTAATCAGACGGCATCTGTCTCGAAATATTCACCACAACAAGACTCCAGTATTCGCTGTCAGGATCAATCTCTACGGTAATTCTGTCCTCCGCCTCAATAAACAGAAGCTCGTTTGTCTGAGGTACAGAAGGATTTTCTTCGATGGTAGCTTCGGTAGTTTCAGGCACACTTGTAGGCGGTACAGTTGTCTCCTCTTCAGTGTTTTCTGTTTCAATTATATTGAGTTCTGTAGTAACCGACTCCCCGGGAATATACTCAGTTATATCCTGACCGGATGTTGAAACGGTAGTATTTTCTGCCTGTCCGTCAATCTCATCCTCACCTCCGGAGAAGAATTCAACTGCAAGCATACCCAGCAGCACCACACCAACAACGGCACAGGCTACTATGAGAAGCTTGATTATAATATCCATAGGATCGCTCTTTTTATTTTTTCTTTTAGCTTCAGACTTCATTTTAACAACTCCAAAAAAAGTTTTACTTTCGTCAGTATACTACTTTTCTGTAATTTTTTCAATATATTTCAAAAAACACGTATTTTATTTATATATATGGCAAATTTATGTTGATATCTTACCTTTTATGATGTATTATAATAAAAAAAGAACGAGGAGGAAAAAATATGATTCATTACATAGAAAACGAGCGACTCAGAATAGGTGTCAAGGAGTTCGGCTGTGAGCTTACCAGCATCTACGACAAAAAAGAGGAATGCGAATACCTCTGGCAGGGCAACCCCGAATACTGGGCAGGACAGTCCCCTATTCTCTTCCCGATAGTAGGCAGACTCATCGACGATAAGTACTGTCTCGACGGCAAGGAGTACGAAATGCCCAAGCACGGCTTTGCAAGAAAGATGAAATGGGATTTCGCAGGAAGCGACGACAATTCACTCACCTTCACCCTTACTCAGAATTCCGACACACTCGCTATTTATCCTTATAATTTCACTGTTACTGTTACATTTACAATTACAGACAACAGACTTACCGTTTCACACTGCATCAAAAATGAGGGTGATAAGGTTATGTACTTCTCACTCGGTGCTCATCCCGCATTCAACTGCAAAATCGGTGACAAGCTTTCATTCGACCTTGACGAGACTCTTGAAACAGAGAAAATCGATCTTGTACGCTCATTGAGACTTCCCGAAACCTTCCCAGTACTCAACGGCGAAAAGGATATCGTAATTACTGAGCACATTTTCGACGAGGATGCTCTTATTCTTCACGGCATCAAATCAGAAAACATCACTCTCTATACAGATAAGGCCGCTATTAAATTCAACCTCGGCAATGCTCCCTATCTCGGAATATGGGCTAAGCCCGGTGCACCCTACGTCTGCATCGAGCCCTGGTGGGGTGTAAACGACTCAACCGAAAAGAAGGACGACTTCTCACAGAAGGACGCTATCTGCAAAGCAGAAGCCGCATCTTCAGTTACCTTCGAGTGGTACGCCGATTTTAACGCTTAAAGAAAAAGCTCACTTCATAACGAAGTGAGCTTTTTAATTATCCGGTTAATTAAACACCGCGTTCTTCACGCCACTTGTTTGCCTTGTCAGCAGACATTCTTGTGATGTTTTCAGCAGTATAGGGTGATTCCTCGCCGCCGTTAACATAAAGGAAATATTTGCCGTTTGCGGTCATATAAAGGCTTTCTTCGAAGCCTGCTGCTTCACCGAATTCACCGCTTGTGTACTTTGCTACAAGCTCTGCATTTTCGGTATCATACTCAACCTTACAGATGATCTTTTTCATTAAGCTTACCTCCTTTTTATATTATTCCACCACACGGATGGACCTCGTTATGCATTATACCATCATTCAGCGTTTTAGTCAAATGTAATGTTTCGACACAAAATAATATTCTTTTGTGAAATTTACATTTAATTTAAAAATAGCTATTCCATTTTTATGTGCAATATGATAGTATATGAACTAGATATATCATAACTGATATAAAAAATATGAAGAAAGAGGCAGAAAATATGTCACAGTCTACAATTTTAACAAATGCAGACCCCAACAAAAGGCATGTAAAAACACCTGAGTATATTTTTTATCTCGCAGGTGTATTCTTTTACACAACTATGACCGGCGTTGTAGGTGCCAACAGAAACACTTATCTTGTTAACGTCCTTAAGCTCGAAGAAGAGTATCTTTCGCTTTTTAATGCCCTTATCGGAATAATTCCCTTCTTCCTTAACTTCTTCATTACACTCTATATTGACGGAAGAAAAACAGGCAAAGGCGGAAAATTCAGACCCATTGTTTTGCTCATCGCTATTCCGATGGCAGTAACCCTTATGCTCACCTTCATTGCTCCCCCGGGTCTTTCAGGCACAATCCTTTTCATCTACGTTCTCACCATTGCCCTTCTGTGGAGTGTTATGTGCTCCTTCGGTAATGTTATCAATATGCTCCCCAATGTTATGACGCCCAATATGAAGGAAAGAGACCAGGTACTCTCTTTCAGAAGCTTTGCTTCTGCAGTCGGCAACTCCGCACCTATGCTCTTCCTTCTCATAATCGGCCTGATATGGAAGAACAACGAGGGACTTCAGTACATAATCTGTGCAGCCTTCTGCGGTGTTATAGGTATAATCACCGTACTGCTCGGTATGAACCTTGTAAGAGAAAGAATTCCCTATTCAGCCGAAAGAAAGAACCCTCTTTTGGGCTTCAAGGATATCATAAAAAACAAACATGCACACGTGGTTATTCTTTCCGAATTTCTTAAAGCCTTCAGAGGTATCTCAACCTTTATGGAAGGCTTCCTTGCAATCGCAATCATCGGTGACCCCTCAAAGAAGATTATTATTCTTCTCCCTGTCGGCATCGGTACCGCAGTAGGTATGCTCGTAATCAATGCTCTCCTCAAAAAGTTCAACGCAAGAATTCTTTACATCGCCAGCGGCATTTACTCGGTATGTGCAAACATCATCGCTTTCACAATCGGTTACTTCTATTTCACCACAGACAGTACGCCTCTTATGATTGCTTTCATTGCCTGCCTCTTCCTCATCGGCTTACAGTTCGGTGCTTCTAACCTTCTTCCCCTTATGTTCCAGGCAGACGTGCTCGAAGACCTTGAGCTCAAGACAGGAAAGCGTCTTGACGCTTCTCTCCCCTTCGTAATCGGTATCGGCACCCTCATAAGCGGTACAATAGCAAGCACAGTTGCACCCTTCATACTCAAAGGCGAAGGCTCTCTTATTCACTACGAGCAGCTTGCTGATGGCTCGGTAAGCCCCGATACAGATAAAATTGCACTCCTCTTCTTCTATACAATAGTACATGGTATTATGATGTTCCTTGCAGGTGTTCCCTTCTTCTTCTACAAGCTTACCGGCAAAGAAAAAGAGAGAATCCATAACGAGGTTCTTGAAATGCGCGCTTCACTCGAACAGTAAACCAATAAACAAAAGAAGTCAGGCTAACCGCCTGACTTCTTATTTATATTCGTCGTTATAAGGCAAATTAAGACGTCTTTCCAAGAAGAGCATACATACCCCCCTACCCTGCTTATAAACCGTTCTGATACACAAAAAATCTGCCGTTATTTCACGGCAGATTTCGTTTTAGTTTATTAAGTGAATCAGACCTTTATTTCAAGATAATCACTTGTATTTCCCCATACATCCTCAGCACAAACCTTTACAGTAAAGCTTTTACTGAGTGTCATAAAGCCGTCAAAGGTTATGCTTTCAGGCATATCCGAGAAGAAGTAATCTGAGAATGCCCAATCCTCGTGGACTGTCTTACCATTTTCATTAACAACGTAAATTCTGTAAACGAAAACTTCATTGTCTTCGCTTACCTTTGCCTGAGGTACGGTAATATAGTGCTTCAAGCCTTTTTTCTCGTAGCTGAGTGCCGCATCATCGTCAAACACAGGAGCAGTAGCACTTCCTTTTCTTGCCTCGAAGGAGTACTTTTCTTTGTTTGTTTCAGTGATATTGTCGATGAGGAACTCTCTCATTATAGTACCCGCATTTACATCAAGCACCTTTACAAGTACTCTGTTATCAGCATCAACCTCGATAATGAGAGCCTGAGTCATTCTGTCTTTTTCAGCGGGGAACTGTCCGTTTCTGCCGTCTACTGCAAGCTCAAAATAAGCAAGGCCGCCATCGTTTATAGCTGTAAACTCACCCTGCCAAATTGCTCTGGGATCGTTTGCAGGAAAGTGGGAGTGACCTGAAATATGCACTACCTGAGGGTACTTTGAAAGTACATCAGTGAAGGTATCAAGTCCCCAACCGTCGGATTTACTGCTTCCGTAAACAGTGTCTCTTACATGCTCATGCTGAAAAACGAAAACAGGCTTTTCAGGGTCAGCTTCAACCGCTGCTGCAATATTTTCATCAAGCCACTTAACCTGCTCATCAGTATAATGCTTAAGTGAATCCGAACGGGAAATGCCGATAAAATGGAAGCCGTTTATCACTCTGTGGAAATCAGTTTCCTGACCTGTTAAAGCGGTATAAAGATTAAGGCTACCATTCTGTAAGGTGTAGCTGTCGTGTGCCTTGGATACTACTGCAAGACGCTCAGTACCCTCACGGAATTCAAGATCGGTCACTGCCGTGAATGCAAGGAAGGAGCCTAAAAATCCGTTATCGGTAATATCACCCGAAAATACAACCGCATCAAGGTTTTTGTAGTCCTCATCAGCTTCACTTATAGCGTAAGCGGTTTTCATCATAGCTGATACTCTTTCACAGCCCGTATCACCGAGAGTTGAAATGTGAGTATCACTTGTAGCTACAAAACGCATAACGGGCACAAAATCATCCTGAGGAATCTCAGGTACGGGAGCCGTAAAGGACGGTGTCGTACCCGATGCAAAGCAAGTGAATACGCCGAGCAAAAAGCTTAATAAGCGTGTAATAATGTTCATAATATATCTCCTTTTGTTTTATTATTTGCCGAGACTATTATATTCCAACGAATCGGATATGTCAAGGAATACACACAGCAGATATTATGCGTCCTCCCCCGCTCAGGCGTCGGCATTTTTGTTTCCGAGCTGATAAAAGGCAACCGCCGATGCGGCGGCAACATTCAGGGAATCCACACCGTGGTACATCGGAATTTTTACAGTATAATCACAATCAGATATAGTACTATCAGAAAGGCCATCACCCTCTGTACCCATAACAATCGCAAGCTTGTTTTCAGATGCAAGTACGGGATCATCAATTGAGAGAGTATTATCCTTCAGTGCCATTGCAACGGTTTTGAAGCCGAGTGACTTTATTTCATCAAGACTTTCATCAAGCGAAAAAGTCCACTCGATCTGAAATACTGTACCCATGCTTACCCTCGCGGCACGTCTGTATAAGGGGTCCGAGCAACCGGGAGTCAGAACCACCGCATCAATACCGAGAGCCGCCGCTGAACGGATTATAGCACCCACATTGGTAGGATTCATCACCTTATCAAGTATAACTATTCTGCTTTTATTTTCGCACAGCTCTCTCAAAGAAACCAAAGGCTTACGCTTCATTGCACAGAGCATACCTCTTGTAAGTTTAAAGCCTGTCAGTTGAGTAAGTACATCAAACTCCGCGCAGAAGACAGGAACATCCTTTACTCTTTCAAGAATCTGCTTTCCTTCACCCTCTATATGACGTTTTTCCATAAGAAAAGATACCGGCTCGTACCCTGCATCGAGAGCTCTTTCTATAACCTTAGGGCTTTCAGCTATAAATAAGCCCCTTTCGGGAAACTCCTTATTTAAAAGCTGAGCCTCGGTAAGCCTTGCATATACATCAAGCTCAGGCGCATTAAAATCTGTAATTTCGATGATGTTTTTCATAGTATTCTCCGTTTTGTTGATATGAATATATTGTACTCGTATGAGCGGGATGTGTCAATGAGTACAGGATTATCTGTTACAAAAAACTGAAGTTATACAAAAAAACACCGCTCTGTTCAAAAAGAACAAAGTGGTGTTCGGGTAATTGTTAAGCCATAGAGTTACTTCACATTACAGCAAGTGAAGAGTTTTTATATGAATCATCATCCGTCACTTCTTTAATGATTTTTATCTGTTCAGGAAAAACTACTTCGGCATTTTCATCGCTGAGCTCTAATTCAAGAATCGCCTTATCATTCCAGAACGGGTACACATCTATTTCAAAATACTGACTTTCATACATAAGGCAATATCTTGTCTTGCGGATTTGTCTCTTGGTAGTATCAGCATCCATAAGCAGCTTCAGATATTCTGCCTGCGACAGACGTCCTTCAATTTCAACACGCTTAACATCAGATACTTTTTTCTTAA
The DNA here is from genome assembly GCA_017555765.1 of Clostridia bacterium. Taxonomy (GTDB): domain Bacteria; phylum Bacillota; class Clostridia; order Oscillospirales; family Acutalibacteraceae; genus UBA6857. The sequence goes on along the minus strand of JAFZFT010000101.1, from coordinate 4,121 downwards.
CAGTCTGAAAATAGATATAATTTCCATCGACTCCACGCTGACGTACACGTATTTCCTCGCCGTTAGCGCTGTTAAGATATGTCTGAATAATCTCTATACGCTGACACGAAGGATGATTCTCAAGCCACTCGATGTCGGGATACTCTATCAGATATTTACGTTCAATCTCATAAGGCTCGGGTTCACCAAGAAAAGAAGAGATTTCCGTCAATAACCTCTTCATTTTATCCTCGAAAGACGAGCTGTTATCAATCACTCTGAGGTGAGGATGCCCCGTCCAGGATGAAATCAACCTGTCATCAATAGCTGCCGCTTCTTCAACCGTTTCAGTTCTTGCAGCATTATTAGCTAAAGAATAAAACTCCTCAGCTCCTTTTGCGGCAGTAACAAGATGAAAAACAGCGTCATAGTTATCACGAAGCTCAACCTCATTGGAATTAATAGCTTTTATCACTTCGCTGAACTCCGAAGCGTTCATATAAGCCTTGTTATCCAACAAACCTCTATCACAAACAATCAGAATCTTATCAGCGTTCATAGTTTCCGCTGCCTGTTCGAATATTTTTTCCTTTTCAAGCTGTAATTCCATCTGACACTTCTGATAATCAACATTGGTACCGCAAGTCCACGGCGCAACTCCGCCTGTAATAAGCTCAGTGGCTGTTTCGGGTACGAATAAAACTTTGTAGCCTATCTGAGTAAAGAAGTTGTCTATCCAACTCATTGCTGTGGATTTACCCCCGCAAGGACCACCGGTTATAACTATTTTTGATATCTCCATATCAATTCCCCCTAAAAATCAAACCTTTCCAAGCTTATAGGGTACTCAGAAAGTTATCACAGAATAATCACAATTAACTTGTGTATTTCATTATACAGCAAACAGATGTTATTTACAAGCAACAGCAATAAGATTTTTGTCTTAATGTAAAAAAAGTAAAATCCCTATTGCTAAAAACAAAAGGGATTTTTGGAGGTACGTCGCATTTCAGAACCGCCTTATGTAATGGCACCGCCGAGGATTTCTCCCCGGCGGTGAATGTTTTATTTGTTTGTTATCATTGTGTACCATCACCATGTAGATTATTTTAAGTATCTTTAATACATTATTCTTACAATTCTTGTCCTATCTGTACCACTTCCGTTCGCAAGGAAAGCTTTAAGTGTAGTACATCCCTGATATCCAGGATCGTTAATGATAAAATCGCTTGTAGAGAAATTTGTTGTACTACTACCTGTATATCCTGTAATTACTACCCAATGCTGAGAGCCACCTGAGCTTGTTGTAGCACCGATAATAACAGGCTTACCAGCTTTAAGTTTAGAATAAATCGTTGACATAATACTATTCGATATATTGCAGTTATAGCTCTTTGAAGTCAATCCTACATTTGATATAGAACTCCAATACAAGTCATTGTTTGAATATTTAAGTTTCTTCATAACTTGATTCGGATAAACAGTCTTGCCTGTGTTATAAGAATAAACCATAGCAATACAGGTTGTTGTACAACCTATTGAACCAATTGTTTTAGAACCGATATAAACATTCTTCCATCTGCTATCATTCTGCTTATAAAAGGGAACATTAAGCTTGATTCCTTTTGTAGAAGAATTATTGGTAGTTGTGGAAGAAGTAGTCTTCTTACAGTAATCAAGTGACACCCAACCACTCTTATACCCGTTAGTACACTTGATACTTGAAGTATAACCCCATGAACCACTTACCTTTGTAATTGAAAAACTAACACCTTTAGGTGCGGCTCCGACTGTTGAGTATCCAGTTCCTGCACCTTTTCTTACATTGATACCATTTGAAGATGCTACTGTATATGTACCCGTTGAATACACTGAGGATGATGAGCTTTTTGAACAGTTATCGAGCAAAATCCACCCGCTTTTATTACCATTGGTACATTTTACACTCGAAGTATATCCCCATGAACCACTTACCTTACTTACTGTAAAGCTAACATTTTTTGAAGCAGCTCCAACTTTTGAATAATTGGTGCCGGCTCCCTCTCTCACATTTACGCCATTACTTGCTATTACTGTATATGTTCCCGTTGAATATGATGCTGCACTTGCTGTAATTGCAAAAGTGCTTAACACTGTAACTAATACAAGTGCCATAGATATAACTCTTTTTATATTCTTTTTCATTTTAAAGAACTCCTTTAACTGTATTATTAGCGATTTTTATAACATCACTCACAGGACGGTCTCTTGAGTGTTGCATTTTCACTCCTCCTTAACTTTCATTTATTGAGTTTATTGTACTACATTGATTCTTATTGTTGTGTAAACTGTTAATCAAGCTACATAATCAGCATATTCTAAAACTGACTCCAACACACACGTCACTCTCTGACGTTCAAGGTCAATTCTTTTTATTGAAAGCTGAACTCTGTCTCCTTTGTAGCCATTCCCGTAATAAAAAACGACTTTTCCGGTTTCATCGTCTCTGACACGGCATCCATGATCGTTACATCCGATTACCGTTCCTCTTATCGTGTCAAGTCTTTCAAAAATTTCCATAACCATTTCTCCTTTGTTTTATTAGGTCTCTCAACCTTGTGTCTTTATTCTACATTACACTCAACCAACAATTGTGGAAACTGTTTTTCAAAGAAGAAAAAGGAGCCGAATAAGGCTCCTAAGCAAATTTTTTTATTATTTTCAACACATAAATCGTTTATATATCAAATTAATTTTCACTCGAATTATCATTTATATAGTTTTAATAATACTCAACTCTTTCTTCAGCATAGGCTCTCGCATCAGCTTAAATCGGTTGATTTTTATATGTCTCATAATTCGACCCGGAAGAAATGTAGTTTACAGTATTTTCCTTCCATTCACGTGCTTGTTTATAGTAGTATTACTTTTTTTACCCTGACGTACAAGATCTACTCCCAAACTTGCGGCTGTAGTAGTTTTTCCCACACCGCCCTTTTGATTTGTGATTGCAAAGACTTGCAAAAAAACTTATTGCTTATTACTTCTTACTTCTCAAATCCCCAAGGAATTTTCAAGGTAAGAGTGAAGAGGTTGTAGGTAAGCACAAAGCCCCAAGGACTTTCATCCTTGGGGCTTTGTGCTTACAACTCGTTTTTGTCAAAAATTAAAACTACTCGACAAATTGGAATTTGTTTAACTAATCTCAACAATCCATTTCTTTGCCCAAGTGAACAATGTTTCAGACATCAAAGAGAAATCTACCGTTCCGCCATTTTTCAAACTCAAAAAGATTTCGACAATAACCCGCTCATCGGAAGATACAACTTGAAGCAAATCCTTTTGATGGCTGATATAGTTTCCTGTTTGTTTGAAAACAATTGCCTGTACAACAAAAGAAGCCGATTTGTATAGACCTCGCAAAATATCTTCGCTTTTTTCATGGAGCATATTGTGTACACATCCATGGAATATGTTGCAGGCACCGATTTTGATTGCTCTGTTCACCGCACTTTCGTCAACCACAGCCATAACTTCGTCAAGACTCCCCTTGATTGGTGTGGTGTCATTGCAAAACTGGAACAAGTCTGATGGCTCCCAATTCAAAATTTCATTCTTGCCTGAGAGAAAACCACAAATGAGTTCTCTGTTTGAAAGGGTGTCCAACATTGCGTTATAGGTTTGGATATCCATAGCAGATAATTCATCCAGAATTACAACAATATCAATGTCGCTTGTTTCTGTTGCTTCACCACGGCCATGACTGCCTTGCAAACCAACAAACCACACACGATTTTCAAATGTCTCATCTAATGTCTGTAAGAAGTTTTTCATCCAAGCAGTAATATCTATCATCTTAATCACCTCGTCAAATTCAAGTTTGTCGGGACAATTATAACATATCTATTGCTAAATTACAATCAGGTGAAAGCCAATCCGTTTGACCGAAGGGCAACAATCAAGGCGGAGCCTTGTATGGAATCCGTCGAAGACGGAATGGCATCACACCGTAAGGTGTGGATGTAATCATTTTCGTAAGAAAATGTATGTAATCAATCAGAGGGACATGCATCTACGGTGATGCCATACACGCTAAAGCGTGATTACATACGCCTGACGGCGATTACATGCCAATCCTTCGGATTGAAAAAAAAGAGAAGCTT
>JAFZFT010000013.1 GCA_017555765.1 Clostridia bacterium | reverse complement strand
TTGCTTTCAGAGATAAGACTCTCGTTAACTACTGCCCCTCATGTAAGGTTGTTCTTTCAAACGAGGACTCACAGGGCGGTAAGTGTGATATCTGTCACAGTGATATCGTACAGAAGTCAAAGGATGTTTGGTATCTTCGTATCACAGAGTACGCAGACAAGCTTCTTGATGGTCTCAAGGAAGTTGATTATCTTCCCAATGTAAAGCTTCAGCAGGAAAACTGGATTGGTAAGTCAACAGGTGCTTTTGTAAACTTCAATGTTAAGAATACAGAGGAAACTCTCAGAATTTATACAACACGTCCCGATACTCTTTTCGGTGTTACCTTTATGGTTATGGCTCCCGAGCATCCTATGCTTGATCAGTACAAGGATATGATTGTGAACTTTGTTGATGTTGAAAATTACAGAAGCGAATGTGCAAAGAAGACTGAGTTCGAGCGTACTCAGCTTGTTAAGGATAAGACAGGCGTTAAACTTGATGGCTTCGTTGCAATCAACCCCGTAAACGGTAAGGAAATCCCCATCTTTATTTCAGACTATGTTATGATGGGCTACGGTACAGGTGCTATTATGGCTGTGCCTGCACACGACCAGCGTGACTACGACTTCGCAAAGAAGTTCGGTATTGATATTATCGAGGTTATCAAGGGCGGAGATATTTCAGTTGAAGCTTATACAGGCGACGGCGAAATGGTTAACTCCGATTACCTCAACGGTTATAAGGATAAGAAGAGCTCAATCGCAAGAGTACTTGAAGAGCTTGAAAAGCAGGGCATCGGTGAAAAGGGTGTTCAGTACAAGATGAAGGACTGGGCATTCAACCGTCAGCGTTACTGGGGCGAGCCCATTCCCATTGTTCACTGTGAAAAGTGCGGTATGGTTGCAGTTCCTTATTCAGAGCTTCCTCTCAAGCTTCCTAAGGTCGAAAACTTCGAGCCCGGCCAGGATGGCGAAAGCCCCCTTGCAAAGATTGAGGAATACGTAAACTGCACCTGTCCCAAGTGCGGCGGCGCAGCTAAGAGAGAAACCGATACAATGCCTCAGTGGGCAGGCTCGTCATGGTACTTCCTTCGTTACATCGATCCTCACAACGATAACGAGCTTGCAAATATGGATAAGCTTAAGTACTGGATGCCTGTTGACTGGTACAACGGTGGTATGGAGCACGTAACCCGTCACCTTATCTACTCACGTTTCTGGCATAAGTTCCTTTACGATATCGGTGCAGTACCCTGCGAAGAGCCTTATGCAAAGCGTACCGCTCAGGGTCTTATTCTCGGTCCCGACGGTGTTAAGATGAGCAAGTCAAGAGGTAACGTAATCGACCCCAACGACGTTGTTGACGTATTCGGCGCCGACGTTCTTCGTACTTATGTACTCTTTATGGGTGACTATGAGCAGGCAGCTCCCTGGTCAGAAAACTCAGTTAAGGGTTGTAAGAGATTTGTTGACAGAATTTGGAATCTTCAGGAAATCCTGACAGACGGAGATGAATTCTCAGCAGAGCTTTCATCCTCATTCCATAAGACAATCAAGAAGGTGTCCGAGGATATCGAAACCCTTAAGTACAATACAGCTATCGCTGCTCTTATGACTCTTCTCAATGCAGTTTACAATAAGGGTGCAATTAACAAGGCTGAGCTTAAGGCACTTCTCCTTCTTGTTAACCCCTTTGCTCCTCACGTAACTGAAGAAATCAACGAGGCAGTATTCGGTGACGGCCTTCTTGCAACAACACAGTGGCCCTCATACGATGAAGCAAAGTGCGTTGATGATACAATTGAAATCGTTGTTCAGGTTAACGGTAAGGTAAGAGCAAAGCTCAACATTGCTGCTGATATTGAAGCTGCTGATGCAATTGCTGCTGCTAAGGCTGACGAAAAGATTGCAGAGGAAATCGCAGGAAAAACAGTGATTAAGGAGCTTTATGTTAAGGGAAGACTTGTTAATATTGTTATAAAATAATATTATTGGCTCAAAAAAGATAAAAACAGAGCAGAATATTGAAAAAATTCTATTGACAAGATAAAAAACTTAATGTATAATAATTTGCGTATCCTTGAATGGAAATAAACCCCTGCTAACAGGTAAGGGAGGGAAATATAAATGAGTCAGGTAAAAGTAAAAGAGAACGAGTCACTCGACAGTGCTCTCAGACGTTTTAAGAGACAGACTTCACGCGATGGCATTATTCAGGAAGTTCGTAAAAGAGAACATTATGAAAAGCCCTCAGTAGCAAGAAAGAAGAAGTCTGAAGCTGCTCGTAAGCGCAAATTTAAGTAATCAAACTAAAATCGCCCGCAGTTTTATCGGGCGATTTTTGTCATTTATATTATTCAAAAGACGGTGTATACTATGCTTGAAAAACTCAAAGAACATTTTTCCGGAACTGATTCTGCCGCTCTTATAATGAGCGAGGAGAATGTTTCATATTTTACTTCCTTCCATTCCTCAAACGGATACCTCGTTGTTACAAAGGATAAATCCTGTTTTCTTACAGATAGCAGATATATAGAGGCGGCACAGAATAAAATCAAGTGTTGTGATGAGATTTTACTTCTTAAATCAATGCAGTCAGATCTTGCAGAGCTTATCAACAGTCTGGGAGTAAAGGAGCTTAAGCTCGAAAGTACAAGAGTAACTGTTTCTCGCTTTAATGAAATCAAGGATTTATTTTCATCTGTTTCAGTAAGCTGTGACGGAAGCCTCGATAAGGCTATAAATGAAATCCGCATTACAAAGAGCCGTGATCAGGTTGATAAGATAATCAAGGCTCAGAGAATATCAGAAAAAGCCTTTGAGCATATACTCGGCTTTATTGATGATACAAAGACCGAAAAGGAAATTGCACTCGAGCTTGAATACTTTATGCTCAGAAACGGTGCGGACGCTCTTTCCTTTGATACTATAGCCGTCAGCGGTAAAAACAGCTCACTTCCTCATGGCGTACCGTCAGATAAAAAAATCGAAAAGGGCGATTTTATCACGATGGATTACGGTGCAGTTGTTGATTTCTATCATTCGGATATGACAAGAACTATTGCCTTCGGAGAGGTTTCCTCGAAGCAGGCAGAGGTTTACGAAACCGTACTCAAAGCACAGATGGCAGGTGTTGAAGCTTTAAAGCCGGGCATTGCCTGCAGAGATATTGATGCAGTTTCAAGAAATATAATAAAGTCCGCGGGTTACGGTGAGAACTTCGGACACGGTCTCGGTCACGGTGTCGGTGTAGAAATTCACGAAAAGCCCACACTCAACCCGAATTCCTCAGATATTCTCACTGCGGGACACATCGTTACCATAGAGCCAGGTATATATATACCTAACGAATTCGGAGTAAGAATTGAAGATATGGCTTATATAACAGATGATGGTTATATCAATCTTACAAACTGCGAAAAGAAGCTTATTGTTTTATAAATCAGATACAAGGGAGCATTTTTATGTACGAAAACGATATAAAAACCGAAAAAGCCTTGCTTGTTAGCGTTGATACGGGCGAATTTGATGCCGAGGTGTCCATTGATGAGCTTGAAGAGCTAGCACATACTGCGGGCGCTGAGGTTGTAGGCAAGGTAATACAGAAAAAGGAAGCTCCCGAAAAAGCCACCTTCGTCGGTGTTGGTAAGCTTGCGGAAATCATTGCCTTCTGCCAGAGCAATGATGTTGATCTTCTTATTTTTGACAGTGAGCTTTCACCCTCTCAACAGAGAAACCTTGAAAATCTTACTAAAGTACGCGTCATAGACCGTACTATGCTTATACTCGATATCTTCGCCATGAGAGCAAGGACGAGTGAGGGTAAGCTTCAGGTTGAGCTTGCACAGCTTAAGTATCAGCTTCCGAGACTTGCAGGTCAGGGTACCGCTCTTTCAAGACTCGGCGGTGGTATCGGTACAAGAGGCCCCGGTGAAACAAAGCTTGAAAGCGATAAAAGACATATCAGAAGACGTGTACAGAAGCTTGAAGAAGAGCTTAAGGAGCTTGAAAAAAGACGTAATCAGATGCACAAGCGCCGTGAAAAGGATGGTGTGCAGACTGTTGCTATCGTGGGATATACCAATTCGGGCAAATCCACTCTTATGAATGCACTTACAGATGCGGGCGTCCTTGCTCAGAATAAGCTTTTTGCAACTCTTGACCCTACCGCAAGAGCGCTTAACCTTCCCGACGGAAGACAGGTTATGCTTGTTGACACTGTTGGTCTTATCCGAAGACTTCCCCATAAGCTTGTTGAAGCCTTCAAGTCAACACTTGAAGAGGCGGCGCATGCTACTGTTATTCTTAACGTGTGTGACGCGTCCGATGAGCACGCTTCAGAGCATCTTGAGGTTACAAAAAATCTTCTGAATGAGCTCGGATGTCAGGGTAAGCCTGTTATTTCCGTAATGAATAAATGCGACCTTGTAGGTGACATCTATTCAATGCGTACTTTCGGCAAAACTGTTATGATTTCCGCTTTACAGAAAAAGGGCTTTGATGACCTTGTTGAAGCGGTTATGAAGGAATTGCCTCCCACGAGAAGAAAAGCGGAGCTCCTTATTCCTTTTTCTGCTGGCGGAATCGCCGCAAGAATCAGAAACGAAGGAGCCGTTGAATTCGAAGAATACAGACCTGAAGGCTTATATATGAAGGCTATTGTTGATATCAGCTTTCTTGAGTCGATAAGTCAGTGGATACTTCCGACGGAATAAAGAAGGTATGCATAAATCCGTCAAGTGCGATATCGGAAATATCACCTCCGACAATTATACCGTTATAAATAAGAAGGTTACCTCTTATTCTCCCGTCAGAGTTTTCAAAACCCGGGTAGTTGAGTATTTCGTATGACCAGTATTTTACTCTTACACCCCTGAATGGCTCAAGGTCGAGACCTTGTTTTTTCTGAATTTCGTTATACTTGTTATAGTTTTCATCGAATTCTTCAGGAATGACAATTTCCTTGACCTCAAGAGGCTCTTCGGCTGCTTCGAGTCCGAATTGAGCGAAGAAGGCGACTCTTTCAGCGTTATCCGTTGCTTTCATATTGATATTTCCTATAGTCGAAGCGGGGAGTGCCTCTTGCTTTGAGACATAGACGAGTCCACCTATGACGGTCAGCAGGAAGATGACGGCAGTAACGAGGATTTTCTTCAGCTTATCGGATTTTATTGATACTACAAACATATAATCAGCCACCGATCAATATTTATTTTTGTAAATTATATGCGTCGGTGCTTCCAATAATTACACAGAGGTGTTTTATGGATTACATCCCATACAATTCCCGAAACGGGATACATAAAAGTAAATACGGAGCTGTAAAGGAAGGGGAGAACCTTGTTTTCAAGGTTGTACTTCCCCGTAATCTTCAGTGCTCCGCAGTTTACCTTGTTATAAAAAGCGACAGCGGTGATTATGTATATCACAGTATGAACTGGCTTTCAATGCAGGGTGAAAATGAAGAGTGGTGGGCACTAGGATATACAGCTGCTGAGGCCGACATATATTTTTACCACTTCGAATACGATACCCCGTGGGGTAGGTACATTATAAAACATAATGGTGATTGTCTCGGCATCCTGAATTCAGGTACTAACGATTGGCAGTTAACCGTATACTCAAAGGATTTCAGTACTCCTGATTGGTTCAAGGGCGGTATTCTTTATCAGATTTTCCCTGATAGATTCAATTTTTCAGGTGCTGTGAAAAAGGATATTCCTGCGGGCAGAATCCTCAGAAATGACAGAGAAAATGAGCCCTACTGGAAACCAACCGCTGAAGGAAAGGTGCTCAACAATGACTACTTTCAGGGTGACCTCAAGGGTATAGAGAAAAAGCTTTCTTACCTTAAGAGTCTCGGAGTAACCTGTATATATCTTAACCCTATATTTGAAGCGCAGAGTAACCATAGGTACGATACAGCGAACTATGAAAAAATTGACCCGCTTCTCGGTACTGAAAAAGACTTTTCAAGCCTTTGCAAAAGTGCAGATAAGCTTGGTATTTCTGTGATTCTTGACGGCGTATTCAGCCATACGGGTGACGACAGTATATACTTCAACAAATACGGAAGATACGATTCCGTGGGTGCATATCAGTCGAAGGAATCTCCTTATTATAAGTGGTATAAGTTCATAGACTATCCCGAAAACTATCATTCCTGGTGGGGTATAAGCATACTTCCCGAGGTTATTGAGGAAGCCCCCGAGTTTATTGAATATATCACAGGCAAAAACGGTATAGCAAGAAAGTGGCTCAGTCTCGGCGCAAGGGGTTGGAGACTTGATGTTGCCGACGAGCTTCCCGATACATTCCTCGATGAACTGAGAAAGTCCGTAAAGGATGAAAACAAGGATGCTCTTATTCTCGGTGAGGTATGGGAGGATGCTTCCAATAAATTCAGCTATGGACAGAGAAGACGCTATTTCGGCGGAAAGCAGCTCGACAGCGTAATGAATTATCCCTTTGCCGAGGCAATAATCAGCTTTATAAGAAGCGGCATTGTTGAAGGCTTCTCGGATAAAATACTCACAATCACCGAAAATTATCCCAAGTGCTGTGTTGACGTACTGATGAATCATATCGGTACTCACGACACTATGCGTATTCTTACACAGCTTGCGGGTGAAAGCTGTGAGTACCGTGACAGAAGCTGGCAGAGCAGTCATCATCTGACTCAAAAGCAGTACGAGAAGGGCGTGAAGCTTCTTAAGCTTGCTTCAGTAATACAGTTTACTCTTCCCGGTGTGCCTTGTATTTATTACGGCGACGAAGCAGGTATGGAGGGCTATAAGGATCCCTTCAACCGTTTCTGTTATCCTTGGGGTAAGGAAAATGAAGAGCTTATTGCGCATTATACCGTACTCGGAGCTATGAGACACGGTTGTGATTGCCTTAAGGAAGGGGATTATTATACTCTTTCCGAGATGCTCGGGTGCCTTGCTTTTATAAGAAAAGGCAAAAAAGATTCAATACTTGTTATAGTTAACCGTAACGAGCACGAAATAGATTATTACCTTCCCGATGAGTGGCATAACAGTGTCGCAGTGTTCGGAGCAGGTATGCAAGGAAATAAAGCACATCTTAATGCGCTTGATGCAATAGTACTTAAAAAGGAGAATTAAAATGAGCGAATGGACCGAAGTAAAAATTGTAGTTGATGCTGAAAATGTTGATAAGGCAGGCGATATTGCCTCTATGGTTGTGCCTTATGGTATTTATATCGAGGACTACAGTGAGCTTGAAAAAGAGGCGTGGGAGATTGCTCACATCGACCTTATCGACGAAGATCTTCTCCGGAAGGACAGAACAAAGGCAATAGTACACGTGTATATTGCACCTCAGGAAAATCCTCAGGAGGCAGTTGCATTCCTTCGTGAAAGATATTCCGCTGAGAATATTGAAAGCGAGATACTTCTCAATGCATGCAAAAATGAGGATTGGGAAAACAACTGGAAGCAGTATTTCCATCCAATTCCCGTTGGTGAAAAGCTTCTCATAAGACCCACCTGGGAGGATGAGTTTGATGCCGGCGACAGAAAGGTGCTTAACATTGAGCCCGGTCTTGCTTTCGGTACAGGTACTCACGAAACAACAAGACTCTGCCTTGAAACACTTGAGAAGCATATAGCTGACGGTGTTACAGTGCTTGATATTGGTTGCGGAAGCGGTATTCTTTCTGTTGCGGCACTTCTTTTAGGTGCTGAAAAGGCAGTTGGTGTTGATATCGATGCACTTGCAGTTAAAACCGCTATAGAAAACGGTGAAGCAAACGGCTTCAAAGAGCCTGAGTATACAATCCTTCAGGGTAATCTTACAGATAAGGTCAGCGGTAAGTTCAACGTTGTTGTTGCAAATATTGTTGCTGACGTTATAATAATGTTCTGCGAGAATGTTGCTGATTTTATGTACGATGACTCGATATTTATTACATCAGGTATAATCGATACAAGAGAGCAGGATGTCCTTGATGCATTTGAAAAGTACGGCTTCGAGGTTCTTGCAAGACATACAGAGGGCGGCTGGGTCTGCTTCGAATGTAAAAAGAAGATATAACAGTAAAGCTGTCGGTAAATCCGACAGCTTTTTTATATTTTATAGTACGGAATCGAAGGATAGCTTCTCGTTTTCTTTCATCGTAAGGATAATATTTCTGCTGTTGGAGATGCTTTCAAGCGAGGAATCTCTGTTTTCACTTCGGATAAAAAAGCCGAGATTTTTTATCTCTTCTTCAAGACTCTGACAGTCTTCGCCACTTATCAGAAGCTTTATAGCTCTTTTGTTTTTGCTCCAGTATATATAGATATCGTCCGCTTTTTTCTCGGCTGAGATTAAGTCTTCCTCTGTCAGAAATTCATAGCATATGCTTAGCTCTTCTTCAAGTGTGTGTAGCTTTTCTTCAATGAAGCTCCCTGAAAACAGGCTGAAAGCGATAGAAAAAGCAGTCAGGATAACCGATACAATTACTCTCTTCATTTTGCACTCGCCTTTGTGATTATATTGATTTCACCGTTGCAGTCAGCGGTCATAAGAAGTACATCATTGATTTCGATTTTCTTTTTTCTCAGGATTTTTTCAAGCTTTTCCTTGGTCATATTGCATTTATCGAAGTCGCGGCTGATGATTTTTCCGTAATCAACGATTAGTACGGGAATAGTACCGTCACTGCTGCCTTCATCGCTTTTTGTCGGCGGTCGGTAATCCTTTTTCAGCTTTACACTCAAACCTCCGTTAGTTTCAATGTAGGCAAAATCAACTGAGGTTACATCAAACACATCCTTGAGTCGCAAAGCTTCTGTCAGGTCATCCATACTGAAGCGTACCGAATGAATATTCTTTTCAATAATTTTTCCTTTTTCAATTACAAGCACGGGATTTCCCTGAAGTAGCTTTCTGAAAAACGGAAATTTAACACTGAGGTCAGAAGACAGTACCTCGAAGCAGGCAAGCAGAAAAACAAGTATAACTGACGGCAGAAGCGGTGTGTCTATGTCCTCAAGTGGCATTGATGCTACCTCTGACAGTATTATAGTTATTACAAGCTCCGAGGGCTGTAATTCACCTATCTGCCTTTTTCCCATAAAGCGGACAACTGCTATTATACATACATATATAATAAAAGAGCGGAGTATACTGTTAATCATCTGTGCTTTGTCACCTCATAAAAAGTATGGTACAAAGCGGCGTAGTGTAATCATTTTACAATAATGTATTTAATAAAATCCTTGACTCGTGCAAGTGGCTCTCTCACACTTTTGTAAAGCCATGTCGAATAACTTCTCGGGTCAGAAGGGACTGCGTGAGCATCAAGTCCGATGATTTCGGCTATAAAAAGCGCTCTGTAGGTGTGGTACTTCTGTGTTATGATGATAACATTATTACCGCCAAAAACATTCTTTGTGTTTTCTAAGCTTTCTCCCGTCGAAAATCCGAAGTCGTCTGTGATTATTCTGTTCTCATCAAAACCTTTTTCAAGGCAGAAGCTTTTCATTACGCCAACCTCATTGTAGTACTTTCCGCTGTTGTCGCCGGTGAGTATAAGCTTGCAGTCGGGGATTGATTCTGCAACTGCCATGCCTTCAAGTAGTCTGTCCTCGAGCATATGCGTCGGTCTGTTTCCGTTTATTCCGCATCCGAGTACTACTACATAATCTATTCCGTACATTTCGGCGGTACTGTCACGGTCGGTTATTTTGTTGTTTGCAGAGAGTACTATATAAAGGTTTATTGAAAAAATAACAATTGTTGCTGCGACAGAAATAAGTATAAAAATCTTCAATGCAAATTTTAATTTTTTCATAACATACACTTCCTTTTGTACACCTAATATATTACATTGGATATGATTCTTCAAGCGTATTCCCGGATTGTAAGATAATCTTAAGATTTTTACGTCGTTTACAGTACTTATTGCGATAAAAGTCGAAAATAGTAATAAAAACTTTATAAAAAATTCTAAAATACCATTGTTTTATCCGAAAAAATACTATATAATATACATTGAAATAATTTATACCCAATGATAGGAGGGTTTTGTTATGACAGATAAAACCATACAGTTCAAACTTAATACAGGCTCACCCGATGAGATGAAAGTTATTCTGTCTAATGTATATCAGGCTCTTGTTGAAAAAGGATACAATCCTATTAACCAGATTGTCGGATATATTCTTTCCGAGGACCCGACATATATCACAACCCATAAGAATGCTCGTAGCCTCATCAGAAAGATTGACAGAGACGAGCTTCTGCAGGAGCTTGTGAGAACCTATCTTAACAACTGATTCAGGAGGTTCACAATGGCAACTAAAAAGAAGAACGAATTTCTGACATATAAGGAAAAGCCTCTCGTCAGAAAAGGTAACACAATTTATTACGGCAATATGAGCGATAAGTTCGTTGTTGTATTTCAGATTCTTTCAACCAAGGATGTTGACGGTTTACAGGTTGCAGACAGAGTGTCAGTTCAGCTTATAAACACTGATCCCAATGTAAGACCGCATGACAGAATTGCGCAGAAGACCGAGAAGAAGGGTCTTTACAGCGCAATGGACATTGGCAAGATCTGGCTTGAAAGAGCACTTGCAGAATAATTTAAAACTCAGGCGGCGGATATCCGTCGCCTGAACTTATAGCCGCTCATGGCGCAGTTGGATAACGCAGCAGATTCCGATTCTGAAGAACGGGGGTTCGAATCCCTCTGGGCGGGCCAAAAAAACGTTGCTCACGCTTTTGCGTGGGCGACTTTTTTCGTTCAGAGGGATTCGAACAAGGAGGGAGCGAAGCGGAAGAAAACAGTCCGGTGGACTGTTTTCGCCGACGGGGCAACGAGCGAAGAGAGGCGATAGTGCGGTAGCACGGGACAAAATCCCTCTGGGCGGGCCAAAAAATCGACAATCTTCGATAGAAGGTTGTCGATTTTTTTATCCAATCCGAAGGATTGGTATGTAATCACGCGTTAGCGTGTATGTAATCGCCGTAGGCGTATGGCATCACCGCAGGTGTATCCTCCTTCGGATTGATTACATACATTTTCTTACGAAAATGATTACATGCACACCTTCGGTGTGATTACATTCCGTCTTACGACGGATTACATACAAGGCTCCGACTTGTTTTTGTGACCACAGCGTGTTGTTCTTCGTTCAAATGTATTTGCGTGATATTATCACATTGACAAAAATTATATTAGATGCTAATATTTAGGTAAGAAACATACATGAAAGGTGGTCGGGTTATGGGTTATGAAGGTTCGTGGAGTGGTATGCGTAAATATCTTGAAAAAGAAATGCTTGCCGAATGTTTAAAAGGCAGAGTAAGATACGGTTGCACAACATATGTTGGCATGGATGGATGCAAGGTTTTTGATGTTTTTGTTGACGGTGAACAAATAAAGCGCTTCTCTTGGGAAACCGTAAATAACTATTTCATTGATAAAGGTTATAAATCAATCAAAAATCCATATGGTGCCGTTGAGTATTGGGATGAATTTTGGTCGTTGTTGGACAAATATTCCTTAAATGAGAGGACAGAATATAAAGACAGTGAATTTGCTGATGCCCTTGTTAGTTATCGAAAACAGGATATAAAAAACAGTATTGAATCTGATAACCCTATCGTAAGAATGTTTGCAATACTTGATCGTCGAGTGGGAAAACGCACACTTGAAAAACTAAAAGATACTTTAGATGAACAGCCCGAGTGGTTAAAACAGTTTTATCTTTTAAGATTTGAGTCAGAAAATATATAATTTTATACTTGTTTTTATTTGTTGTTATTTTGACCTGTAAACACAAAAAAACGTTGCTCACGCTTTTGCGTGGGCGACTTTTTTCGTTCAGAGGGATTCGAACAAGGAGGGAGCGAAGCGGAAGAAAACAGTCCGGTGGACTGTTTTCGCCGACGGGGCATCGTCACCGAAGTGCTCCCGGTGGGAGAAGAAGCGAGGTGAGGATGGCGTAGCGGTCGAAAGTTTTAGGCGCTCCAAGCCGTTAAAACTTTCGGGCACCGCAAGAGGCAGAGTGAAGAGAGGCGATAGTGCGGCAGCACGGGACAAAATCTCTATGGGCGGGCAAAAAAACGACTTGTTTTGACAAGTCGTTTTTTTAAATGTTCGGCGAGTGAAATAGCTTGGCTATGAAATATTTGCTTTGCAATATTATGGCGAATTTTATTTCACATTTTGACTCAAGTAAAATATTTCATAATCCGTAAGCCATATTTCATTAAAATTGCATTGTTGCTTTTTTGGGTATAAGGAATATATATAAATTCGAATAATGTGCCCGATTGTAATTTTTTGTCAATTATGATATAATCATTAAAAATGAATAAGAATTTTACGGGGGAACAGTGTATGTGGTTTGTGTTGGCATTACTTTCTGCAGTGTTTGCTGCTCTTACCTCTATACTGGCAAAGGTCGGTATAGACGGAGTAAACTCAAATCTTGCAACAGCAATCAGAACGGCAGTGGTTTTAGTTATGGCGTGGGGAATGGTTTTTATAACTAATACTCACAGTGGAATTGTAGATATAAGTAAAAAAAGCTGGTTATTCCTTATTCTGTCCGGCTTGGCTACGGGCGTTTCCTGGCTTTGCTATTATAAAGCATTACAGATAGGTGATGCATCAAAGGTCGTTCCGATTGATAAACTCAGTGTTGTTATCACGCTTGTACTTGCATTTGTATTTTTAAAAGAAAGCTTTACAATAAAATCTGTAATAGGATGTATACTCATCGGAATCGGAACATTAGTAATGGTTTTGTAAAATCCGATTGTCAGAAAATATATTGTGAAAAAAAGCAAACAACCAAATTGTTGAGTAGTTGTTTTCGGAATCTTTATGTGCGAAAACTAATATAGTGAAAATCACTAACAGACACTTTGTGCTTAGAAATGCATTGCTTTGTATATGACTTTTGCTTGAAATTGTTGAAAATAGCGACTTTTTATAGCTCGATTATCAGTGTTTGTCGTAAAAAATTGAAAAAAATAAAGAAAAAGATGTAAAAAATCGTAGACAAATGCGAAAATATGTGGTAAAATAACAACAAAATAAAGAGGGAAAAGGAGAAGCACTATGATTTATAAAGAAGTTGAAAACAATAATCCTCTGTATGTTTCGGTTCTGGATAACGGTGTTCTTATATGCGTATACGGAGACTATGCGGAGGGCAGTGACGGTAATATTTATAAACACGTCGGTGAAGAGATAGATGATGACGAAATAATAACAATCGGTTGGGAATGTATGACTGACAATAAATCTGAATAATATTTGTTCGCTAAAAAAAGTAGGTGTTTCTTCTGAAACACCTACTTTTTAATTATTGTCAGATTTTATCCTTGTATCTTTCTGCGGTGATGATGCCGTCCTTAACGTGAAGTTTACAGATACGTGCATTTCTTGCGTCGAATGCACTTGCTCCAAGTCCGTCGTCATAATCTCTTGCGTGATATACAGCGTACCACTGACCGTCATGCTTGATCATAGAATGATGTCCCGTACCTTCTTCGAAATCGTTAGCGGAAAGCACCGGTGCATAAGTGCTGTCGTCGGGATACTTCTCGAATTTGATTTTGGTAAGGTCGGTTTCATCTGTTTTAGCTCTTGCGTAGCCTATGTAGTAGGTTGGCTGTTCAAAGCAGTTACCTGAATACATAAGGTACTGCCAATCGCCCTCCTTGAAATAGAAGGCGCCTTCTATTGTGTGCCAATGCTGACCTTTTTTGTATCTGTCACGGCAGTAGATATCTTCATCGAGTGTAGGCTCAACAACGAGTACGGGCTTACCTTCGGGAGTGAAGGGGTCGAGCATTCTGTCAACGTAAATGCAAGTACCTATTCTTTCACCTTCAAATCTGTTGGCTGAGTAGAAGAGGAAAAGTCCTGCTTCGTTTTTAACAATGTGTGAGTCGATTGAGAAAGGATGCAGAATCTGCTTTGTGTCTGTAAACGGGCCGAGAGGGGAGTCGGAAACACTTACGTGCATAGCGCCTCTGTGTCCACCCTTGTCGGGGGTATCATTATAAATTTCGATTGAGTTGTACATATAGTACTTGCCGTCAAGCTCAATTACGCTGGGAGCCCAGAAGGAATCGTGGCCTTCCATTGTCATAACCTTGCCGTAATATTCCCAACCCTCGAAAAGGTTGTCAGATTCGTATGCGTAAACCGCATCGTGACCTGTAACATATATATAGTACCTTCCCTTACTTTCGATGATATAAGGGTCAGCCTGACCGATGTAATTTTCCTTTTTAACTTCTAAAAGATGCATAATTTATCGTCCCTTTCTTATTTGTCAAAGGATTTGCAGAATTCAATCAGAACTCATACTTATCTATAATAGCATATTGTTAAGTAAAAGTCTATTGTTATTTTATCTTTGCTTTAAAAATAAGAAGCAATACATTGTGTACTGCTTCTTATTGAGGTTACATCATATTCTGTACTTCGATTATAGGCTCGGCGATAAATGCGTCGCAGGAGGGAAGCTTTCCGTTGATGTTTTTAAGGAACTTTGTGAACTTGACCTGCTTGTAGGTAACGCTGAGCTGATACTTTGTTACAAGGTCGATAATCTTTTCTCTCTTATCGCTGTTTTCTCTTATCTTTACATTGTCAAGAGAAACTTCAACTGCTGACTTGGGAGTAATACCGGTAACGGTGATGTATACCTTGTTGTCCTTTTCTTTTGTTTCGTACTTTGCTTCTTTGCCGTTGACCGTAAGAGTGATGTCTGCAGCGGAAATATCCTCGAAAACAAGAGTATAGTTACGCTTTTTAGGAAGTGTTGAGCAGTTTCCTTCGGCGGGAGCAATGCTGAAGGAAACCTTGTTGTTTTCTTCGCTTACTGTGTACTTTGTAATTGCGAAGTCACCCTTCTGATATGCGTTTGTTTCGCCGTCATCCTCATAGAGATTGAAGCTGTTGTTACCTCTGAAGATACGGATAATCATATCCTTGGGGTTAGCCCAGTCGTTGTCTCTGTCATTTGCACTAAGAGGAATGATAGCACCTTCTTTAGCAAGTACGGGAATGCTCTCGATGCCTCTGAACATTTTGATTTTTCTGCCACCAAGGTAGATTGCACCGGTATAAATATCTGTCCATCTGCCTTCGGGAAGCCATACATCAACGCTTGCAAGATTAGTTTTAGGATTAATCTTTGAGGTGATGGGGGCAACCATAAGCTCTGAACCGAAGAAGTACTGATTCTTCACCTTATATGCGTTTTCTTCCTCGGGATAAGCATAATACATAGGCTCACAGAGGGCGAGGGCGTCTTTATGTGTGCGGTAGTTCATAGAATAGAGGTAGGGGATAAGAGCGTGTCTTTCGCGAAGAGCCTTAACCGCTGCCTGCTCAGCAGAGTATTCGTGCTTCCAGGGTTCCTTGCCCATAAACTCGTTGCTTGTAGAGTGGAGTCTCATAATGGGGCTGTAAAGACCGTACTGTACCCATCTTGCATAGAGCTCATCATCTTTTGAGCCCATCATATGACCGCCGATATCGTGGCTCCACCAGGTGTAGCCGATATTTGTTGCAGTATTTGTGAAGTATGGCTGGAAATCAAGGCATTCCCAACAGATTTTTGTATCACCTGAGAAGCCGAGAGGATATCTGTGAGAGCCGATTTCAGCAAATCTTGAAAGAATAAGAGGACGCTTTGTCTTGGAATTGTTATCAACAAGAGTGTGATAGTGATTAAGAGCCCAGAGGGGATCAAGATTCTTGATCTTACTGTTTTTGCCCTGCTGCCAGTCAATCCACCAGAAGTCTACACCGTCTTTTTCGTAAGGCTTATGAAGAATATTGAAATATGCATCTATGTAGCGGGGATCAGTAATATCAAAAGGAACACGCTTCTTGGTTGCGGGGTCAATGCCCATAAATTCCGCTGCTTCCTTGTACATATCCTCGAAGAATCGTACGCCCTGAGCTGGATGAAGGTTCATAGTAACCTTGAAGTTCTTCTCGTGAAGCCAATTGAGGAAGCCCTTATAATCGGGGAAAAGGTCAGTATTCCAGCTATAGCCTGTCCAACCGTCACCCTGTAAAAGGTTATCACCTCTGCCGGGAATGAGTGACTTCTTGCTTCCGCATTTACCGAAGCGATTCTTTACATCTACCCAATGCCAGTCCATATCGATGGTTGCAACAGTTATGGGGATCTCCTTATCGAGGAACTTTTTCATGAGGTCAATATATTCCTGCTGAGTATAAGCCTTGTATCTGCTCCACCAGTTACCGAGACAGAAGCGGGGTACGAGAGGCACCTGACCGCAAAGAGCAAAGAAATCTCTGAGGGCCGCTCTGTAATCGTGATTATAGCAGAAATAGTATTCATCCTTTTCAGTTTTGCGTCTTTCACCGATTGTTCCGTCGGGATTTAAAATAAGGGAGTGTGTATCGTCAATAACAGCTACACCGTCAGTGGACATAATACCGTCACCGAGAGCAATCGCACCGGTAGCCTGGTCAAGAGTACGATATGTACCTTTGAGGTTGCCCTTGCTGTAATCGGTGAGATTTTTACCGCCCTTAAGGGAGATGCCTATCATTTTATGTGCTGCAGTGTCGTACCTGTAAATGGTTTTGGTTGTCATAATGATAACGACGTCACCATCTTCTACAGTACGGATTTTAGGCTTGCTGAAGTTTCTGTTGATTACGGTCTGAGTAGGCTCGTCGGTAAAAATACCATTGCTGTCAATCTCAACACGGAGAAGTCTGTCGGAAAGAACAGACAGTCTGACATTGTTTTTGATTATTACGTATTCTTCAGAAGTTTTACTGTCTGAGCTCCAGGCAAAAGTTTGTCTGAAATATTCTGTTGTTTCAGCCATTATAAGCACCTTCCTTATATTTATATGTGTATATAATATAACATCTTTATTCTGTTTTCAACTTTAAGCGGAATATTTGTCATTTATCACAAAATAGAGCTCTTTTTTTCTACACTTACGGAGATATAAAAAGGTTAAAATTTTGTCAAAATTTGTAAAAAGTATGATAGAATATATGATGAATAATCAAGAGGAGGCATTTTATGCAGAATAAGAAATATGTTCCTAAAAAAGAAGTTCAGGCCTATGCTATTGCGGCGTTAGGTCAGGGTCTTGTATACAGCTGTATGTCCAGCTATATTACAGACTATTATATGAGCGTCCTCAAGCTCAATGCGATGTTTGTTATTTTACTTATGCTTTTTGCAAGAGTATGGGATGCTATCAATGACCCGATGATGGGTATGATTATGGACAGGGTGTCCTTCAAGAAGGGCAGAATGAAGCCTTATCCCGTTTGGACGGCGATACCTATCGCAATTCTTACTATACTTATGTTTGTAAATCCGGGATTTGATACAAACAACAAGTCCATTTGGCTCTATGTGTTCACTGCGGCGGTTTACGTTATCTGGGGTATGGTTTACACCTCAAGTGACGTACCCTTCTGGAGTATGCCCAATGTAATGACCCCCGACGCAAAGGAAAGAGGTAACATCATTTCCTATGGTAAAACCGTCGGCGGTATCGGTTCAGCTGTAACAGTTGCACTTCCGATTATTGTCGGCTTCTTCATCGCAGATATGGATGTTGAAAAAGCAGGTATCGTAAAGTATGCAGTTATGGCTGTTTCAATGTCACTTATCGGTATGCCTTTATTTGCGATGTCTTCCTTCAAGATTAAGGAAAGAATCCAGATTCCCAATGCAACAAAAAGAGCTCCCGGAGAGCCCTCATCTATTAAGAGAATTTTCACCTGTAAGCCTCTTATGCTTGTTGTTCTTTCAGGCGTACTTTCCTTCGGCAGATATATGCTTCAGGCAGCTGCACCTCATGTAGCCCGTTATTCAGGCTTCTTTATCGGTGTGCAGCCTCAGACTGTTGAAGAATATAATAAAAACATTTCAACTGTTGCACTCGTTATTCAGGTTTGCGCTGCAATAGGTATGTTCGGCGCCATGCTTTTCCTTCCCAAGCTTTACAAAAAGTTTGAATACAAGCAGATAATGATTGTTTCCTGCATCGGCGGCTTTATTGCAAGCTGCTTCACCCTTATTATCGGCTGGACCACAAAGAATCTTCTTCTTTGCATTCCCTTTATGCTTATTTCAAGCATACCTCTCGGTGTTATCAACAATG
This sequence comes from Clostridia bacterium, assembly GCA_017555765.1. Lineage (GTDB taxonomy): Bacteria > Bacillota > Clostridia > Oscillospirales > Acutalibacteraceae > UBA6857. Next base: position 17,557 of record JAFZFT010000013.1, on the reverse strand, counting down.
TTTCATTCGCAATGGTGTGCGACTGCCTCGACTTTATGGAGTGGAAAACAGGCTACAGAGATACAGGTCTCGGCTCGGCATGTCAGTCCTTTGTTAATAAAATCGGTAATGCTTTTGCAACCGTTATGATTATCGTAATGTATATGGTTGTAAGCATAGATGTAAATAAGCTCAATATCGGCAGCGGTCAGGAGGTTGTTGACGCTATTAACAGCCTTTCATCAACACAGAACTTTGCAATGTTCAGCCTTGTAACAATCGTTCCCGGTATCAGCCTTCTTCTTTGTGCAATTCCTCTCTTCTTCTATGACCTTACAGGCTCAAAGAAGCAGAAGGTATTTGACGAGCTTGCAGTATCAAGAAAAGAGCGCGGAATCGAAGTTACAGAATAATCTCAGGAGGTAAAATATTATGTTAACATACTTTTGTCTCGGCGGCGGAGCAGCTTTCCTTATTGCATTCCTTGCTATGTGCAATAAGAAGAGAAGCGTTCTCGGCGTATACATCAAAAATCTTACAAGTATCTTCTTCCTTCTTACAGGACTTACCGCTACATTCTGCAATTCGGATTATCCGAATTTGTGGATGTACTCACTCCCCATTATGATGGGTGGCGTTTTCGGTCTTATGGGTGATATTTATCTCGATCAGAAGTGGCTTTATCCTGAGCATAATGATCAGTACCTTAATATGGGCTTCATCTCCTTCGGTATCGGTCACTTCTTCTACATCGGAGCAATCTATAAGCAGGCCCACTTTGAAATTAAGGATATGATTGTACCTCTCATTGTTGGAGCTGTCGTAACTGTATGTAATCTCTTACTTGAAAAGCCCACTAAGCAGAAGTACGGAAAATTCTACGCAATTGTTACATTGTACTGTATGATTCTCGGTACTATGGTAGGTACGTCTCTCTGGGCAGCAATCCAGACAAAGCAGATTGCTTATATTGTATTCAACATCGGTTCACTTCTTTTCCTTCTTTCAGATATCATCCTTTCACCGATGTACTTCGCAATCAAGCAGGACAGAAATACACCCTTCAATTTTGTTATCAATCACACAACCTATTATTTAGGTCAGTTTATGATTGCCTTCTCAGTATTCCTTCTTGAGCCTGTTTGTTGCTGATAAAAATAAAGAGTTACTAAAGAACTGGCAGAAGCAGTTACAAAGTAAATATATCTGAACCGATTTCTATATGAGATCGGTTCTCTTTTTTAACGGGTGTATAGCCAAAAAACATACTTAAGGTCAACATATTGTAGCTTTTTATGCTGAGATGTATATTTATTGTCATTTTACACAAAAATTTTTTTGTGAAAACTTATAATATTAAGCACTGAAAACTTGATTTCTTTCTTTTATAGTGATAAAATATGTAAGTATTAGTATCGAGTTACTCGAATTGATAACATTGCTATTAAGGGGTAATAAACATGCAAAGAAGAACAGGTACAATTTCAAGAGGTATCCGTTGCCCGATCATTCGTGAAGGCGATGACCTTGCAAAGATAGTTTGTGACAGCGTTGTTGAGGCTGCAGAGTGTGATGGCTTTGAACTCAGAGACAAAGACGTTGTTGCTGTAACAGAATCAATCCTTGCAAGAAGCCAGGGTAATTATGCTTCTGTTGATGCAATCGCAAAGGATGTTAAAGCAAAGCTCGGCGGAGAAACTGTCGGTGTAATTTTCCCGATTCTTTCAAGAAACCGTTTCGCAATCTGCCTTAAGGGTATTGCTATGGGCTGTAAGAAGGTTGTGCTTATGCTCAGCTATCCCAGCGACGAAGTAGGTAACCATCTTCTTACCTTCGACCAGCTTGATGAAGCAGGTGTAAATCCTTACAGTGATGTTCTCACACTTGCAAAGTACCGTGAGCTTTTCGGTGAAAATAAGCACGAGTTCACAGGTGTTGACTATGTTGACTACTACTCACAGATTATAACTGAAGCGGGTGCTGAATGTGAGGTTGTTTTTGCAAATCAGGCAAAGGCAATTCTTGATTATACCGACTGCATTCTTACTTGCGACATTCACACAAGAGCACGTACAAAGCGTCTTCTCAAGGCTGCAGGTGCAAAGGTTGTCTGCGGTATGGATGATATCCTTACCGAGTCAATTGACGGAAACGGCTTTAATGCTGACTTCGGTCTTCTCGGCTCTAATAAGTCAACTGAAGATATGATTAAGCTTTTCCCAAAGGACTGTAATGAATTTGTAAACAAAGCTCAGCAGTACCTTATGGAAAAGACAGGCAAGAATATCGAAGTTATGGTTTACGGTGACGGTGCGTTCAAGGATCCTCAGGGTAAAATCTGGGAGCTTGCTGATCCCTGCGTATCACCCGGCTATACAAAGGGCCTCGAGGGTACTCCTAACGAGCTTAAGCTCAAGTATCTTGCTGATAACGATTTCAAGGATCTTTCAGGTGATGAGCTCAAGAAGGCTATCAGTGAAAGAATCAAGGAAAAGGGCGAAGAAAGCCTTGTAGGTAATATGGCTTCACAGGGTACAACACCCAGAAAGTTTACAGACCTTATTGGTTCACTCTGCGACCTTACCAGCGGCTCAGGCGATAAGGGTACACCTGTTGTTCTCGTACAGGGATACTTTGATAATTATACAAACTGATTTTACTAGGGCGACTTAACGGTTGCCCTATTGGTATAGTTAAATTTTTATAAATATATATCAGGAGGAATTATTATGGATTCAAACAAAAGACCTGAAACAATGGCTCGCATTACCACAAAAGAGCTTGCTGACGAATTTATCGCTGAGCAGGTTAAGGCTGTACGCGAGCAGGTAGGCGACAAAAAGGTGCTTCTTGCACTTTCAGGCGGTGTAGACTCGTCTGTTGTTGCGGCTCTTCTTATCAAGGCTATCGGTAAGCAGCTCGTTTGCGTACATGTAAACCACGGCCTTATGCGTAAGAACGAGAGTGAGAATGTAATCGAAGTTTTCAGAAACGGACTCGATGCAAACCTTGTTTATGTTGATGCAACTGACCGTTTCCTTGACCTTCTTAAGGATGTAAGTGATCCTGAAACAAAGCGTAAGATTATCGGTGCTGAATTTATCAATGTTTTTGCTGATGAAGCAAGAAAGCTTGACGGTGTTTCATACCTTGCTCAGGGTACAATCTATCCTGATATTCTTGAGAGCATAAAGCAGGCAGAAGGCAAGAAGGCTGTTAAGTCACACCACAATGTTGGCGGACTTCCCGAAGATCTTGAGTTCGAGCTTGTTGAGCCCATCAAGCTTCTCTTCAAGGACGAAGTTCGTGTTGTAGGTGAAGCTCTCGGTCTTCCTCACGAAATGGTTTACCGTCAGCCGTTCCCGGGCCCCGGTCTGGGCGTACGTTGCCTTGGTGCTATTACTCGTGACAGACTCGAAGCACTCAGAGAAGCAGACGCTATCCTTCGTGAAGAATTTGACCTTAACGGTCTTGCCGAAAAGGTATGGCAGTACTTTATTGCAGTACCCGACATGAAGAGCGTAGGTGTTAAAGATGACAGCCGTTATGAAGGCTGGCCTGCAATCATCAGAGCTGTAAACACAAAGGACGCAATGACTGCTACAATTGAAGAAATTCCTTATGCAGTACTCCACAAGATTACAGCACGTATCACAAACGAAGTAGATGGTATTAACCGTGTACTCTTCGACCTCACACCCAAGCCGACAGGCACAATTGAGTGGGAATAATGACAATCATCCCGAAATCCCTTATTTTACTGGGGTTTCGGGACTTTTATTTTGCAATTGATACCAAAATTGATACCGCAAGCCGAGAGTCATTATTCCATTTCACAGTTTGTTCTTTTTATTAGGTTTGCAATTGAGGGTGGTATGCTTTCTATATCAAGCAAATTTCCTTTTCTATAAACAATAAAATCATCGTAATGTGGCAGATTGTCAACGAAGAATTCCCAAGATGAGGAGTCCGCTTTTGGGAGTAATATAGTTGAATCTCGTTCTAATCTTAAAGGTGCCATAATGTGTTCGCCGACATCTGCAAATTTCAAGAAGTCTATCATCCCTTTTTCGTAATGGAACACATTCTGTAATATAAATGGATTATAATCTACTCCAATAACATAGTAGCCTTGTTTCAAAGCATTGATGAGTTTGTCTTTTGGGGTTACAATTTCTATATCATATTGCTTAAAGGTTACTTTAACAAATTCTTCTTCGCTTATAGGAATCTCTTTGACTTTCCTATTTTCAATTTCAAGTACCCATCTAGTGATAGAGTTCATTCTATTTCTATAATTACATGTCATAATCAATATCCTTTCTTGCCTGCGGGACTTTGCAGGACTTTTCGTTATATTTTTATTGCCCATTTTAATTTGAATTTTTAGTTTCTATTATGTAGTAATTTTGTCTCTGCAGCATAGGGAATAAGTGCATATTAATGTACTACAGAGACAAAAATGATCATCTGCTTACGCTTAAGATATATCAGATATAAACTCGCTGCCTGAAGTAATCTGATCTGATTACTCCCGTCTGAGTCATTATTCCATCTTTTTCCAATTCCTTATTTAACTCCTTAACCATATCATAAGCGGAGCTTTTCTTTAAGTTACATATTTTCATCACATCTTCAACTGTATAAAATAATTTTTCTGTCATATTTTCCTTTATCCTTTCCATTTAAATTTTAAAATTTACGGCAGAGAAGTTAAGTGAATCGCTGCAATATATTTTCAATGCTTCGATGTAGTATTTATCCCAGTAATTATATCTGAATATGTTATAAACATTACCGCAGTTGCTATCGTTGTTGTATCCATTCCAAAGAGCGAATATCAATGCGGTGGCTCTTGCTGTATTGCTTGTCTGCCACGCTGCTTTTAAGCTTTCGGGTTTTATGCGGTTGTTTTCAAAGTCAAAAACGTCATCTTCGTAATCTCCGATAAGAGCTAAAAGGTATGCAACGCTTTTGTGAAGGTTATCGCTGCATATCATTCTGCCGAGAATGTTGTTATATCTGATTTCGTGTTCCTTGTTTTCAAAAATAATTTTAACCATAATTTATATCTCCTTTGAATTTAATATTTCTTTTATTATGTTTGTTAAAAATTCGATACGGTCAAGCGTATCAGGATGGGTGTTTTCTGTATTCTGAAGCTCTGCTACTAACAGCTCAAGCTCCTTCTTCAAGCTATAGTATATTTTAGGTGATGCTATAACTGTAATTGGCTTTTCAAGAGCCCTCTGTATAAGATATTCCTGCTTTTCCATTCCGGACATTCTTACGTAGCTGTTAAGCAGCTCATTTTCTTCAGGGGACATTCTGAAAGATACAGTTTTGTTTCTCCAACGCTTGTACTGATCAAGCTTTTTATTTGACATTATAATTACTTCCTTCCTTTTCGAGTTTTTCAATCAGCTCTGCCTTGCCCTTATCGGTACTGTGAGCATAATGCAGTGTTATGTTTTTACTTTTTTGTCCGACTCTGTCTCCGATTTCTTTGAGCGGAATATTCATTTCAGAGAGGTTCGTTACATGCGAATGTCTTGAATCGTGTATTCTGATTTTCGGCAGCCCGGTTCTTTTACAGCCTGCATTGAGGGCTGTATCAAGAAAACTGTCACTGAGAGACTGAAAAATTCTTTGAGTAGGGGAGGGCTTATATTCTAATTCAATATAACCCTGGATTAAATCAGCTACGAAAACAGGAAGATCTACATGGCGGTCACTATGCTCTGTTTTCGGAGGCCTTACGTAGTCTTCACCGGCACGCCTACTGTATGTTTTATTTATATGTAGTATTCTTCTTTCATAATCAAAATCACTGACGGTTAAAGCGAGCAGTTCGCCTTTTCTCAAGCCTGTATAAAATAAGATGTTATAAGCGATATATGCATCTTCGTGATCACGGATATTATCAAGAAAGAGCTTGATATCTTCATTAGTCCAAGTTATATACTTTCTTTTGCTTTCTTTTGAACCTACACTTGGTAAATTGCTTACAGGATTTTTTGAAATATATTCAGATAAAAAAGCAAAATTAAAAATTGCCCTGAGTTGATTGTTAACAGTTTTTATGTAGGTATCTTTATATTTTTGGTTGCCGTTTTTATCTTTTTCAAAAAGATATTTATTTTGCCATTTTATCAGTTCCACAGTAGTGATATCACGGATGTCCTTTCCGGTGAATGCCGGTAAAATGAATTTATTGATGATTGCTTCTTTTGTATCTGCGGTTGAAAGTCTGATTTTATTTTTTGCAGTTTCCAAATAAAACTCAACAACTTTTTCAAAATTGAATTCCTTATCCTTTGCAACATCCTCAAGAAATCTTTTTTCGAACTCCTCGGCTTCCGCTTTTGTGCGGAAGCCTCTCTGTACCTTAACTTGTTTATTGCCTTCCTGGTCTGTGTATCTGAATTTGACATACCAGGGATTGTTGCCTTTGTGATTCTTATTTAAATATGCTGACATTAATATGTTACCTTCTTTCTTTTTTTACGTTTTGTCAGGATACTTTTAGTCCGAAGCGTTCGTTGAAATATCTTCTGCTGACCCTGCCTGATCTTGTTTTATAGCCTGCATTTTTGAGCTCTGTATTTAAGGTTCTGATAACCTTATAGGCGGTTGATGTTGCGATATGAAGAAGCTCCGAAACTTCTTCAGGGTATATAAAATCGTTATACATTTGTATTTCCTCCATTTAATTTTAGTTCTGTTATTTTACTATGTGAATGATGTAGAGGTTGTGGTAAGAGTGAACCTCCACGTCTGTAGTTTTCAAATTTAGTTGTTTATGTCAACGCATCTTAATCAGATGCAGATTAGCTAATAATGTGTTTCTGTTTGCTTCAATTTGAATTTGTTTAAAGTGAAAAGAGTTTTCAAATTTTTGGATTTCTGGAATTTCTTATATGATTCCGGTTTCTGTTAAAAATGAGATTACTTGCTTGAATCTTGCTATTTGATAGGGTTCGGCTTTTTCATCAAAGCATGTTAAATCGATTCTGCAAAGGGGTGTTTTGTTGCTGTCTGTGATAACGAAACTGTCGCTGATTTTTTTAGCAGATGGTACGAGTAAGAATCCGTTGTTTCTATTAATGTATATATCGGATTTCTGATTTTTGTTTTTCATTTTCTTTAGTTCCTTTCATATTTTTTAAGTGATTCGATTACGAGTACAGGTAACGGTTTGGGAAGCTTTTCATCCTGAAATTTCATACCGCATTTACATCCGTTTTTGAGATATTTTTCAGCTTCATAAAAAGCGTTTTCAAAAAGCTTACACATATCATCGAAGGCGTTGTATTTTATCGTTGCGATGTTGATGTACTGGAAAGCGTGTAACACATCTCCGGAGGTCATACCGAATTTTGTTACTCCTTCCATATAGGTTATTCTGCCTTTCTCAAGTTCTCCGTATGAAAGCCTTAACAGTCCGTATAAGTAGTTGAGGTACTCATAGGTGAATGCGTAGAAGGTGAGGTGGTTGACATCTTCATCGGCGGAGATTTCAGCATTGCCTTTGATGTACTGGTTGATGCATTCGTCAAGATGGTTGTAATACATATCAAGCTCATCCTTGATAGTTGACATTGTTTCCTTGAAAGTTTCCATTGTAAGATTTTCCTTTTTGTTAAAATTGTAAGTCATAATTTTATTCTCCTTATTATTAAATAGTTTGTTATTTTTGTGTTTTGTAATATGTTTTGCTCCGAACGTCTGAATTCTTATATAAGTAATATGTAATTCGGAGTAGGGGGATAATTACTAATTTTAACCTCCTTTTATTTTAGTTTTGTACCGATGCCTTCCAGTTCCTGCCTTCCTTTCGGCGGCGTATTTACACACCAAGTTAATCTCGCCGGTGTTCATTGGGATTATATAATCTCACAATGTATCAATCCAACAACGGGTATTCAATTGTCAAGGTTCATTTTGGTAACAAAAAAATGAGCCACCACCGAAACGAACAGTGTTACTCCAATTACTTGGTTAACCTATTCGTTTCGGTGATGACTCAGAACCATTATACTAAAAAATCCATTACGTCGGGAAGAGGACAAAAATGACCACCGAAAGTATGATATGCATTCGCATATGTTTTTTATGAAATTGATTTTATAAATTTCATTTTATCAGGCCGCCTCATCCTTCACCTGATGGGACCCATTATAATCGTCTTTTTCTATTTGTCAATACATTTTTATAAAATATTTTTTAAATGATGAGAACTTTGGTGTAAAATGCTAAAACTATAGGGTTGTTTATGTAAAATTTGCACAGTAAAGCGATGCTTTCATTTTTTCAATTATCCACCCGCCTCATCTTACATATTAATATCATAGTGTCTTACTCATAACTGGAGAACTCTAATTTTTTTGTTTTGGTTGGAGGAGGGATGCCGTTAACGGTATCTCTCCTTCAATTTTTATCTGGTATGACTATTTACAAATACAAAAAAAGTGATATTATAGTAGTAAAATATTTGTTGGAAGGATATGTATTATGTTTAAAAAAGCTTTTATTTCGATTATTATTCTGATTGCAGTAATCATTTCCGGGCTATATGTGCTAACCGAATTAGAAATTATTAACATAAAACATGAAGGCAAGGTAGACGAGGAAATTTTTGAGAATACTTTATCGTTAACAGATTTCGAAAATGCAATAAATGTTCAACAAGAATCAGATTATATGCGTAATTCAGAGGATAGGGATATTGAAAGCGAAATGATGAACTATCTGAATGCAAATTATGAATGGCTCGGTACAACAAAAACAAAGTTTAAGATGGATGGGTATGATTTTGACGAGTTTTATGTATATCAGTGTGTCTATTTAGATAAACCAACCCTTTACTGTATGATTCCCATTGTAGACGGAAGAGCTCAGCCGTTAGGATTTCAGTACAATCAGGATAATTCGCTAACTTTAATTTGGTCAAGATAAAAATAATCGCCGTATTTTGCGGCGATTATTTTTATAGTGTTACATCTTAAATTTAAGTTGGTGGATTATCAACGTCGAATTCATAAAGCTTTCCTATGTTTTTATATAAAAAATCTTTTCCGAGAGAGGAGGTATAACTCAGTTCGAAGCGGTATCCGTGCTCATCCCAAATACAGTATATTGTTTCACCATTGTCTATGAAAATTACATTTTTAATGGAATTAATATCGAGGTATTCTACATAAGCGTCTTTTGTGTTTATATTATTTTCACCGCTATAGATTTTTAAAGATTGTGTAAAATAAATAACGATTGATTTATCTTTGTTCGCTATCTGATAACGCATTATATACGGAACAGTGCTATAGTATTTTACTCTGCATCCTTCGGGTGTTTCATTTAAAAAATAGAATGTAGTAATTTCGTGAGCCTGATTTGACTTAGAATAATAGTCTGCTTTGATATTTAAGACATTATTATAAATGTTAATGAAGAAGTCGAAGATTTTATCAGTAGCATTTACAGTGGGTAGTGAGACAGATATTATGAGTATCACAGCAATAGAAGCAGCTACTTTTAGTGCTTTACTTTTACTTTTTTCGCTTTTTATAAGCTTTTTTGTTTGTTTGTTAAATTTATTGCTGAATTCATGCTCGATCTCATCTTCATCCGGTAAGGCATCAAGCTCTTCAAGCTTTAATTCATACAAAGCATCTTTTAAAACGGAGTTATATTTTTTCATAAATATCGCCCTCCTTTTTTAATGTTTCGCTAAATGCTTTTCTGGCTCTTGATATTTGTTTTCGTACTGTTGTGTATCGCTTTCCTGTAAGGAGAGCGATTTCTTTTTCGCTCATATCTTCATAATAGTAAAGATATAGCAAGTCACGATATGCACCCGGTATCTTTTTCAGTACTGAAATAATTAACATTTTATCATCTATATCGGTTATCTCTTTTTCTTGCTTGCTGTCGAGAAAATTGATAGTTTCGAATTCAATAAGATTTTCCGCTTTATCCTTAGCCGATATGTTGAGAGCACAATGCTTGGCTGCTGTAATAACATAAGCAAATGCCGCCTTAGAATCAGGATTATCAATATGACTTATGTTTTTTGCGATACCAATAAAGGCGTTTTGTACGGCATCTTCTGCTTTTTGGGGATCATTAAGAATTTGAAAAGCAACATACCACATACGTTTTTTGTAAAGATGGTACAGCTTTTCAAATTTATCTTTTTCTTCAGTTGTATCTATTAGTGTTGAAGAAAAATTAAGCATAAATCCTCCATTGTAATTTTTATGACTAATGTGTCACAATTTAAGAATTGGTGTTGTTTATATTTATAAGATAGTTCTACAGATAGTATTATACATTAAAGTTTTTGATTTTCAACCCAATCTGTAAAGCTTAAAATTAAACTGATTTGATTTTCATTCATATTTTTTATTTTATTTTCTAAGTGAACGGCTATGTCTGAGGAGGAAGCTGATGGCGTTGTTCCTAATAACAAAGCATCAGGAGTTGTTTTTAATACTTCGCAAAGCTTCATAAAAACCTGCAACGACGGAAGTGAAATTGCACGTTCTATATTGGAAAGATATTTATCGCTGAGTTCTGCCATTTCGCATACTTCGCACTGCTTTAATCCGAGTTCCCTTCTTCTTTTAGCTATTCTTTTACCGAGTTCTGCGGGGTTAATATTCATAATTATCACCTCAATTTAATGATAATTTAATTCATAATGCAGTTGAACCTATGTAAAATAGAAATTCGCTTGACAGTGCATATGATTCGAATTATAATAGAAAAAAGAGGCTTATTTCTATTGATAGGGTTAACTCTATCAATAGCAGGAGTAAAGTTATATGGGAAATAAAAATAAACGTGATATTTGGAAAATGTGTTTCACTAAATACACAAGCATATACTTATGTGCGATTTTGTTCTTTTTACCACTTATAATTACAAATGGCTATTACAACATTACAGAATCAAAATATTATTATTTTATGGCTGTATCAATTTTGACGTTTTTAGCTTTTGCTTTTTTTAAAATTTTAAAAAGAGAATTTGATATAGAGCGTATTTCAATCATTGAAACAGATATACCGTTTGTTTTATTTTTTGTTGCTTTTGTTATATCTGCTATGTTTTCTTGTTATAAGCAGGATGCGATATTTGGCTCAGCGTCAAGATATCAGGGTGTTATTACTATTTTTGTCTATCTTTTAATTTATTTTCTTGTTTCAAGAAATTTTAAATTCGGTCAGAATGTTTTGTTGAGTGCTATGTTAGGTCTGACGCTTGTTTCGATTTTCGGCGTGTTAAATTGTTTTGATATAGATCTTCTGGGATTTTACGGAAATCTCAGTCAGGATAATAAATCAAATTATATATCCACAATAGGTAATATAAATTTTTATAGTAGTTACATATGTTTGTTGTTGCCTTTAGTTGTATGCGGATTTTGTCTTACTAAAACTAAACTTAGTACTGTAATATACACTTTGGTACTAATAACAGGAACAATGGGTGCTATGGTTACTTCAAGTGAGAGCTTCGTAGTTGGGTTTGCTACTGCAATGTTGATTATACCGTTATTCCTTTTTTCTGATATTTTAAGGATAAAAAAATTCTTTACTGCTGTACTCATTATGGTTTTCACAGCTGAATTATATATGGTAATTTATCAATTCATGCCTATAAAAAATGTCAGAATATCAAAGCTGTTATCTTTGTTGTTTAATCCTATAGTTGCAGTGATTGTTGCTATTATATGCTTCGTTTTTTTGTATGTTTTAGAAAAACATCCGGAAAATCTTAAAAAGTTGAAAATAACATATTGTTTATGTTTGGCTTTTGCAATGTTGATACTTGTTATCCTTTTTTTGATTGCTAATACTAATTCGTTGGGGATTTTGGATGAATATTTCAAAATAACTGACAAATGGGGTACTTACAGAGGTGGCATATGGAGACAATGCATAGATATATATAAGGGCCTTTCTGTACGGGAGAAGTTGTTTGGAATCGGACCGGAATCACTGTACAGATATACTGTTTCACTTGATGTTCATAATGGCAGGATTCTTGATCAGGCTCACAACGAATATCTGCAGTACCTTCTTACGATTGGTGTGGTTGGCTTGTTGACCTATTTATCAATTATTGGTGCGGTGATATTTATAGTGGTGAAAAAGCTGAAAAATAATGCATTGGCTATAGGTTTATTTTCAGGTTTGGTTGCATTTTGGATACAGGCAACTGTTAATATTGCTCAACCGTTTACAACCCCAATAATGTACATTTTTATATCTTGTATCGCAGGTATGTATTACAAAGAAAAGGAACAATCACCGAAAGGTGTTTAAATAAATTAAAAACAAGGAGGAATTATTATGGAGTTAGAATTTAAAGCAGGAAAAGTTAAAAGAAGTATAAAGAAAACCTTAAGTTTGTTTTTAACGATTCTTATGCTTATCGGGACTGTAAATTGCAGCCTCGGTATTGTTGCAGACGCTTTAGGTGAGTTATTGGATGATTACGCTTTGAACAAAGTTACATCAGGCAATGCTACAGACGGTAATGCAACAGACGGAAATGTTACCGATGGAAGTATTATTTATAACGGCAAATTCGGTGATACTGTTTTTTGGTCTATTGATGATAAAGGAAAACTACTTATCAGCGGAGAAGGGATGCTGGTAGACTGTTACGATGAAGTAGCCCCGTGGTTTGACTATTGTACTTATATTAAAACTGTTGTTATAGAAGATGGAATAACAGGTATAGGAGACGATGTGTTTTATAAATGTATAAACCTTGAAAATATTATAATTGCTGATAGTGTAACAAATATTGGTAATTCTGCATTTCATAGTTGCGAAAATCTTAAAAGAATAATTATCCCTAAAAATGTAAGTTTTATAGGATTTCTTCCGTTTATGCGGTGCAACAATCTCAGCGAAATAGTCGTTGAAAACGGCAATAGTTGGTATTCAAGCAAAGACGGCGTTTTATTTGAAATGTACGGAGCATTGCATAGTTACCCATTGGGAAAAACAGATAAAACCTATACAATTCCAAACGGTATAAAAAGAATATATTATGGTGCATTTATGGACTCTAAAACCATTGAAAATATAGTTATGTCAAATAGTGTAACGGAAATTGGTGGTTCTGCATTTCAAGGTTGTAAAAACCTTAAGACTGTAACATTCTCTAGTAGTGTAACAAAAATAGAACAACAAGCATTTAATTCTTGTGAGAATCTTACCGATGTGTATTTTAATGGAACGCAAAATCAATGGAATAAAATAAAAATATACAGTCATAATGATGATTTATTAAATGCAAATATTCACTTTAATTCAGGCGATAATGTAACAGACGGTAATGTTACTGATGGAAATATCTCTTGTAAACATCTGAATAGAACTTCTGTTCCTGCTAAAGAATCTAATTGTTATCAATCCGGCTATACAGCAGGTGTATTATGTGAGGATTGTAATGAGTGGCTCAGCGGACATCGGGAAATCAAAAGAAAACCACATATCGACAAGAATGCAGATAAACTTTGCGATGTTTGCCAAGAAAGTGCTCCGGTAACTAGTGGCAATATTGGTGAGAATATCAAGTGGGGTCTTTATGCTGACGGTGAGCTTGTAGTCGAAGGCAACGGTAAAATGGATGATTACGGTTCGGTTGTTGGAGATAAATACAAAGACGATGTTAAAAAAGTCGTAATTAAAGATGGCATTACATCTATACAGTACAGTGCTTTTAAAGGTTACATAAATTTGGAAACAGTCAGCCTTCCCGACACATTGAAAGAGATTGCGGATTGTAGTTTTATGGGATGTACATCGCTTGATTATATTGATATTCCTGAAAGCGTAACGGAAATAGGAGGACTTGCTCTGTGTAAAGCCATATCGTTCACGCCTAAAACTCCTTATGTTTTAGAAGAGATTGTTTCAGAGGGTTATTACACCTATGATGATTCGGGCTTGAGATATTATGATTATTATACGCCTTCATTTGAAAAGGGTGACTCCTTCACGATCTACAATATAGACGGAACTACTGATGTTTACACTTTTGACGGAGTAGAAAAATTCATTAGTGAAAAATGGGATTCGTTCAGCATTTATTTTGTAGATCGATATGATGAACAAGGTAAAAATCATTGGATACCTGATGGTGAGCACAACTATTTTACTGTTAGTCTTGGTGATGTAGTTAGCTGTAAAGTAAATGTTGAAATAAGAGAAAATCCTGTTGAGTCAATTGGATTTGTTCCTGTTGAAAATTATGTTTTTTATGAAGGATATTCAGGCGGTCATTATACATATGACGATCAGGATAGCCAATATTATTATTTTTACTCGCCCTCTTTTGAAATCGGAGATAAGCTTATTGTAAATTATAATGACGGCAGAACGGCAGAATATACTTATGGTGAGTATGACGAATACGATGATGATTACGGCTATAGTTATTTTATGTCTGAAGATGGCAAAATAATAAAAGATGAAGATGTTGATATTAATTTAAAGCAGCCGTATAGCATTAACGGAAAAAATAACTCTTTAGAAATTTGTTATGCCGAAAAACAATGCAGTATAAATGTCGATGTTAAAGAAAATCCTGTGGATTCGATAGAGTTTGTACCGCTTGAGCCGTATGAATTTGTTGAAAATATATCTACGAATTATTATGGCGAATATTACATTGGATTTGAACTTGGCGATACATTGACAGTTAATTACAAAGATGATACGTCGAAGAACTTTATTTATACAAGGCCTGATTATAGTTTTATTGCATCAGACGGAGAAGAATTATATGGTGTTAAAATTAAGGATAGTCAGAGCAGCAATAATCCGTGGTCGGTAGGAACTTATTTTGCGACCGTTGAATTTGCTCAGAAGACCTATGATGTTCCTGTTGTTATCAAAGAGTGTACAATTTCGAGTATTTCTGCTAAGCATAAGTACAGTTTATACAACGGCTACGATTGTGAGCTGAATGCAAATGCATCTAGGTTTATTTATGAAGATAACATAATCTGCACTGTTGTGATGACAGACGGAAACACTGCATTATACACTCTAAAAGAGATGGCGGACACATATAATGTAGATGTGGACTATTATGTACGACTTGAAAATATTGGTGACAATACCGGATATATTGAAGTCGGAAATCTCAGAGGCGATTTTGTTGTTAATGTGAAAGAAAAGCCGGATGATGTTAATATGCAACCCTATTGTGCTTTGAACGGATACCATTGGTATGTTGAAAAGGGTAAAGATATAGATTATCAGATTCTTGATTTTGCAGACAAGGGTTATAAGCACAGCATCAATGTTTCATATCTTCCTGATGGATTAGAACTCAATAATGACGGTAGATTGACAGGCAAAGTTAACACTGTTACAGGAAGATTTTCGCCGCTAGAAATTAAGTTTGAAGTAAGATGGGAAAACAGCTATGCAAATGAAGTTTATGAAATTTATATTTATTGCATAGATGAAAAAGACAAAGTTGAGATACCCGAAAATGTTGATGTTTTAAATGCTAATGTACCGCATTATATAAATGCATCTGAAGAAAATCCAAAATGGTTTAAAGTGAAAGCTTTTAGACATTACGGATGGATTACAGACAGTTGTTGTGAAATTTTTACTTCCAATGGACTTCCGGCTTATTGTGATGGGTACGGTGATGGTGGATATGGTGTAGCAGGTTCCTACCATTTTACATTAGGTGAATATTTTTACATTAAAGTAACAGGACCAACACTTTTATATATTTGGTTTGACACATGGTTGCCTTCTTGGGATGCTGATAGTGCAAGCTCTAATAATCCCAGTGGTTCTGTGACTCTTGTTGATAATAATGTTGAGAAGTCATTCGATGATGATACTAATAGATTTTGGAACGTATATTTATTAGAGGCATCATTCAGTGCCAATGTCTTTGAAAAATATGCGTACTATGTTTTTGGAACAATGACTCGATTAGCCTCTCCTGTAAATATTCATCTTGAACTTATTGATGTTGAATCGAGTTGTGAAATCATCAATATCGAAAAGTATAAATATGATCCCAACAATAAAGATGAATGTGAAGAAATCGGAGCTAGCACAACACAGAATACGCTGAAAGATGAGTTGCTTGACGGCGAAAAAGAATACAGATTTGATAGAGTGTATTATTTCATGCATGATGTTGTTGATTTTGCTCTTTCGGAGGAAAAACTTTTATATGTGCCTGTTGGATATTTTTATGACGATCAACATATTGTTAAATGTACAGAACATAATGACAGAATAGAGTGTCCGCAACAAGATGCTACATGCACGGAAGTTGGATATACAGCTGGTGTATTCTGTCCTATATGTAATGAATGGCTTTCAGGCCATGAAGAAATTCCGGCACTTGGACATAAGGAATCGGCAGCAGTTAAGGAAAATGAAGTCGTAGCAACATGTATAGCAATCGGTTCATATGATGTGGTAGTGTACTGTTCAGTATGTGGCGAAGAACTCAGCAGAGAAACAGAGATAGTATCTGCAACGGGTCACAGCTATGAAACATCAGTAACGGCACCCACATGTGAAGAAAACGGTTACACAACTTATACGTGTGCTTGCGGCGATACATACACTTCAGACGAAGTGTCTGCCATCGGTCATGATTATGAAGGCGTTTTAACTACTGAACCTACCTGTACTGAAAAGGGTGTTAAGACTTTTACTTGTAAGAATGATGCAAGTCACACATATACAGAAGAAGTTAATGCTCTCGGTCATACTGAAGAATCACATGAAGCAAAAGCACCCACCTGTACAGAAATCGGCTGGGATGAATACGTAACCTGCTCAAGATGTGACTATACAACCTATGCAGAAAAAGCAGCCCTCGGACACAAAGAATCAGAAGCTGTTAAGGAAAATGATGTAGCGGCAACATGTACAGATGGCGGATCATATGATATGGCAGTTTACTGTAGTATATGCAGTGAAGAACTTGGCAGAGAAACAATTGTAGTTGATGCTCTTAATCATAAGGATACTCTTATTCAGGTAGATGCACAGGATCCGAATTGTTCAAATATCGGTTGGGAAACTTATGAGTATTGTACAGAGTGTAACTACACAACCTACAATGAAATTGCTGCTCTTGGTCATATTGATGAAGATAATGACGGCGTTTGCGACATTGGTGGTGAAAATATTCTTTGCAGTGACTGTGGCATGCCTGTTCACGAAGGCGATATGGCAGAATATATCTGTACAATTGTAAATTTTGTCAAGCTTCTGATATCATTCATACAGTTTATTCAGCAGCTTAAAATATAATTTAATGCCGCCGAGGGAGATCCTCGGCGGCTAATGCTATATGTGAGATGTTTAATTCACAGATGTCTTCATTTTTTCAATTATCCACCCGCCTCATCTTACATATTAATTTCATAGTGTCTTACTCATAACTGGAGAACTCTAATTTTTTGTTTTGGTTGGAGGAGGGATGCCGTTAACGGTATCTCTCCTTCAATTTTATTTTTTAGTTAAGGAGGTACAAATGGAAAACTATATAGAAAATCTTT
>JAFZFT010000100.1 GCA_017555765.1 Clostridia bacterium | reverse complement strand
CGTGAAGCACCGATAATTCTTGTTGAATAGTCGGAATTGCTTCTTGAACGGATAATTTTTTCTCCGTCAACATACACCTGACGGAAATTCATACCATCGGGAACCTTTGCGGCATAGATATTCTTTTCGGAATCGTAAAGAGTGAAATCACTGATTTCAGTACCACCGCTGATTACTGCATTGTTACCGATATATTTTACACCATAGCCGTTTGTACCGCAGTCCTTTTCATTGAAGGTAAGAGTATCTTCAAGAGTATATGTACCTTCCTCGATATGGATAATAATATCACCTGACATATCAGCAGTAAGCTTTCTCGCTTCATCTCTTGCTCTTTCGATTGTAGCAAAAGGAGCTTCGCAAGTGCCTACATTGTTGTCATCGCCGTTTACCGAAACATAGTATTCAGCCATTACAGCATCAGGCTTGATAATAACATCTGCAAAATCAAGATATCCTGTAATTGTCATAATAATTGCTACCATAGCTGCAATCATTTTCTTCAGAGCTAAAAACATAATTATCTTCTCCTTCGGTTTATTATGGATTCATTTTAGCATATCAAAACCGCAAAAAACAAGAGCTAATTAAAAAATATTAATATACACCTTTGAGCTTAATTATTAAGTCAAAGCATCAATATCTTACGTAGATATTATAACTATTTACTGATATATCAAATAACAATTAAGTATAATTACAGCATTTCATTCTCTATCCAAGCCATAAGCAAATTAACTATTCTTTCTTGTTGGTTTGCGGTTAACTCCACACCCAAAGGCACTCTGTACCATTTATTCAAGCAACCACGGCAACAACAAGCACAAGCATGCTGAGCCACAAACACAGGGTGTCCTCTCATAGGGGTCTGTTTGCCGTCATTGGCAATAAAAGCAGGAGCAAGACGTTTCGCAACAAAATCTGCCGCATGCTTTCTGATTTCATCCACACCTTTTTCATTAGTATATTTCTTATCATTTTCAGACAAATGGAATTTTGAACGAAATTGAGACTTTTTGAGTCGGACAAGTGTTTCTTCTATCGTCGCCATATTATCACCTCTTACATTAAATCTGATTCTATAAGTATTATATCATTCCGTAAGCAGTAAAATCAATACACCATTTTTCCATTAGATTTATTGTACAAACCAACACATTGACAACTTCGCTCAGATATTATAAAATTATATTCAGATTAAACAAAAGAGGTATATTTATGATTGATTACGGTTTAAAAGATAAAGTAGCAATAATTACAGGTGCAAACAATCCGCAAGGTATAGGTGCAACTACTGCCCTCGCCTTCGCCCGTGAAGGTGCAAAAGTAGTTCTTGTATATAAGAAAATCCCCAGAGAGTACGACGAAAGCAAGACAGATAAAACGGTGCTGACAGATATTTTAAAGCCAACGCCGGAAATGCTGACACCGTAGAGGAAATGCTTAAGAAAGTCAATGCTGATTATCTTATTCTGGAAAGTGATATTTCTGATGAGAATTCAGTAAAGAAAATCTATGCTGAAGTTATGGCAAAGTACGGAAAAGCGGACATTTTAGTTAACAATGCGGCAGATGGCGATATGGATGGCATCGATACAATCGAAACTATTACTACCAAAGTAATTGACGACACCTTTGCCGTCAACGTCAGAGGCAGTATTCTGATGATTAAAGAGTTTATTAGCCACCGCGGTAATTACGGCAGAATCATCAATCTTTCAACAGATGCGGCTCAAGCTTTTGCTGGTCAGATTACTTACGGCGCAAGCAAGGCAACCATGGAAGCTCTTACCCGCAGCATCGCTCTTGAGGTTGCAAAATACGGAATTACAGTCAATTGTGTTGCCCCCGGACCAACACAGACAGGCTGGATTGATGAAGAGCTAGAGAAGGCAGTACTTCCGTTAATTCCCATGGGAGAGCTTATTACCCCCGAAGATATTGCTGAGACCATTTTATTCCTTGCAAGTAATCAAGCAAAAAAGCTTACAGGCCAGGTGATAAAGGTTTCAGGCGGAAAAGCATTATAATTTCGGATATAAGAACAGCCAACGAAATCGTTGGCTGTTTGCTTATTACAACATTCATATTAAGATCGGCAAATTAACGGACTATCTCCCCAAAAGACTTATTTTCACCATTCTTCCAGTATCAACATCGTTATAATCTGCCTTAATTCAGACATAATCATTCTCCTTATGCCATTCGTTCAAGGGACTCAAGGGTAACCTCGTATTTTGTATCTTCCCCCGAAAGGAATCTTTCCATTTCCTCCATCATGTAATAAGCCATTCTCTGCGGCTCTTTTCCCGTACTGCCCGCAATGTGAGGAGTGAGTATCGCATTATGACACCAGAAAAGCGGGTTGATATAAGGGAAGAACTCTCTTTTGATTACATCAGCCACAAAGGTATGTGACGGATGCAAAAGAAGTGATAATGCAAGTGAATATTCCGCTACCTGAGCACCTCTGCCTGTATTAATAAAGGTAGAGTGCTTTTTCATTCTCCTGAAAAGCTTGTAATTAAATACATTTTCAAGCTCCGGCTTATTTGCAAGGTGATTACTGATAACATCACACTCACTGAAAAGCTCCTCAAGGCTTATAAGCTTAACTCCTAATTCCTCCGCTTTCTCTTTTGCTACAAAGGGGTCATAGGCATAAACCTCAACATCAAGCTCCATAAGTCTCTTTGCCACCATCTGACCGATTGCGCCAAGACCTACAAGTCCGACCTTACAGCCGAAATTACCTGTTGATGAGTTAGCAAATGATATTGAACGAGGAAACAGCCTGCGATAATATTTAGCCGATTGAAAGTAACCCTTTGTCGCTAAGGTAATCTGTGCAAAGGTATATTCTGCAACGGGTACGGCGTTGGCGGCAAAAGCACTGTAAACCTTCACTCCGCTTTCAAGGAAAGGTCTTGCAAAATACTGCACTGTACCCGCGGAATAAAATACCGCCTTGAGCTTAGGCATATATTCTTTAATTTCTTCTTTAGTGAATTTAGGCATACCCCAGGTGGAAAATGCTATTTCGCAATCCTTGAGAAACTCCGAATTTTCTTTGAGATTTTTGCGGTTGATTTTACCTGAAAGTTCACCGTACTTACTAAGTTTTTTGAGCACTTCAGGTGTATAAACCTTTGAAAACTGAAGCTGATTAGTGCCGAAAAGTGCTATCTTCATTTTATTTACCTACCTTTGCTTTGATTTTTGTAAAATCACACAGACATTTCTGTACATTTACTTTTTATCCTCATAATTTCATCCTCTTATTATTTACATTATAACAAATAATAAGAGCTTTTACAAGACAACAGAAAAAACGCTTATGTGCGAATAAAATTCTAAAGCATTTTATTCCTTTTTTTATTTTTCTTCAATCAAATTTCAATATTTTATGGTATAATTACTATAATGAGGAGGTGCATCTATGCGGATTTTACTTATTGAAGACGAAAAAAGAATGGCACAGGCACTTTGCGAAATTCTCCGTCTTGAAAAATATGATGTTGATCATTATGATAACGGTATTGACGGCCTTACTGCTATTGAAAGTGATATTTATGATATAGTAATCCTTGATGTTATGCTTCCGGGAATGAACGGTTACGAGGTTGCAAAAAAAGCCCGTATCAAGGGTATAACCACTCCGATTCTGATACTTACTGCAAAAGCAGAGCTTGACGACAAGGTCACAGGTCTTGACAGCGGTGCCGATGATTATCTTACAAAGCCTTTTATGACAAAGGAGCTTCTCGCAAGACTCAGAGCTCTTTGCCGCCGTACCATGAACACTTTGGACGGTAATCTCTCTTTCGGTGACATAACCCTTGACACCAACACTCTTGAGCTTACTTGTGTTACAAAGGGACTTAGTGTCCGACTTAGTGAAAAAGAATACCGGATACTGGAATACCTTGTGTCTAACGGAGGAAAGATATTGACCAGAGAGCAGCTTGCTGTTAAAATCTGGGGCTTTGAAAACGAAGCAGAATATAACAATGTGGAAGTTTATATGTCATTCACCCGTAAAAAACTCGCCTTTGTTGAGGCAAAAACTGAGATAAAAGCCATTCGAGGCATCGGGTACGAATTGAGGTGTGAGGATGTTTGAGAAATCACGAAGAAAAATTGTTGCCGCAATAATGTCTATACTTATACTCTTATGGGTTGGTACTCTCGGCGTTATCTACGCTTCAAGCTATTTAGAAATGACAAGACGAAACACAGAGATGCTTAAAGCTCAGGCGGATATGTATGAGATGAATTTCTCTCAGCCTGTTATAGGAATGCCACCGAGTATTATGCCGCCTATGCCTGATAAGCCGGGATTTATAACAGACTCTCCGATCTTTCAGTTGTCTACATTTTACAGTGTGGCACTGACCGATGAAGGCAAGGTACTTGAAACAAAAAATGAACAGCCTGCGATACACTCCGATGAAGAATTAGAAAGGCTCAGCCTGAATATATCGGAAAGTACAAAAACCAGCGGTCGCAAAAACGGTATGAGTTATTACAAGGCCTCAAAAAACGGGTATACTCTTGTTGTATTTATGGATAATACATTTCTTAATGAAAGTGCAACAACGCTATTCAGATACACCCTTATATTCGGTGCGTTGGCTCTTGTAGTCTTTTTCTTTATTTCTGTGTATTTTGCAAGAAAAATAGTACACCCTCTTGAAGAAAGCTATAAAAAGCAAAAGCAGTTTATTTCCGATGCAGGTCACGAGCTTAAAACTCCCGTTTCTGTTGTCAATGCAAATGCGGAGCTTCTTTCCCGTGAAATCGGTGAAAATCAATGGCTCGACAATATCCTTTACGAGAATGAGAGAATGGGTATGCTTGTAGGTCAGCTTCTTGAGCTTGCCCGTACAGAAAATGTTACACCCGTTATGGAGCAGCTTGATCTCAGCAGATTATGTAACGGAGAGGTACTACCTTTTGAGAGTGTTGCTTATGAAAAAGGCATAAGTTTAATCAGCAATATTTCTAAAGGTGTCACCATACAGGGCAATTCAGCCCAACTTAAACAGTTGGTATCAATACTTATAGATAACGCCTTAAGACACAGCAAAGATGCAAAGGAAATATATCTTTCTTTGTCGGCTGAACATAAAAAAATAATACTTTCGGTTGTAAATAAAGGCGAATCAATACCCGAGGATGAAAGATCAAGGATATTTGAGCGTTTTTATCGTGTAGATACTGCCCGAAACTCAGAAGATAATCACTACGGTCTCGGTCTTGCAATAGCTAAATCCATAGTAGAAGCTCATAAGGGTACCATTCAGGTGCATTGCGACAACGGTTATGTGGAATTCAGAGCTGAATTCCCGGATTTGTGACAATAAAATATTGCGAAGTTTAAATGTTTTTCAATAAAACTTCAACCTACCTTCTGTAGAATGTTATCATCGACTACAGAAGGCATTTTCATGCCTTTAAAAGAAGGGAGTGAAACATATGAAATACCGACACGAATGGAAGCACGAAATCAGTTATATGGATGTACTGACTCTCAGAAGCAGACTGTCAGCAGTTGCTAAAAGAGATACTTATGCCGTTGACGGCAAGTATTTTATCAGAAGCTTATATTTTGATAATGCATCGGATAAAGCCCTCAGAGAAAAAATTGACGGTGTCAACAAAAGAGAAAAGTTCCGTATAAGATTTTATAATCACGACACATCGGTTATACATCTTGAAAAGAAAAGCAAAATCAACGGACTCGGTGTCAAGGAGAGTACACCTCTGACTCCTCAGCAGGCTCAGGCGATTGTTGACGGAAATCACGAATGGATGATAAGAAGTGAAGACCCTCTCATTCAGGAGTTTTACACAAAAATTAAAAATCAGGGCTTAATGCCGAAAACTATAGTTGACTATACACGAGAGCCTTTTGTTCTCACGGCGGGTAATGTACGGGTAACATTAGACTACAATATCCGCACAGGTCTTCGATGTACTGACTTTTTAAATCCTGACTGCATTACAATACCGGTTGGTAATGCACCGATTATCCTGGAAGTAAAATGGGATGAATATCTTCCTGATGTTATAAGGGATATAGTTCAGCTTCCATCCTGCCGTTCAGGCGCTTTTTCAAAATATGCATCTTGCAGAATTTACGATTAAACAATAATTAAAAAGGAGTATTTATTATGAATTTCAATGACATTTTCAAATCAAGCTTTCTTGAGAATATCTCAAGTGTAAGCATCCTCGATATGGCAGTTGCACTCGCTCTTGCTTTCGGCCTTGGTATGTTCATCTTCCTTGTCTACAAAAAGACCTATCAGGGTGTTATGTATTCATCATCCTTCGGTACAACACTCGTCGCTCTTACAATGATTACAACTGTTGTTATTCTTGCAGTAACCTCAAACGTTGTTCTTTCACTCGGTATGGTCGGTGCTCTTTCAATTGTCCGTTTCCGTACTGCAATCAAAGAGCCCCTTGATATTGCATTCTTATTCTGGTCAATCGCTGTCGGCATTGTTCTTGCAGCAGGTATGATTCCTCTTGCAGTTATCGGCAGTGTTATCATCGGTGTAATCCTTCTTGTTTTCGTAAACAAAAAGTCCCACTGCAACCCCTATATTATCGTTATTCAGTGTAACGGCTATGAAAGTGAAAAAGCTGTAGTAAACTTCCTTAACGGAAAAGTACTCAAGTGCACAGTCAAGAGCAAGACAGCTCAGAAAGATTTTGTAGAGCTCACTCTCGATGTACGTCTCAAGGATGAAAATACAGATTTCATCAATGCACTTACTAACATCAAGGGCGTAAGCAGCGCAGTACTTGTAAGCTACAACGGCGAATATATGGGTTAAGGTGAAAAAAGATGTCAACACATAAACATTTTGATAAAATTTGCTGTGTTGTTCTTGCACTTACGCTGATTATTTCCGTACTTTTTGTCAACGCTGAAAATTTCGGCCTAAAAAAATCGTCAACCGTAATGAGGTACGAAACTACCCTCTTTGACAATTCAAAGGTACACACTATCGAAATCATAATGGATGACTGGGACGAGTTCCTTGATAACTGTACAAGCGAAGAGTATTATACCTGCTCTGTTGTGATTGATAATGAAGCCTTTAAAAATGTTGCTATACGAGGCAAGGGTAACACCTCTCTGAGCTCTGTTGCATCTTACGGCAATGACAGATACAGCTTCAAGGTTGAATTTGACCATTACAACAGTACCAACACCTATCACGGTCTTGATAAGCTTGTTCTTAACAATGTTATTCAGGATAATACTTATATGAAGGATTATCTCACCTACACAATGATGAACGATATGGGTGTAGCGGCACCTCTTTGCAGTTATGCTTATATAACCGTTAACGGTACAGACTGGGGACTTTATCTTGCAGTCGAGGGTGTTGAGGAGTCTTTCTTACAGCGTAATTACGGCAAGGACTACGGTGAGCTTTACAAGCCCGACAGCCTCAACATGGGAGGTGGCAGAGGCAACGGTAAGGATTTCGATATGGATGCCTTTATGGGCAGTAACAAATCAGATTCTGCCGAGACAACAACCCCGGCAACTACAACACAGCCTGATACCTCAACTACACAGCCCGATACAACAACTACCACGGCTCCCTCAACAGAAAACACAACTACATCTGAAACCACCACTACAGTTCCGACAACTGAAAATACAACTGTAGCTGAAAGCACAACAACCACATCCCCCTCCTACCCCAATATGCCTGAAGGTATGACACCTCCCAATGGTATGACTCCTCCCGAGGGTGGCGGTAATCCTTTCGGTGGAGAAATGCCTGAGGGCTTCACATTCCCGGAAGGTATGGCACCTCCCCAAGGCGGTGGGAATCCCTTTGGCGGTGAAATGCCTGATATGGGTAATTCCTTCGGCGGAGAAATGCCCGAAGGTATGATGCCTCCCGATATGGGCGGACAGATGCCTCCCAACATGAGCGGTGGAGAAGCACCTGATCTTTCCAACATTTTAGGTATAAGTACAGAAAGCTCTTCTTCAGCTCAGGTTATGCAGCTCAGCAATAAAGCTTCATTCACACCTCCCTCAGACGGTAATTTCCCCTCAGGCTTTGATATGCCGTCAATGGGAGATATGGGCGGATTCAATTTTGATATTGACGAAGAAACAGTACGAAATGCTTTCAGAAAGCTCGGTCTTGATGAATCTCTTTTAGACGGAATAGATTTCGAAAACATTTCAATGGCTGACATTATGTCACTGATGTCAAAGCTCGATGAAGATACCACCCAGAAGCTTATGCAGGAAATTATGGGCTCAGGCATGCCGTCATTCGGCGGAGAAATGCCAAGTGGTATGCCCGGTGGATTCGGTATGGGTTCATCAGATGTTAAGCTTCAGTATATCGACGACAATGCAGACAGCTACTCCAACATTTTCGGCAGTGCTAAGACAGATGTCTCAAAGGCAGATGAAAAGCGTCTTATTGAGGCTCTCAAGCGACTCGGCAACGGTGAAGACCTTGAAAACACAGTAGATATTGAAGCTGTTATCAATTACTTCGTAGTACACAACTTTGTTGTCAATGGCGACAGCTACACAGGCTCAATGATTCACAACTATTATCTTTATGAAAACGACGGACAGATGCAGATGATCCCCTGGGACTATAACCTTGCATTTGGTAGCTTTATGTCTATGGGTGATGCAACAAGCTCCGTCAATGACCCGATCGACACTCCGTTGTCCGTAAGCGGTAACGGTGACAGACCGATGATTGATTGGATTTTCAGCAGTGAAGAATACACAGAGCTTTACCATCAGTACTTCTCAGAATTTATATCCGAATATTTTGAAAGTGGATATTTTGAAGAGTTCTACGACAGTACAGTTGCAATGATTTTTCCCTATATCGAAAAAGACCCTACAAAATTCTGCACATACGAAGAATTCGAAAAAGGCAGTGCTACTCTTAAAGAGTTCTGCATACTCAGAGCTGAAAGCGTAAAGGGTCAGCTTAGCGGTACTATCGGTTCAACATCTGCAACTCAGGTCAGTGATACTCTTATTGATGCAAGTGAGCTCAACACAAGCGATATGGGTTCAATGGGCGGCATGGGAGGCAAAGGCGGCATGAGCTTTCCGAACGGTGATATGCAAAAGCCTCAGAGCGGCTCTGACAACCGTGCAGACAATGACTCCTCTGCCCAAAAGCCGTCAACCGAATCCGGTGCCACAGAAAGCGGCAACAAAATACCGCAGATGCCCGGTAATTTCCAAGGCGGTGAAAGACCTGATTCCGGTTTCGGTAGCATTTCCGTACAGGATGGTCAGATGCAAAGACCTGACAGTGGCTTTTCCAACAGAGGACAGTCACCATTCCAACCGCAGAGTATGATATCTGCATCGTCCTTGATGATGATCGGTGTGAGTGTGCTGGCCCTCGGCTTTGGTCTTGTGCTTGCATTGAAGTACAAAAGACGGAAGTAAAATAAATTTTACAACTTGATTTTTTGTAAATCTTCAGAACAAAAAATCACCTGTTCACTGAATGTCCCAGCACAAACTGGGGCAGTTCATTTTCCTCGGCGGCTATTTTTTTATTTATGAATGAGATTGTTTTGTTCAATATCAAATATATAACACCGGAAATCACAAATAAAACGCAAAAAGTAATAATGCCTCTCGGCTTGCGTATAAATTTGGGTATCCATTACAAAACAAAAGTCCCGAAACCCTAGTAAAATAAGGGATTTCGGGATGATTGTTATTGTTCCCACTCTTCAATGAGACAGCTTTTTAATTTCCGAACAGAATATAAATCGTGTTTTTATATTAAAAATACACGTATTTTTACCTGTTCCAAGTATTATATAACCCGTGGTATCAAAGCCGGTATCAATAAATTGGTATCAATAGTTTTTGCTCATATATGATGTTTATTCTGTTACAGCACTGCGTAAAACATCAAGTCTCTGCATAAACATATCTTTTGTCTTTTCGTCGGAGAACCATTCCTCCTGAATCTCAGAAATCTGATTCAATCCGATTTTTTCGACTGCTTCTA
This sequence comes from Clostridia bacterium, assembly GCA_017555765.1. Lineage (GTDB taxonomy): Bacteria > Bacillota > Clostridia > Oscillospirales > Acutalibacteraceae > UBA6857. The sequence continues at coordinate 3,838 of JAFZFT010000100.1, read as the reverse complement.
TTGCAGCCTCACGCTGAGTGATCTTTCTGTCAGCAGTCTGACACAAAGCACCGTCGATATTATCATAGGATAAAAAGGATTTATTGAAATCCATAAGATAATATAAGCCCTGTAATTTGTTGGTATTATTATCAACAAAGAAGCCCCAATTACCCCAATGACGGTCAGTGTTTCCGATAAGATAATCTACTATATTCATCATATAGTAAGCATAACTGTCTTTTTTGAGAACAAATTTCAGCTTGTTTATTTCTCTGTTTACACAGTAAATATCAATAAACTCATAAGGTACAATGCTTCTGTCTTCAGAAGTAATTATCTTGCACTTGGATACCTTTACGCCGTCAAAATAATCTTCTTCATAAGGTACATAATCTATCTTGAAGCAGCCTACTATTTTTGATGCAAGCAATTCAGCTTCAACATCACGCTCATCTCCATCTTTCATCAGATAGAAATCGTCGTTCTGTCTTATCCACGCCTTAGGTGCAACACCGGGAGTACCGACATCTCCTGCAACGTCTTTTGTCATAATCAGCTCTGAATTCTGAATTGTTATATCCTTACCACGTAAGCTTACATCTGCAAAGGCATCCGAAAGTGAATGGTTATAAAGATTCAACTCACTGAATTCAATCTTCTCCCCTGCTGCTCTGATCCAGAATACATCTGTCAAGGTAAGACCGTGATACGACACAGCTATCATTGCTCTATCCTTATCGGTAACAGCCTGACTTGCACCGATTGTACGCAGAATTTCTTTAGCGTATTTTCTGTCCAGGGTCAGAACTCTTGATGCACACCAGTAGTAAAAATTATTGAGATTATTTACCCTACTGTCAAAATCATCAGAGCTTTCAAGGTACAAATTATATGGCATAAAGGAAGGATAATTTATAGTGCATTTGCCGTCTTCATAAACACGTGCTACACGTCTGTCTTTATGCATTACGTCGAAATATTTCCAACCCTTTTGCATTTTTTCACGCTTGATTCCGATGCCCATAAAATCACCCCTTTAACCTTAATTAATAAAATAAGACATCAATATCTTACATAGATATTATATACTGTTTTTATTGCTATGTCAAATAAGTTTTATCAAACAAAAAAAACAATAAAGTATTGAATACAGCCTATTCCGTGAAACAGTATGTAAAAATCAACCGCCGAGGATTTCTCCCCGGCGGTAATTATTTTATGCAGTAAACTGCTGGATAAACTGAACAAGTGAAACTATAAGTTTGATAAGTGTAACAAGAGTACAGATATATTCAGCAAGCTGACCTTCGTGAACTGCTCCACCGCAATCGGGACAAACATCAATAATTTCAGCCTGACAATCATCGCAAATCTTGTCGCCGTCCTCATCAGTGTGATCAAGCATTGTGCCTTCGTCTGTTACTGTATCTGTTTCACCGCAACCGTTTTCGCATTCAGCTGTCTTTGTACCGTCAGCAGTACAGGTTGCATCATCATTTGACTTGTATTCAAGGAAAATGTGCTCAAGAGTAGGAATTTCCTTTTCGTCTGTTGCACCGCAGCCGTTGTCACAGGTTGCCGCTTCCTTACCCACCTTGCCGCAAGTAGGTTCTTCAACCACCTCGTACTCGGTGAAGGAGTGAGTGAGAGCTTCGATTTCTTTTTCATCCGCTGCACCGCAACCGTTGTCACAAGCTGCTACTTTCTTACCTGCCTTGCCGCAAGTGGGAGCATCAACTACCTCGTACTCGGTGAAGGAGTGAGTGAGAGCTGAATTTTCAACCTCTCTTGTAAGCTCATCACAACAGAGAGTACAAGTTGCTGATTCAATTGCATTTACTCCGCACTTTGCAGGTGAGATTACTTCATATTCTTCAATATTATGAGTGCCGATTATGCAACGCTCAACACCTTCATATAAATTGTCAAACATTCTCTTAATCTCTTCAATCTCATCTGCAGTTTCTGCAACCGTACCTGTAATAGAATCGGCATATTCCCAAATGCTGTCAATCACTTCAGGATTTTTTATATGAATTTTAAAAAATACTTTATCAACTTTTTCTTTACCGTATTTTTCTTCTAAGTCATCGGAATGTGCTATATCATATTCAGCAAATATTTTAGATGCATCCACAAGAACGATTGTACCGTCTTCAACGCCTGCTTCAAGCTCTTCAACTGCTTTCATAAGCTCTTCAACATCAGCCTTGCTTGAAAGAGGATTATTCTTCATTTCTGTAAGCTGAGTCTTGATTTCTTCAAGCTCTGCCTTTGCTTCGTCGGTAAGATTTACATCAGCAAGCTTTTCGTCAAGAGATGCGATAGCTTCGTCGATTTCTGTGTAGTCAGCCTTGAGTGCAGTACCGTCCTTGATTCCTGCAAGGACACCTTCAATCTGACCTTCATAATCGTTATCAGCCATATTCCGGTCATAATCAAACTGACTGTGATTACCGTTATTTTTACAGCTCATATAGAAGCCGTAATAAATTCCCTGGAATCTTCCGCTTTCACTGGGGATAAGCTTATTCGGGTCATTATCAATAAGAGCATTGATTTCATCGAAGAGAGATGTCATATATGTGAAATCAGCTTTTATCATTTTACCGTCAGCGATGCCTGCTTCAATCTCATTGAGCATATACTTAAGCGACTCAACATAGCTGTCAGGAGTTGACTGGAATGGTGAACCTATTATATAAATGTTATTTTTAAAACTGTTAATAGTAGAACTGTAACTGTTATATGCATTATCAATCAGCTTTCCGCTGTCGAGATATTCGCAGATTTTTGCCATAATCTCATCAAACTCAGTGTAATCGGCTCTGTCTGCTTCTTTTTCTTCGAGAATCTTATAGCACTCCCAGCATACCACACCGACAGTAGCCTTTGTCCATGTGCCGTCAGGATTCTGAACGGAGAAATGCTCAAGCTGTGTTACGGTTTCGTATGTTTCAGTATGAGGACATTCATAGCCGCAAACATCACATACACCATCGGTGTAGCTTTCGTGTTCACAATCAGCACCGCATAATTTGCAAATGCCGTCTTTGTTTGACCAATCGTGAGCATCAGCGTCAACGGGAAGTTCAACATAAGTTGTATAAGTACAAGTTGTGCAGTATTCGTAAGCATCCCAACCGATTTCTGTGCAAGTGGGAGCTTTTGCATCGACCTGAATCAAATCGTGTTCAACAGGTAAAATATTTACAGTATCAGAAATGTAAACGTTTTCTCCTACAGTTGCTTTGCAATAATATGATTTACCGCACTCGACTTTCTGTAATGTTTTTTCTGTTTCACCGTCAAGCTTTGCTTCTTTGAATACTGTAAAATTAACTTCAACAGGATTATCCGCATTAACAATAGCTACAAACAAATCAACAGTTGTATCAGCATCAAATGTTATTGTCGCTGTCTTTTCATTTTCCCGCAAGTTGATATATTCGTAATCAGTATCTATAATACCAGTCTCTATAACTACATGTCTGAGCTCTGAATCTGTAGAAACCTTTAATATATCACCTGCTTTGAAATCGTGTGAAAATAAAGGTCCGTGTTCTTCAACGATATATGTACCTAACTTTTCTTCTTCAACCTCGTACCACTGGAATGTAGCAGCAGTATTATTGAAATCTACTGTAAGGTTATTATCTGCAGACGGCTGCTGAGTGAAAGCATTATTTGCTGTATAAATGCTCTTTTCACCTGTTGCCTCATCATATTCTGTTTTTTCCCAGAATAAGTCAAAAGATTCATTACAAACAACATCAATTATCTGATATTTTTCAGCTTCCTGAGTATTTTTGATACCCTTAAATACTGTTATCTTTCCTAAAGTACTTGTAACGTT
>JAFZFT010000099.1 GCA_017555765.1 Clostridia bacterium | reverse complement strand
GGCAGCCTCCTTCGTTGCTATGGATCCCGCTCCCGCTGATTACTATCACACAAGACGCGACACCGCTGATATTCTCGTACCCGAGACTATCGAGAAGACTATCGAGATTGCTCTTCAGACTGTATTTGACTTTGACGAAAAGGGAATCTGAGAGTAGTTGGTAGTAAGTAGTAAGGGAAATGCCTGACGGCATTTCAACACAAATAAAGAGGCGTTCTTCAAATAGAAGAGCGCCTCTGTTTTATTTAGTAGTGATTGATTCCGCAGCTACAAATCTTATTCGTTTTAAAAAGCTTCCAGAAAATTCTGATCAGGCTATAAATTACACCCATAATTCCTGTTTTATGGCATATGTGGTCACAAGTATCTTTCTCCGTTTCGTAACCGCAGACAACACAAACACCGTCCTCGGAATATGTATGATCAGTTACACCGGTAAAATCAGCGGTATATTCAAAGCCGCAAGTGCAACTGTAAATCGTATATCCTCCGTCGGTACAGGTAGGTGCAATTACGACCTTGTTGTACACGTGATTGGTCTGAGGTATTTTTTCAACCTCGTAATAGTCACACTCTGAGCATCCGATGTGCTTTACACCCTCCTTAGTACAGGTAGCCTCTGTTACAGTTTCCTGCTCTGTCATATTATGAGGTACTTTATCAACCTCATCCGCTATGAAAGAATCTCCGCAAGCACATGTATATGTTGTGAAGCCTTTTACGGTACAGGTAGGTGCAGTTACAGTACCTTCGTCATAGCTGTGCTTATGATTTATCATATCGAGATTTGCAAAAGTATACAGTACATAATACTCATCCTCACCTTCGGGGAGAGTCCAATCAAATTCGGGTATTTCACCTGTATACGCCTGCTGATTGATATAAATAAGATTATCGGAGCTAAGAAGGTCTTCTGCATCTTTATCTCTGACTATAATTATTACGCAGCTGTCATAGTCCGTTGTGTTGCTGTAGTTGTTAATTTCGACGTTATTACTGAGTGTACGTGCATATACACTACTGCTTTCACCAGGAAAATAAGAGTTATAGACCACACTCTTAACATTCATTACTTCGCCATAGTCACCGTGCTTTATTTTTTTAAAATCTTCCTCGCTGCCCTGATAATAAATTTCTCTACCGGAAAGAGCACCCTGACTGACATAAGTAACAGTCACCGGCAGATAAACCGTTTCAAGGTTACTGCAGTAAGCAAGACTAAGATCTGTTACGCCGGAAGGTAAAGCAAGACTTTCGACTGCAGTCTGAACTAATCCAACACTTTTAACAGATGTGGGCAAATCAATGTTTTCAAGGCTGATACAAGCCAGAGCATTAAACCCGCTTATACTGCCGCCTAACTGTAACTCTGATAAATCAAGGCAGAAATACAGCGTAATAACCCCTTCAACACTGTCGGGAATAACTATTTTATCAACGAAGAGTGACATAAGCGCCATTTCATCAATCTGTGTTACAGTTTCAGGTACAATATATTCATCATTAAGTCTTACAAAAGGATAACTTATAAGACGTGTTTTTTCTTTATTATAGAGAGCACCGTTTGAGTCACTTGAAAAGAACAAATTGTTTTCATCAACTACAAAGCAAGAGAAAGCAGAAGATGAAAAATTTGATGCATCTATATTTTCCAGATTTTCGGGAATTCTTAACTGCAGAAAATCTTCGTTTTTAAGTAAGGCTTCAAGTTTATTTATTCCCTCTATTGCCTCTTCTTCTGTTTCGTATTCAAGTGCTAAGTCCGAAGCTTTCTCTGTGGAGCAAACCAAAGCATTATATTTTATTTCGGTAAGACTATCAGGTAAAGCGATTTCACCAACGCAGGTAAAATCATCAAAAGCATATTCACCTATAACAGTAATGCCGTCCGCAAGAGTGATACGCTTAACCTCACCCTTATATTTTTCCCATGGTGCTTCGTTATTATATGAGAAGTCAGGTATTTCGCCTTTACCCTCAACAACTAACTCGCCGTCATTATATAATCGCCATAAAATATCGTCCGAAATCAAGTCGTAATCCTTTACGCCGCTTTTATTATTAAGAGCTATCTCTGCCACCGGAATTTTACTGTCAAGAGCAAAATAAACTTCAGCACTGCCTGTCTGTCCGAGAGGAGAATGTGCAGTAACTGTAGATGAACCCATCGGAACATAAATTGCTGCCTCACCGAAGATATCTGTCATCGAGCCGTTTACGCTTACTTTTGCAACGGGATTTCCGACCGAGTCGGTAACTCTTGCCTGAATTTTGACATTATAATGCGGACACTCTCCGAGACCGAAGCCTTTATCGAGAGATAAGTAATAGTCTCCGATTTTTATAAACTTATCAAGAAGCTTATAAGAGGAGTTAATAATCTTGAAGAACTTTATATTGAATGCACATTCAACTTTTATTCCAAGATCAAGATCTACGCAGGTTTCACACATATGAACAGCGTCTACCTTGCTGCCGTCGGACATCTCGTATGTCTTTTTGTCCACCTCGTTGTTTTTTCCGACCAGCTCCATACCTGCCTTGCCGCTCAGCTTTGCTTCCACAAACTTTGTTGCCTTTAGTGTCGGCTCAACAGATAAGCCTACAAACAGCTTCGTTTCCTGACCCAAAGACGGATTGAAATCAGTTATAGAGAAATTACTCTTGTCCTTGAATCCGTTTTTATCAAGAGAAAATCCGACTCTGGTTTCACTTATTTTAAAACTGACTTCAACTTCAGCATCAACCTCAAGCACAAAATTCACTACAATACCCACTGTTATTCCGGCACCTGTAGGTAAGCCGATAACACCTAAAGGTATTTTTCCTTTATATCCTGAAACTGAAAGCTTACACTGTATATCACTGTCAAATCCGATAGTAAATTCCGTATATGCTGATCTTATACCGAAAATATAAAAATCGATATATAACTTGAAGGAACACGAAAGTACTGTCTGCACACCAAACGACAACTCGCCTTTGTCATCATCCAGTTCGAATTTAGCGCTCCACTTATGTACTGTACTTTTTTTATTATTGATGTTTACATCTCGGGTTTTCGGCATCAGATCTTCAGATTCATGATTAACATAATCTTCCATATCGCCGTTTTCAAATGTACTCTCAGATGACTCCATATCAATGTTTGCAAACTGGAAGTAATCTGTAAGATTTTCAGGTGCCGCAGCATAAATTTCAGCGGTTGTACCATTGATTTCTATGGTGTCAATCAAAGCAATTATGTACTCTTCGTCGCCTTCACCATACTCATAATAAAACACTTCACCGGGATTAAGATTTCTGACATCGTCGCTGATGTTTTCTATTACATAATAACCGTTTTCATAGTCATCTACGACTACTTTGTTTATTTCGGTAACGGCTGTTCTTGTACGTGTGCCGTACGTTGCGGCACTTTTTTCACTTTTGATTATTTTTGCATCTTCGGTTACAACCAGAAAGTTTTCAGTATTCGACTCATCAAGATTTATAACTCTATCTTCCTCAAAATCCTCTGTTGTTTTAGATGAGAAAATTTCAAAAGCTTCTGTATATTCAATATTTTCGTAACATTCACACAAAGGCCGGTAGTTTTCATCAAGCAAAAACGCACGAACTAAAAAATATTCGGGCATTTCATCCGTATCAATATTGACAATTATCTCAGTGAAGGATGCTTTTTCAGTAGGATAAGCATCTTCTTTACTGCTGGCAAGCATCAGCTTTCCTTCATCATCATATATTGATACAACTACTGTACACTCATCTTTTACGCTTACATTTGCAACTGCAGTGTTTCCGTATAAAGCTACAGAGTTTATCCTATAGCCCTCTGCCTCTTTTTCTTCTTTAACCTCAGTACTGTTTAAAATTATGTTACCCACTGCATTGGCTGATTCCATTTCAACATCCGAGGACATATCGGGGTTCACATTATCCACAGCAAGACCTGACAAAGGCATACTGAGAAGCACCACCAGTGTCACCAGCATAACAGATATAGTTTTCTTAAATCCGAATTTCATATTGTTCTTCCTCCTCTTAAAAATAATACCTAAAAACGACATCTCCCCTACTGTACGCAGGGGAGATCTATTATTTATCAAAGATCCTTAAGATGCTTACTTCTTGAGGGGTGACGGAGCTTTCTTAGAGCCTTTGCTTCAATCTGTCTGATACGCTCTCTTGTAACGTTGAATGCCTTACCAACCTCTTCAAGAGTCTGGGGTGTGCCGTCACGAAGACCGAAACGGAGACGGAGCACCTCTGCCTCTCTCGGTGTGAGAGTTTCGAGTACTTCATTAACCTTTGTCTTGAGGAAGGTCATTGCTGCTGCGTCTGCGGGTGAAAGTGCATCCTCGTCAGGGATAAAGTCGCCGAGATGGCTGTCTTCCTCTTCACCGATGGGAGTTTCAAGGGAAACGGGCTCCTGTGAAATGCGGAGAATATCACGCACCTTATCAGTAGGCATACCGAGCTCCTTTGCGATATCCTCGGGTGAGGGGTCTCTGCCGTCACGGTGAAGAAGCATATTGCTTGTCTTCTTAACCTTATTGATGGTTTCTACCATATGAACGGGGATACGGATTGTTCTGCCCTGATCTGCAATAGCTCTTGTGATAGCCTGTCTGATCCACCATGTAGCGTAGGTTGAGAACTTGAAGCCCTTTGTGTGGTCGAACTTGTCAACTGCCTTGATAAGACCGAGGTTACCCTCCTGGATAAGGTCAAGGAACATCATACCTCTGCCCACATATCTCTTTGCGATTGATACAACGAGACGGAGGTTTGCCTTTGTAAGAACTTCCTTTGCTTCCTTATCGTCGTTGGAAATACGGATAGCGAGGTCAATTTCCTCTTCGGGTGAAAGAAGGGGGACTC
>JAFZFT010000098.1 GCA_017555765.1 Clostridia bacterium | reverse complement strand
GTGTAAACACTCCTTCTCGTTGGGGTACTCAAGCTCCCTTCTCCAATATTACGCTTGACTGGACCGTTCCTGCAGACCTCGCTGAGCTTCCAGCTATCGTAGGCGGTAAGGAAATGAACTTCAAGTACAAGGATTGTAAGAAGGAAATGGATATGGTAAACAAGGCCTTCATCGAAACAATGATCGAGGGCGACGCAAACGGCAGAGGCTTCCAGTATCCCATCCCCACCTACTCCATCACCCGTGACTTTGACTGGTCTGAAACCGAGAACAACAAGCTTCTCTTCGAAATGACCTCCAAGTACGGTACTCCCTACTTCTCAAACTACATCAACTCCGATATGGAGCCCAGCGATGTTCGTTCAATGTGCTGCAGACTCCGTCTCGACCTTCGTGAGCTCCGCAAGAAGTCAGGCGGCTTCTTCGGTAGCGGTGAAAGCACAGGTTCAATCGGTGTTGTTACAATCAACATCCCCAGAATCGCATACCTTGCAAAGGACGAGGCTGACTTCTATGCCCGTCTTGACAAGCTTATGGATATTTCCGCACGTTCACTTGCAGTAAAGAGAAAGGTTATCACCAACCTCCTCGACGCAGGTCTTTATCCCTACACAAAGAGATACCTCGGTACCTTTGCTAACCACTTCTCAACAATCGGTCTTGTAGGTATGAACGAAGCAGCTCTCAACGCTAACTGGCTCAGATGTAATCTTATCGATGACAGAGCTCAGCAGTTCGCTAAGGACGTACTCAATCACATGAGAACAAGACTTTCAGACTATCAGGAAAAGTACGGCGATCTTTACAACCTTGAGGCTACTCCCGCAGAAAGCACAAGCTACCGTCTTGCAAAGCATGACGTCAAGCACTATCCCGATATCATCACAGCCGCTGACAGCAAGAAGAACGAGACTCCTTACTACACCAACTCATCACATCTTCCCGTTGGCTATACCGATGACGTATTCGAGGCTCTCGACAAGCAGGACGAGCTCCACACACTTTACACCTCAGGTACTGTTTTCCACACATACCTTGGTGAAAAGCTTCCCGATTGGAAGAGTGCGGCTAACCTTGTAAGAAAGATTGCTGAAAATTACCGTCTTCCCTACTACTCAATTTCTCCCACATACTCAGTATGTAAGAACCACGGCTACATCGCAGGTGAGGTATATACCTGTCCCGATTGCGGTGAAAAGACAGAGGTTTACAGCCGTATCACAGGTTACTACAGACCCATCCAGAACTGGAACGACGGTAAGAGTCAGGAGTTCCAGCACAGAGTTGAGTATAATCCCGTAAACATTGAAAAGAGAATCTTTGAAGCAAAGCAGGAGGTACAGCAGGCAGAAAACGCAAGCTGTGACTGTGAGGATAAGGTAATCCTTTTTGCAACCTCAACCTGCCCCAACTGTAAGATGGCTGCAGCCTTCCTTGATAAGGCGGGCATCGCTTTCGAAAAGGTACTCGCTGACGAAAACAGAGAGCTTGCAGAAAAGTTCGAAATCCGTCAGGCTCCCACCCTCGTTGTAATCAGCGGCGGCAAGGCTGAAAAGATTGTAAACCTTTCAAACATCAAGGCATTCTGCGGCAAATAAGAGGAATTTGAAATGTACGATATTATAATAATCGGCGCAGGCCCTGCAGGTCTTACTGCAGCGGTCTATGCCGGCAGAGCCGAAAAAAAGGTGCTTGTTCTTGAAAGAGAGACCTTCGGCGGTCAGATAACCCATTCACCGAGAGTTGAGAATTATCCCGGATTTCTTCAGATGAGCGGTAACGAGTTTGCTGAAAAGCTTCTTGAGCAGGCTATGAATCAGGGCGCTGAAATCGAGCTTGATACTGCGGTCGCTATTACTAAAAACGGTGAGGTATTCACTGTCAAGGGTGAATCGGCAGAGTACGAGGGTAAAACCGTTATTATTGCAACGGGTGCGGCTCACAGAAGACTCGGTCTTCCTAACGAGGATAAATTCACAGGTGAGGGCGTATCCTACTGTGCGGTATGCGATGGCGCTTTCTATAACGGCAAGGATGTTGCAATCATCGGTGGTGGTAACTCAGCCCTTCAGGAGGCTGTACTTCTTTCAAAGAGCTGTAAGAGCGTAACCGTGATTCAGAATCTTCCGTACCTTACAGGTGAAGTAAAGCTTCAGAATGAGCTTAATAATAAGGATAACGTAAAGATTATCCTTTCAAGCATCGTTGCATCAATCAATGGCACAGATACCTTCGAGGGTATCACAATCGAAAACACCGAAACCAAGGAAAAGACAGACCTTACCTTTGACGGTATTTTCGTAGCCATCGGTCAGCAGCCTATGAATGAGCCCTTCAAGGACAACGTAAAGCTTAACGATTGGGGCTATGTTGATGCAGACGAAAACTGCGTACCCGAAAGCGAAGAGGGTATCTTCGTGGCAGGTGACTGCAGAAGCAAAAGAGTAAGACAGATTGCAACGGCAATAGCCGACGGCGCAACAGCTGCTCTTGCTGCTTGCAGATATACAGACTAAAAATAAAAGTCACTCCCGACGGAGTGACTTTTTAATTTATTTAGCTTCAATAAATGCTCTTACGGCATCCTCTGTTGCGGTGAGACTGCCCTGAACAATCTCGGGTCTGCCGCCGCCTCTGCCTGAAAAGGCGGTGTTGAGCTCCTTGCAGAGAGGGCGAAGGTCGATGGTTTTACTTGCTATACAGTATTTGATAACATCACCGTCGGGACAGAAGCAGGCAACAAATTCCGATGCCTTTTCCATAAGAGACAGTGTGAAATCGCTTAACAGCTTATCCTTGAGCCTTGAATCGAAAATTATGATTTTATCTGTAGGCTCAATCTTCTCTGCCTCACCCTCGAGGAAGCGTCGGTTGAGTCCGTTTATTTCGTACTTGAGTCTTTCGTTTTCTTCAAGAAGTCTTTCAACCGCCACGGCGGTATCTGATTGCTTGGCTTTGGTGAGTACTGAAATTCTGCGGTTTTCATTGAGCTTGTGACGGATGTCAGCGAGGGCTCTTTCACCGCAGAGGATTGAAAGCCTTGTGCCGCCCTTGTAGCGCTCGAAGTTAACTACCTCGATGATGCCGACCTCACCTGTAAATTTAACGTGAGGAGCACAGCATGCACACATATCCACACCGGGGATTTCAACAAGACGGGTCTGCCCCTCGATTTCTATCTTACTGCGGTAGTCGATGGAGGAAAGCTCCTCGTCTGAGGGGAATAAAACACGGATTTCAAGGTTATCCCACACTGCTTTGTTGACAAGGTTTTCTACTTTACAGACGTCATCCTCTTTAAGCTCACCGTCGAAGTCAAGAGTGACTACTTCAGTGCCGAGATGGAAGCCTACATTGTTGTATCCGTAAAGACTATGCACAATTCCGGAGAAAATATGCTCACCTGTATGCTGCTGCATGTCGGAAAAACGCTTTTTGAAGTCGATTTTTCCACTTAAAACAGAGCCGACAGTAAACATCTTAACATTTTCCTCAGAGTTTTCCACGAAATGTATTATATTTCCACCGATATTTTGTACATTTTCCACATTGGCCGAATTCAGCCATCCTTTGTCACAAGTCTGGCCTCCGCCCTCGGGAAAAAAGGCTGTACGGTCAAGAATGAGGCATAAAAAGTTATCTTCTGTGTAAAGGTCTATAACTTTACACTCAAATTCGGTAATATAACTGTCAGTATCGAATAATTTTTCTGTCATAGTGCTTTTTTTCTCCTTTTCAGCTGAGCTTGTGGATGAAAAGTCCGCTTAAGAGCTTGGGCTCAAACCAGGTTGACTTGGGAGGCATAACCTCGCCCGCATCAGCTATTGCCATTAAATCCTCAAGTGAGGTGGGGTACATTGAAAATGCAATTCGCATATCGTTTTCACAGCGTCTTTCAAGCTCTGAGAGACCTCTTATGCCACCGACGAAGTCGATTCTCTTATCTGTTCTCGGGTCGGAAATTCCGAAAATGGGAGTGATGCAGTTGTTCTGCATAATGGAAACATCGAGTCTGTCAACGGGGTCATTCTCGTCAAAGGTACCATCCTTTGCGGTAAGCTTATACCATTTTTCGTCGAGGAACATACCGAAGCTGTGCTTTGCTTCGGGCTTGTACTGACCCACTCCGTTATAGCTTTCAAGTGTGAATTTTTCACCGAGCTTTTCGAAAAGCTCCTCGGGAGTAAGACCGTTGAGGTCTTTGATCACACGGTTGTAATCCATAATTTCAAGCTCGTTTTCGGGGAAGGCAACTGCAAGGAAGAAGTTGAATTCCTCGTTGCCGTTAAAGTCGGGATACTGCTCACGTCTCTTTTGTCCCACTCTTACTGCGGAAGCACAGCGGTGGTGTCCGTCGGCAATGTAAAGGTAATCAGTACCGCCGAAAAGAGCTGAAAGCTTTTCGTTTGTTTCGTCGCAGTCAACAACCCAGACTGTGTTTGCGATTCCATCGTCTGTCACGAAATCGTAAACGGGGGAGTGGCTGTCCTTCCACGCATTTATGATGTCTGAAAGGGCATCATTTTTTCTATAGGTAAGGAAAATCGGACCGGTGTTAGCGTCGCAGTAATCGACGTGACGGATGCGGTCTGCCTCCTTATCTGCACGTGTGAATTCGTGCTTTTTGATAATGTTGTTCATATAGTCGTCGATTGAAGCACAACCCACAAGACCTGTCTGGCTTCTGCCGTTCATAATCTGGCGGTAGATATAAAAGCAGTTTTTCTCATCACTGCGGCAAACGCCCTTGCTTTCGAGAGCGTCGAGATTTTCTCTTGCCTTGAGATAAACCTGCTCGCTGTATAAATCAGTACCCTCAGGAAGGTCGATTTCCGCCTTGTCAACGTGAAGGAAGGAAAGGGGATTACCCTTGGTCATTTCCCTAGCCTCGGCACTGTTCATAACGTCATAGGGAAGCGCTCCCACCTTATCAGCGTACTCGGGTACGGGTCTTAAAGCCTTGAAGGGCTTGAATACTGCCATAAAAACATCTCCTTTTAAAGTACATACACTATCATTCTAAGGCTTTTATGATTTTTTGTCAATGTATATTTCAGTGCAGAATGCAAATGATTATAAAAAGAAAGAAGGTATGTTATGTCAATTTCAAAAGAAGAGTACGGTAGAATGGCAAAAAGAGCATCGCCCCGCTCACCGGTACTCATCGATTGCCTTTGGGCGTTCTGTGTGGGCGGTTTTATCTGTGCCCTCGCCGAGGGGATATATATATGGATGGACTTTTACGGCCTCAGCGAAAAAGAGGGTCGCTCCGTTGCGATGATAGTTATAGTAGTGCTGACCGCAATTCTCACCGCTGTGGGAGTATTCGATAACATTGCAAAATATGCGGGTGCGGGTACTATGGTGCCAATATCGGGCTTTGCAAACTCTGTTGTTGCTCCCGCACTTGAATTCAAGGCAGAGGGTAAAATCACGGGTACTGCGGCACAGATGTTTTCAATAGCGGGACCCGTAATAGTCTTCGGTTGCTCGAGTGCGGCACTGTATGGACTTATTGTGTATCTGCTTGGATAAGGAGTTGGAGTAATGGCAAAACGAAAAGGAAAAACCGTCATTTTAGACACGAAGCCTTCCATAATAGGAAATGCCGCCGCAGTGGGCAAAAAGGAGTCTGAGGGCCCTTTAGGCAAGGAATTTGATAAGGTATATGAAGATACCACTCTCGGTGAGGAATGCTGGGAAAAGGCAGAAAGCGGTCTTCTCAAAACGGCAGTGTGTACCGCAATAGAAAAGGCGGGAAAGGCTCTTTATGAAATCGATGTCGCATACTCGGGAGACCTTCTCAATCAGTGCATTGGCTCAACCTTTGGTCTGAGAGAGCTGAAGCTTCCCTTCTGCGGTCTTTACGGTGCCTGTTCAACTATGGCGCTGAGTCTTATTCAGGCTTCACTTGCAATAGAAAGCGGTGGTTTTGACTGTACTCTCGCCGCAACAAGCTCACATTTCTGCTCTGCGGAAAAGCAATTCCGCTACCCCCTCGAGTACGGCGGACAGAGACCGCCCACGGCTCAGTGGACTGTTACCGGCTCGGGTGCGGTAGTACTTGAAAGAAAAAAGGGAGATTACCCCTACATTGACAGCATTCACATTGGCACTATTCAGGATTTAGGAGTAACCGACGCCAACAATATGGGAGCGGCAATGGCACCCGCTGCAAGAAGCACCATATCCGATTTTCTCCGTGACACAAGCACAGGACCCTCAGATTATGACCTTATACTCACGGGAGACCTTGGTGCAGTGGGTAGTGAGCTTTTAAAGGAGCTTCTTATGAAAGAAGACGGTATCGATATAAGTGCAGTACACAAGGATTGCGGGCTTCTTATCTATGACAGAGAGGCTCAGGATGTGCATTCGGGCGGCTCGGGCTGTGGCTGCAGTGCATCGGTACTTTGCTCATATATACTGAATGGTATGAGAAAGGGTGAGTACGGCAATATTCTCTTTATTGCAACGGGTGCACTGATGTCTCCCGTATCTTCACGTGAGGGAGAATCAATACCCGGCATAGCACATCTTGTAAACATTCGGAGGGAGAGAAGCAAATGAACATTTTAAAGGAGCTCAGATGCATAATGTACCTCGTAAGGTGCAGTAAGTATCTTTATTTTGCAAAGAAAGCAATCTGCTTTGTGACGATTATGATTTCCGCAGCAGTACTCGTCACCCTTGCTCAGGACAGCAAGGCAACCGTCGGCAGACTAAGAGGTCTGATGTAACTATGGATAGCGTACTGAATATTCTTAAGGCATTTCTCGTTGGCGGACTTATCTGCGTTGTCGGTCAGCTTCTGATTGATTTCACACGGCTGACTCCTGCTAAAATTCTCGTCAGCTTTGTCGTACTTGGCGTAATCCTCGGCGGTATCGGTGTTTACGAAAGGCTCGTTGAGTTTGGCGGTGCGGGTGCTACCGTACCCCTTGTAGGCTTCGGCTATAATCTTGCAAAGGGGACAAGAGAAGCCGTGGAGAAGGAAGGACTTCTCGGTATTCTCAGCGGGCCGTTATCCTCCTCTTCGGTTGGTATAATGGCGGCAGTGCTCAGCGGACTTATCTGCTCGGTGTTTACAAGGAGTAAGGATAAGAAGTGAATGCGGTATTACTACTGATAAGCTCTAAACTGCGGTGATCAACATTTTTCATAATAAAAACAACGTGCGGAATAAAATCTGCACGCTGTTGATGTTTGATAAAAAACACAGATATTTCAGTTTAAGAAGTGAAATATCTGTGCTTTAATAGCATTATCGGAAGGATGCACTAGTCTATTTTATGTCCGCAATTGAAACAGTAAATGTTGCTTCTTATTACTTCTTTGTTACATTTTTTGCAGTAGGTTGCGGAAACATCAGTTTTTTTTGATTTTCTTTTTTTATCCTTCTTCTTTTTTGTGTGCCCGGTTTTGACTTTGTCAATCCCATCCTCAGCTTTTTGATTACGTTTTTTTGCAGCTGTTTTCTTAAGACGTTTTATCAGACAAATTACAATGACAATAAACAGTACAGCTATGCCTAAAATAAACGGATCACCCGATACAATACCGAATATAACGCAATAAAAAAGAAAGCAAGCTAAAAGAACAGATAGAACTTTTTTAAAAAAAGACATCATATTATTCCTTTCCTATTTTATATTCTTTAACAATCAGCCGGCAACAACATATCGGACATGCTTCCATATCTTCTCTGAAAAACATTCCGCAGGTCGGACACTGTTTTCTTATTATGCGCGGCAAATCAATTTCGCTGATGCTGAAGGTTGATCCGGAGATGTGAATGTTGGTGTCGGGAGAAACGTTTTCGTCAGACGGTTCTCTGACTGTATCCTCACTGTCGGTACTGTCAGTAAAATCGGTGACGGTTGTACTGACTGAACTATCGTTATTCTCGTCAGTCGTTTTGTGTTCCTCCGATACCTTTGTTTCAATTAAATGAACAGTCTCTGTTGACAAAGGTTCCGTCATCTTTTCAATGAGCTCGAGACCGTCTGATGTGACATTTACCTTTGTTTTTCCGTCAACAATATTATTTTTTACCTGTTCTTCAACATAATATCCGGTTTTGCATTTAGGGCATACAACTGCATATTTTGTGTTGATGGAAACAGTAGGAATATATAATATTCTGATTTTCATTTTAAGCTCCATGAGCTGGAATGCCTGTTCCTTCCGACAGTCCTTGCAATAAAAGGTGCCGACATTAGCAATAGGATAATAACTGTCTGCTGCTCCTATGCCGTTTATCATAAATCCGCCCATATCTATCCTCCTGTTAAACAGCAAGTTCGCTTTTTATGGCTTCAAGAATAGCGGCGATTTCATTTACGGCAACTTCGATTTCAGCTTTCTTGTCACTGTCCTGTCTTACAATCAGTTCGGATTGCTTAAGCTCAGCGTCAAGCTCATCGTTTTTCTCTCCGAAATATTCAAGTAATTGTTTTTTTGCATTGTCACCGATTGTATTGAATTTTTCGGTAATGGCAGGAACAACGTTTGAACGTAATGCGGGGTACTGCTTTTTGATGCTGTTGACTACATCGGGAGCATTTTTTTTGAGTTCATGCTCACGCAGTGCACCTGCAATAAAGGTTGTAACCGGACTTATCAGGCTGTAGAAGGGTATGTATTTAACTACCTCTGTGCTTGCAAACTGAAGATTATCACCGGCGGTCCACACTTTATTGTCAAGAGTGAACGAGAAGCTTATCTTTTCATCAGCAGAACCCATGGAAAGCTTTCTTGTAACCTCTGAAGAAACCTTTTCGAGCTCCGTATATAAAGCATCAACAAAATAATCGGAGCATTTAGTTATAGCCTGCTGTAAGGCGTCGACGCAGAAAATTGGATAATATTTTTTGATATCGTTTATATCTATTGAAGAAAGGTTGTTCACGTCGCTCTCCATACAGTCGATAAAATTGTCAATCCAACTGAGAGCTCTGCTCCTATGTAATTCAATGTACTTATCAATGGTTTCGAATACCTTGTTCTGCTCATTGGAGTGTTCGAGTTTAAGCTCCATAGCTTCCTGACGTTTTTTGTTGAGCTCCTCTGTGCTCATAGAAAGACCAAGATTGATGCTGTCGATGTCCTTTTGCAAATCAATTGTCATAGAGTTTATCATGCGCTGAATGCGGTCGGGAAGTATGACAGCTCGCTTGCTTGTTAAAATATCGTTGAAGTTTGTGCGAAGAGTTTGGAAGTTGTTATAAAGTATTTCAGAAACAGCTTCATTGGGTACGGGTGAGCCGAGCTGACGGCAACGCTCGTCAAGAGCACTTATCATAAGAGGCTTTTCACCGGGAAGAATGTCCTTGATTCTGTCGCATACAACCGCTGTCATTCTGTCGAGGTCTTCTGCAGATTCGTATGAGTCGCAATAGTTACCTACAAGCATAAGCTCTGTATACTTCTGGGGCTTGATTGCAGTTTTGATGAAATACTGCTCGTTAGCAGACATAGGATAAAGAACAGAGAAAACGTAAATTACAACGTCTGCCATATTAAGTGCATAGTTTACCTCCGCCGAAAAATCCTTTATTGAGTCGCCCAGGCCCGGTGTGTCAATGATTGTGAGGTCTTTAAGAGCGTCAAGAGGACGCTTGAGCTCAAGCATTGTTATTTTGTCATTCTGGCTGATCTCACGGATAATGTGTTGCAGTTTGTCGCAACAGAGCTCTTCATCTGCAAGTCTTATGCGCTTGCCACCATTTAAAACAATTTCGTTTGCATACTCGCCGTAGCTTATACGGTTAACAGTTATGGTTTCTGTTGTGATGTTGGTTGTAACTACGGTTTCACCGAGAATTGCATTGATAAGGCTCGATTTACCACGCTTGAATTCACCGCACACAACAACCGTAAGAGGAGTATCCTTTTGCTTGCGGATGTTACTGTTCCAGCTTTTAATTTTGTCAATTATGTTGTCTCCGAGGAGTGCTTTGTATTTACTGTTGTAAATAAAAGGGGTAAGAGAATCGAGCTTTGATTCAAGAAACTGAAAAAGTTCGTTATCGTCAATAATTATTCTGTCGTTTATATTCATTTTTGTACTCCTTTCGGTACGAGTACGTCAATATACTTCTTGCACTTTTCATCAATTTCATTCTTGGTACGCAAGGTTTGTTCAGGTGTTTTCAGGTCGGGACGCCACTTGTACAGTGTTTCACATTCCGAAAAATCCTTAACCGCAATAACTCTTTTCACTGCAAGAGGATGGGAGTTTAAAAGTTCATTGATACGATTGGGATTATTAAGTATCATATTAAGCTGGTCGTACAAGGCATCAATGTTGATTTCGGTTTTAACAGTTCTTGAAATATTGGCGCCGTTATACATAAATTTTGATAAAGTATTTGCGGCGACCTTGACATCACCTGTGCAGATAAGTGCAGCACGGTCGGCTGTAACTTCGGCGGCTCTTGACCACATTGAAAGAGCATATTGGGCACCGCTTGTAAGAAGAGCAGCCAGTTCGCTGAAGCCCGGTATTGACTGAAGACCGGCTATTCCTGTGCTGGTAAGAATATTTGCCAATATACCGTATAAGCTGTGATGGTTGTGAATATGTCCGCATTCATGAGCGATGACTACTTTTAATTCCTCAGGCGACATACGCTCGACAAGAAGTCCTGTTATTAAGATTATCGGTTCAACATCGTCCAAGGCAAGGGTACAGGCATTGAAGTCCCCGGCATCTTCAATTACAGGGACAATAAGTACATTAGGGATGCCTATGCCGAGTGTTTCAGCACACTCCTTGACCATTTTATAAATCTCGGGAAACTGATCAGGACCTACCATTACACCGCTCATATTGTATTTCTGAAGCTCCTGAGGAATGACTGTTGAACAGTACTTTTTCATAAATTTTACAAGGCCCGGTATAGCATCAATACGTTTTCTGTGTTCATAGTCCATTTTGTAAGCGTAGTCAGGAAGCCCGTTGCCGTCAACGTGTTTACTGTCGAACTCTTTTCTTTGTTTAACGTACTCTGCGAAGCTGTAATTAAGCCCTGAAAGGGGATTTGATTCAATTTCTTTATACATAAAACAGCTCTCCTTTTGATACTATTTTGAATTTAATGCAGCGGCGATCTTATCTTTTATAGGTGTTATTTCTTCAACTGTTTTCTCAATTTCAGCAATATAATCCTTGAATTGCTTTTGAAGCTGGTCCTTATTTACGGCATTCATTTCTATATCAATTTTTATCTGTGTGAGCATTGCTTCCATTGAGGAAAGAGTATTTTCCCATTCGTTATCAATGGTGTCTGCAACAGAGCTGTAGGCGTTGTCGCAGGTTTGCTTCAGCCAGATTTCGATGGCTCTGGTATCCTTCATTGTTGCCAGAATGGAATCAACAGCACTTAATAGCTGTTTTTTTACGTTATTGATTTCCTTTGTATTATCAGTCTGCTTTCCCTTGAAAATCAAGGATGTAACAGCCTTGCCGCCGAAGGTGGAGACAACACCCGTTGCCAGTGCAAGCGGCCATCCTACCAAGCCTATAGATGCGAACGCAGCTAATGATAAAAATCCTATAGTAGCACCGGATAAGCCGCCGGTAACGGCACCTTTTACGCCGTGCTCTTTAAATCCGGATATCATAGCTCCAAGACCCGGGATGGCAGTAGCACCACTGGAAAGAAAAAATGTTGCGTAAATGCTTCCGACATCCATAAGGATGGTTTTTCCTATGTTGGACAAGGAGGTGTTAACGGAAGCCTTTCCGTTAATGCTGTTGTGGACGCTTTGGATAGAATCGTTGATTTGATAGAAAATTTCGTCCAGATCTTTAACATCACTACCTAATTGATTGTAGATTTCACTGTTCAGTCTTTCACAGTAAATAGCAAGCTTTTCCTCTAATGTTTTGTCTATTGACGTTGAGATGCTGCTTAAGGTGCTGTTCAGTGAAGCATCGTTTTTGAAATCTACAGAAGAGTAATTGAAGTTTTCAACGATGTTTTTTAAATCACTTTCAATATCACTGTATATTTTTTCTGCATTGGGGAGAAGCTCATTATACAGTGTATAACCCTTTGCTTTGAAAGTTTCAATTTCAAACTTTTTCTGCTCTCTTGTACGTTCAATTTTTTCAATTGATTCAAGCTGAATTTTTTCAAATTCGACTGAGTGAATGTCGAGTGCGTTATATCTCGTGTTGATATTTTCTACTATTTCGTTTGATTTTGAAAGAAGCTGGTTTATCGGTTGAATAAGCTCAAGCATACCTCTTTCTTCAGTAAGAAGAATTGACAGTGCCTTTTCAAATTCGTTATATCCGCTGTCTGCAATCATTCTGATATCGTTGTTCATTTTGCCTTTTAAAGCTTTTCTTGCAGATACGGGATAAATACGGATATCACCGATTTTTTCCCGGGTTGCTTTGTATTCTTCTGAATCCTCACCGTAAACATCTATTGTCTTCTGAAGGACACTGGATTTGATTTTTTCTTTTATGGCGTTAAGAAGCCTCGGTCTGTCATCCTCGTCAACAACATCAATTTTGTTGACGACAAAAATTATCCTTCCGAGGTCACTTGTCATAACCTTGTTTCTCACAAATTCGGCTTCAGTCTGGCTGAAGGGCGAGTCAGGAACGAGAACCATTATAATTGCATCAAGTGTAGGAATTACATTTTCTGAAATTGCTGTCATTCTCTCGTCGTCGTTAAGACCGGGAGTGTCAATAATCTGAACACCGTTCTGGCAGAAGGGGCAGGGGTAGTAAACAACGGCATCCTCAACAGTTTCTGCCATTTTTTCGGATTCATCGGTGATTTTTGTTATGTAGTTGGAAAGCTCGTCAATAGCAACCTCTTTTTTTGTACCATCCTTGAAGTTTATAATACCTTTTTTTTCGGTACCCCATTTTACATAATTGAGAGTGGCCGATGTGGGGACGATATCAGACGGTACAATCGCCTGGCCGAGCAGAGCGTTGATTACTGTACTTTTTCCTCTTCTGAATTCGCCCATGATACCTACTGAAAATATGTGTTCAGTGAGCTTTTCCTGAAGTTGATTGAGGCTTTCGGTGTGTGCATTCATTGAAAGGTGAGTGCATATATTGCTGACCTGTTTCAGCCCCGTGGCAACAGATGTTACCATCGATTGGTAGTTAATATAATTATTCGAATCTTCCATATTTAAATCTCCTTACTGTATTTATTCGACATTTCAATGATTGCATCTGCCTTTTTCCTTTTTATTTTTTTACCGAAACGAACCTCGCCGTTTTGGATATCCTCACCAATAAGTGAATACCGCTTGAAGAGATGCTTCTTTTTTTGCAGGCGCTTCATATTGTTGAAATAATATACGGTTGGTTTGGCGATAATGCATATATAGTTTTCGTCAGATGCTTTTTTAGGCATCTTTACCTCGGGGACAAACTCCATGCGGTCTATATAAAGTACAAGAGACCCGTCGGTTTTATTTTTAAGTTTTTTTCCGTTAAAACGTTTTACGGATTTGACATTTAAAATAGGAACACTGCATTCTTTAATATAATGCTCTTTTGTCATAAGCCTGTATCCGCAACGGTCACAAAAAACATGAGAGGAATCGAATTCTTTTCTGCAGTTAATACATATCGTACTGTTTTTTGTAAGCTCCTCTTTTTTTGTAGGCTGTCCGCATAAGGAACAGAATTTTGCG
Organism: Clostridia bacterium; assembly: GCA_017555765.1. GTDB lineage: Bacteria > Bacillota > Clostridia > Oscillospirales > Acutalibacteraceae > UBA6857. The sequence continues at coordinate 26,567 of JAFZFT010000098.1, read as the reverse complement.
CCTTCCGGCAAGATTGCGTTACATTTAATACAATTCATACTATTCCGCCTTTCCTGTTATAAAGTGTTAAGTATGTTGCGGGTTATGTCGTCAACTTCAGCCTGCTTGCCGGGATAACAGGACTCTTCCTGTTCAAGGAGTGCCTGTAACGAACGAATATTAGATTCGTATTCCCTGATGTTTCTTTCGTTGTTCCGGAGAGTTAAAATATGCTCCCTGAATAAGGTGGCTCTGCAGCTGTCAAGATAGTCAACGAGAGCTTTTTCATAATCCGCAAAGGCTTTTGCTATAAACTCTTTTATAACATTAATGCATTCCGACTCAGGATTACTGATTTGTTTTTTTATTGCAAGAGTATTGACAGAGAATGCAGGAATGGGCTGAGGTGCAGAATCAATATTGCTTATACGGGAAAAATCGATTTCAACCTTCCGGCAAAGGTCTGTTAAGCTTTCTTTGACGTTGGCAATACCTTTTGTCAGACACTCTCTGTAGGGGAGAGTATAGCGGTTAGCAAGTTCACAGCACTCGTATGTGGCACTGTCAATAGCATTGGGGATGGAGTCCGGGGTGAAGGTTTCTTTTCTGATAGCTGAAAGATGCTTTATGTAAATATTTTTAAATTCAATCGGCGCTTCTGCGACTTTATTTCGGTTTGATTCATCCGAAAAAACGGCTTTCTGTTCAATAAAGCTGTCTGCTGCCTGTAACCATTGTATCAGGCTGGCCTGAGAAGTATTCTTATAATGTGTGGCCAGATTCAGCTTGTTTATTTCTTCACTGAGTTTTGCGTTCAATTCGTTAAGGGTATCGATGTGCCAACTGTTGTATTTTGCTGAGGTTTCTTTTCCGATGCGTTTTGCTTTTAAAAGAATATCCTTTTCCTGGTTTGCAGTAAGGAGCGCAACAAGCTGAAGCTTGAAATGCTTAAAACGGCTTTTTTCAATAAGACTGTTGTTTCCGCTTATGAAGCCTTGCATAGCCTGTTTTGCAGAAACTGCAAAAACATCAGGCTGACAGAGGATTCTCTGTGCTTTTTTCAGAAGTAGCTCATCGCTGTGTTTGCTTGCAAAATTATTGTAAGTATCGTTTTGCAAACGTTTCTTTATTATGTCGACCAACCTGTCCTGTTCTTCAATTTCATCGGATACTCTGTCGATAAAGGTTATTACGAAGGTCAGGTGATATATATCTTTTTGTTCAATAAGGCTACAAATCAGATTCTGCTCACTTATACTGAGGGGTGAGGTTGCTGAAATTACAACTATCGCTGTATCAATTTTATCGAAAACCTCAAAGGTTGTTTCTGTCATCTTTTCGTTATCGTTAAGGCCCGGTGTATCAATAATTTCAAAATTGTTCTGCCCTAAAACAGAGGGATAATGGACAACGATCTCTTTTATAGTCTCGGCGAATTTTTCTTTTTCTTTATCGAGCTTTGTCGCATATTCCGCAAGGGACTCAACTGTGCTGATTTCCTTTTCTCCGTTTTTATAACGGATATCGATTTTTTGTTCGGTGTCATATATGACGCGGTTTATAACAGCAGTTGTTGGTAATATATCTGTGGGTAAAATTTCCGTACCGAGCAGACAGTTTACGAGGCTCGATTTTCCTCTTTTGAATTCACCAATTACGGCAACACGGTATTTTTTTGTTGAAATTTGCTCTGTTAATTCAAGTAATTCCTTGTGTGTGTCTTTGCCCTGAGGATATTTATCAACCAGAGTGTTGAGATTGCACATATTGTGGTATAAAGAATAAAAATCCATTTTACATTATCCTTTCAAGTTGTGTGTTTATTTGTGGCGTGAATAATTGATTTTAACAGAGTGAAAAACAAAGCTGACTATACAGTTAATATTACTACATGTAAAAAAGATTGTCAATTATAATCAAAAAAATGCTCGAATATTGAAATTTTTTGTTGCTATATTTATTTTTATTTGGTATTATTAAAACAAAAATACTTTAAGTAATCAGCATAACTATAAAATTACTGTCGTTATATAAATGCAAAAAAAGGGAAAGTGATTAATTATGTTACCGAATATTTTAAATAATAATCCGGAAATATTAAGCATAAACGGATATAAATTTTACTGTACAAAAAAGGAGCTTCCCAACACCGATTACACCTTTGTTTTGGATGATAAAACATTAAACGAGGATTATTTTACAAGGATTCTTGAAGTAGACCTTGAAAAGGGTGCCAAGAGAAGATATATTGCTGAAAACGGTGCGACAGTAATAAGACTTCGTGAGAATATACCTGTTTTTGATTCCGGTGACTGCATGTACGATAGCTACAAGGTGCTTTTGATTTATAGCGAAAACGGTAAAAAAACGGGACTGTTTCTTCGGGGCGGCTACTGTCTTGCAAGTGCCGTTTTATGTACAGAGCTTGTGTGTGCAGATGAAAAAACAAAGCAGATGATCGATGAATTAGAGCAATCACCTGTAAATGCAGAGAAAACTGAATGCGGGGCTGATTAAGAGCAGAGAAGATTCTTTGGCTCAAAGCAATCTTAAATTAGCAAAACGGTCGGAATTTATGATTAAAATAAAATTACAAGGAGAAATGAATATGAGTACACGCGAAGAACGAATTGAGATTTTTGAAGGGACACGTCAGTTGTGTCAGAGCAGCGAGGTGCTTGTTGAAGCAATTGAAAAATCAAAGCGGGAACAGATAATATACTGGGAAGACGATGTTGTTGAACAGGTTAATCCCCGTTTTTCAGCTTGCACAGAGATAGTGGTATCTCCGAATAAAACAATTGAAGCTGCAAAAAAATACGCTGAGGCAGGGGAAAGGGTTTGTGTACTGAACTTCGCTTCTGCTGTGTCTCCCGGTGGCGGAGTGGTCAAGGGTGCACAGGCCCAGGAGGAGTGTATATGCCGTTTATCAACGCTGTACTTTGCGCTGAGTGACCCTGATACAGCCGGAAGGTTTTACGATTACCACTGGTCACTTATAAATAATGGCGGGATGAGCCGTCGCAACAGCGATGATATTATTTTTACTCCCGACGTTTTTGTTGTACGTGATGAAGCGAACAATGAAATCCTTATGACTGAGGATAAATGGTATAAGGTCGATGTAATCACTTGTGCCGCACCTGACTTGCGGAAAATAGGCGATGAGAGTGAATACAGCCCTTCAGAGGAGGAGCTGCTGAAGGTGTTTGAAATCCGCTGGAGAAAAATTCTTGCCGTTGCCGCAAGGTACGGGGCAGATGTATTGATTTTAGGTGCTTTTGGTTGCGGTGTGTTTGCAAATCCCCCTGAATTGGTGGTGTGTGCTTTCAACAATGTTGTCAGAGAATTCAAATATCATTTTAAGACTATTGAGTTTGCAGTTTACACAACAGATACTGAAAGCAGAAATTATAAGGCTTTCACTGAAGTAAAAGCAGATTAATGGGGAGCTTTATATACGTGACCTGAATGCGTATATGTATCGGAAGAGTCTGAGAAAACCAAAAACGATATACTCAAGCAAAAGAAAACAAGCAAAAAATCAGCTGATATTGCAGCCGAAATAATGTAAAAGTGAGGTTGTTGATATGAAGTTCTTTTACAAGCTGGGAAATCTTATTTCAAATAAAGGAAAAAAGACAACAAGAGACATTGTTATTTCCGAGGAAAAAACAGAAATCAGAAAAAATGAATACAAAGGCCGTGATGATATTGAGCAGGTTGTTATTCCTGAGGGAGTTACACAAACTGCAAAAAAAGAGGCAGTTCAGAAAGAATCAAATAATAATGATTCTGAAAAAGCTGTACAAGACACCGCACCGAAGGTGAAAGGGACGAGATTGGTTTTTCAGAAGGGTACAACTGAAATAAAAGGCCGTTCGGTGGCCCAGCGAAAGGAGATTACCTCTGTTATAATTCCCGAAGGCGCAACAAAAATATGCGGATGGGCTTTTTCGGGATATGAAAACCTGGTTTCTGTGAATTTACCGACAACACTTAAAGAAATCGAAAGCTGTGCGTTTGCTGGCTGTAAAAAGCTTATAAGCGTGAAAATTCCTGAGGGTGTAACTGAAATAGGTTTTGAGGTGTTCAGAGATTGTAAAAGTCTTACCGAGGTAGTTATTCCTGAAAGCGTGACAGAGCTTGGAAGCGGTGTGTTTTCAGGTTGCGAAAAACTGTCTTCGGTACATTTTCCTGAGAATCTTGACCGGATTCCGTCGCATATGTTTGATGGATGTCATAGTCTGACTGAATTTACATTATCGGAAAATATTGATTACATCGGAGAATGTGCTTTTAGAGAATGCGGTCTTGAACAAATGGTGATACATTCAAAGGTGAAAAGCATAGGCAGAGAAGCATTTGAAGGTTGCTTTAAACTTAGTAAGCTTACGATTATGCCCGGTGTTGAAGAAATAGGTCTTTGTGCATTCAGATATTGTCAGAAGCTTGCAGAGGTAGAAATCCCCAACAGTGTAAGAGCGGCATGCAGTGCATTTCAATTTTGCTATGAGCTGAAAAAAGTAAAGCTGCCGCTGAGACTGGATATAAGCACGTACAAATTTTATAATCAGTCAGAGATGGAGGTTGTCTACAACGACCCTCCGCCTGCGGTTATTCCCGAAGGTGCAACGGAAATAGATTCCAGAGAGTTTAAAAACCGTACTGATATCAGGTCCATCGTTATTCCTGAAGGGGTAAGGTATATTTCCCGCGAAGCTTTTTCCGGTTGTAAGAATTTAACGGATATTGTTATTCCGGACACCGTTACAGAAATAAGTGTTTTTGCATTTGACGGTTGCGAAAGTCTTACAAGTGTGAAAATTCCGGCAGGAATAGATAAAATAAGCAATGTAGCTTTCCGTAATTGTAAGAATTTGAGAGAGGTTGTAATTCCGGACAGCGTTAAAAAAATAGGTGAAAGTGCTTTTGAGGGTTGTACCTGCCTTGCCAAGGCGGAGCTTCCCGACAGGATGCTTAAGATAGAAAAGTATGCTTTTAAAGGCTGCGAAAGTCTTACAAGTGTGAAAATTCCGACGGGAATTGAGGAAATCTCTGAGGAAAGCTTTTGCAATTGCAAGGAATTAACCGATGTTGTTATCCCGGACAGTGTTACAAAAATAGGTTATGCCGCATTTGACGGTTGCGAAAGTCTTACAAATGTGAAGCTACCTGACGGATTAGAACGAATTTACAGCAAAGCCTTCCGTAACTGTAAGAAATTAACGGATATTGTGATTCCCAAGGGTGTTAAATCGATGGGGGACGGAAGCTTTGAGGGGTGCAGCAATCTTGTTAATGTACGACTGCCTAAATGGATAAACTCAATAGCTGCTTCTACATTCAAAAATTGTAAAAGCCTTGAAAATGTGGAATTTCCCATAGTTGTAAAACACATAGGAGAGGATGCTTTTAAGGATTGTTACAGTTTAAGCCCTGAAACGAAGAAGAGAATGTCGGAGATAATGGAACGTATAGAACATTCAGAGCTGGAAGAAAAGCAGAGGAAGGCTCGGTCTGAGACTGCAGCCAAAGCGAAATATGCATATTTGGTGCCTTACTACAACAGATATAAAGAGAGACATCCTAATGAAGACTTTGAACATTATGTACAATGGGCAAAGAATTTAGTGCCTGTTGATTATGAATGTCCCGAAGCTGATCCGTGTTGCAGTCACGGTGAGGATCCCAATAAATTCAGCGGAGAGATGCGCCTTGCTAAAAACGGAGAAGGTTATACGGCTCTGTGGCGATGATTATCGTTCTTCTGCGTGATTAACGGAAAAGAAGACAGAAGAAAATAGCTGATGGGGCTTTTTCGCATTGTACCGATTTGGCTTTCTGAGGTCTTGCCGGAAACACTTAAAGAAAACTTAAGACGTCAACCGCGGGTTGCGGAAATTTGATAACAGATGAAAACAAAGATTACCGTTAGCATCAGGTGACTAAAGGAGTGAACATAAATGAACTTTAATACAGGTATATTAAGCATAACCGACCATAAAGGAAGATATATGGGCATGCAGAATATCGCAAGTCAGTTTTTAACCGGCAGATGCATTGATATTTCCACACAGGGACCCGATGATAACCCGAGTGCAATTGTTATTATAGTTTATGATGAGAAGGATAAGCGTAAAGACCTCGCAGATGTAAGCTTTTCGGCAATTAAAGGTGATTACGAAAGATGGTCAACACCTGATATGTTCTGTATGTTGTTAAAAGATGCTGAAGCGAATTTTGAATGGGATAAAAGCCACGGCAAGGGTACTTGTTATTACATCCGTACTAATCATTTAAGCACATCCGAGGTAACCTGCGAAGAATTTTATGAAGAAACTACAGATTTTTCGCTTTCCGCAATAAAGGAGAAGCTTTCACAAGGGGAAAAATTTATAGTTTCAAAAGGTATATTGAGGGAATACAGAGGGGACGAAAAAAATCTTGTGATTCCCGATGATGTAACAACGATTTCAGACTTTGCATTTTATTATATCAAGGAAATTGAAAGTCTTACTGTACACAGGGATATTACAACAATAGATTTCGGTAAAGTTAAAATCAATAAGCTCTGTTATCAGGGTGATATTGAGTCCTGGTGCAAAATTGATTTTCAGGGAAATCCTACAATAAATGAGCTGTACTTCAATGGCGTTTTGCAGAAGGATATGGTAATTCCTGATACTGTGGAAGAAATCAAAGATAATGCTTTCCACGGTTGCATAGGTATTACTTCTGTTAAAATATCTGAAAAGGTTACAAAAATAGGCGCCGGAGCATTTGCGAAAAGCGGTATAGAAAGTATATCTCTTCCGGAAGGAGTTACGGCTATAAGTGATAAAGTGTTTTATTTTTGTTCTGGTCTTAAAGATGTAGTACTCCCTAAGGGTATAAAAAGTATAGGCGAAAAGGCTTTTGGCGTATGCGAAAATCTGGAAAGGGTGGTATTACCTGATAAAATAACGGATATCGGCTCCGACGCTTTTTACAATTGTACGAATTTAAAAGAATTAAAGCTCCCTGCCGGAGTAAAGACAATAGGCGGTTCTGCTTTCAGTGGGTGTGATTCACTCGAGAATATCAGAATTCCTGAAAGTGTTACTAAGATAGATAAATATCTCTGGGGTGCCAGAAGTATTGAAAGGATAGTGCTGCACGGTGAAAAATCCGGTGTTTCTGATTGGATAGAAGTGAGATACAGAGGTCGGATTAAGAATATAGTGTTCGGCGATAAGGTTGACTGTATATCTGAATCTGCATTCCGCGGCTGTGATATGCTTGAGAGTGTGACAATAAAAGGTGCGGTAGAGCTGTGTGATTTTTCTTTTGCGGATTGTACTAAACTGAAAACCGTTACATTTTATCAGAAGCCGTTCAGAAATAAACGGAATAAAGGCGGTTTTGGCTTTTCAACTGTTTTTGCAGGTTGTTATAATCTTTCGGATATCATATTCGTAAATGAAGATGCCCACGAGTTGAAAGAGCTGTTACTGTCCCGAAAGGATACAAAAGCTGATAAATATAAACAAATGCTGCTCTGGAAGAGAGAGGACGAAGAGGAAAGAATCAGATACGGCGAGGCGCCTCCGGATCTACCGGAATTTAAAATAAATTTCGGTATAATCGAAGACTATTACGGGAATACCGACAAGGTTATAATTCCTGAGGGTACAAAAGAAATAAGTCAATATGTTTTTTCAGGTAAAGGTATGACGTCAGTTGAATTTCCGGACAGCTTTGAGTGTATAGGAGCAAGAGCTTTTGCGGGTTGCTCAAATCTCGAAAAAATAGTTTTTGGAAAAAATATACGGATAATAGGAGAAGAAGCATTTCTGAACTGCAAAAAGCTTAATACGGTTGTTGTTCCCGATAAAACAATTCGTATATTTGATGATGCCTTTGAAGGATGTCCGAATGTAAAAATTATAAAATAAACGTAAGTATAATACAGGAGAGTGAAACAATGGAAAATAAAACTAACTACACAAAAAGTGTAACAGGAGTTGTAATCAGAGACGGAAAGGTACTTCTTGCAAGGCATACCTACGGTGCAGGCGAGAATATGCTTGTTGTCCCCGGGGGATATGTTGATTTTGGCGAAGCTCCCGAGGATGCAGTGAAAAGAGAGTATCTTGAGGAAACAAAAGTTGTTGTTGAACCGAAGGAGATTATAGGTATACGCTTCAATATGCACGATTGGTACGTTGCATTCCGTGCAGATTATGTGTCGGGCGAGGCTGTGACAGACGCGGATGAAAACAGCGAGGTAATCTGGCTCGATGTTGAAGAAGCTCTCGTACGTGAGGACGTTGCCGGTCTTACAAAAGAGCTCATAAAAAGAGCAACCTGTTCGGGCGGTTGCCTTGTTATAGATGAGACATATAAAGAGAGAGATAAATATGCACCATACTCTTTTTACGGACCTGTGGGGATGAACGACAAATAAGACGGCGTAAAAAGCAGTAGGAAGCAAATATTGAAAGGGAAATGATATATGAATTCAATTTCTGACTATGATGTATATACTGCCCGTATGCAAAAAACTTATTATGATAAGTGCTGGTGGATTAATCATATTCCCGGCAAGGTAAACACAATCATTGATTTTGGCTGTGCCGATGCAGGAATTTACAATTTCATTGATAATATGTATCCGGGGAGGTTCACCTATATCGGGGTTGATGCAAACGAAGAGATGCTCAGAATTGCAAGAAAAGAGTACGAAGGTAATGCCAGGGTTTCTTTTTATAGGTCTCTTAAGGAGCTGAACGGTTTTTCTCAGGAAAATACGGTTATGATTCTCAATTCTGTTATGCATGAGCTTTTTACATACAGCAATCATATTGAAGTTTTTGATTTTATCGCAGATGTCCGTAAAACAAGTCCGGCTTATATTGCCGTCAGAGATATGCACAAAGTATCTCCGACAATAAAATTTGACTGGAATCTCGAGAACAACCCATATCAGGAGCAGTATTTGTCGTACAAGGAAGTAACTGACTTTGATGAGGCGGATATAAATTTTTCTTTGGAGTTTCTTCTTAAATATCTGTACCCTGAAAACTGGAGCAGAGAGGTAATAGAAAAGTATCTCTGGAATTGGAGCGATTTTTTTGAAAACACTTTGGAAAAAGATATCGTGCATTTCGGGGAAGCTGAAAAAATGTACGGATATATCAGAAAATATGAGGAGGATTTTTCCATAAGGTTTCTGCAGGAAAAATGGAAAGAGGACTTTGGAATCGAAATCGATATACCGACACATAAAAAGGTGCTTTTGATAAAAAAGGAAGATTAAGTTCATATGTAATGATAAGAGCAGCGTGCGGCGTAAAAACTGTACGCTGTTGAATTTATTGTTTATAATAATCTGTCTTCGAGGAAGCTCTCGCTGCTTTATGAAGGAAGGTGGCAAAATCGTAGATTTTGACGGAGGGAGTGCCCCTCTCTCACGCCTCACTGACCACTAAAAAACGGACTGCCTTTAGGGTGTTGCGCTCAGGGATTTAATAGCCTTAATCATATTATTTTGGCACATAAATGCGTTAAAATGCTTGAAATACGCGAGTATTCCTGCGCATTTTGCCTTTTTCTGCATCCAAAATAATTATGATTCAGGTGCCTTCGGCAGTTTAAATTCAATTATTTTTCGGTTAGACAAAATGCAAAAACCTCGCAAGGCTGACGCCTTGTGAGGTTTTTTTCGTGAAGTATAAGCGGAAAAGAGTGGATTTAAACCTGTTAAATCCCTGAGCGCAACACCCTTTCAGCAGTCCGTCATTTTATTTCACAAGCTTATCAAGATCCTCAAGCCTTAGTCTCTTTGCGCATATGCTTGTCTTAAGCTCCTTGCCGTCCGAGGTTTTCTTATCGGGGCTGAACTTACCGTAGCTGCAAATCATAACAGTGCCGTCGGGGAGAACAACATTACCGCAGTAGCCTGTGTCAGCGTTTGCATAGTACTCAGGCTCGGTCTGTCCTTCAACGTAGGTGTGAGTGAGTTTGATGCGGTACTGTCCCTCAGTGCCGTTTTTGAGGTCTTCATAGGTGCCTACCCAGGCAACGAGGCCCTCACTAATCCAGCCTCTGCTCTTATCGGTACGGTTTTTAGCGTTATCCTTAGCTTTTTCGCCTCTTTCGATTGAGCGGAAGGAGATAATGAGTCTGCCGTCAGGAGTGTATTCCGCCTTATGTCTTTCACCGTTGAGAGCGGCGGGGGCCTCGACAGGCTCACTCCATGTCTTACCCTCGTCCTGAGAGAAGGAAATAAGTGAGTTAACATTTTTGGCGTTGCTTCTTGTGATGAGGCAGAGCTCGTCGCCCTTGCTCATATCCGAACGGATAACCTCAACCTCGCACATATTTGTTGCCTGCTCGGTTTCGCGGTACTGAGCAAAGTACTTCTCGGGTACGCTCCACTGCATATTGCCGTTTTCGTCGAAGGTGAGTATAGTCTTGTAGTTATAGAAGTCGGCATCGTGGAAGAGGCCCATCCACTTATCAACAAACTTGCCGTTTTCCTTAAGTCTTGTAAGGCTTGACATAGCAACGATAGGTACTACACTGTTTTCATCCTCGAGAGAGTAGAAACGTCGGAATTCAGACCAGGTTTTGCCCTCGTCGTCGGAAATTGAGCATTCAAAGCCGCCTGTTGTACTGCTGTTAGGCCACTTGGGATTAGCTGAAATAAGTATGAGCTTATCGTCTCTGCCGTCGGAAAATTCAAGGCGGTAGATTGTGGGTGTCTCCTGAGAATTTATCCAGCTTTCGGGTGTGTTTTCGATTGTACCTGACCAGGTGATACCGCCGTCGGTGCTTACACGGTTAAGTATAGCGCCTTTGCCGTGACCTGCGGGATAAACTGTGAGAATACTGCCGTCCTTCAGAAGTACGCTATCGGGGTGAGCCATATAATCATTCGAGTCGTCGATGGTATAAAGCTCGTAGAGATATTCGTACTCAGTGCCCTTGAGTTCCTCAGGGAGGGTGCTAAGGTCGATTTCGGGAATAGTATAGTCACCGCCTGTAAAGTTGCTTCTGATGCCGAGGAAGCCCATTACTTTGTTGAAGAATGCCTTGATGCTGTCTGCTATATTACCGAAGAAGCCGCAGACCTTATCCCAAAGATTCGGTGATTCCTGCTGAGCGCTTGCCTTGTCCCCGGTACCGTCTGCCGCAAAGCAGGTAATGCCGCAGGATGTAAGAAGTACCGCTGCAAGAATAAGTGAAATAATCTTTTTTGCTTTTTTCATAAACCTTCTCCTTTTTTATTGTTATGAGAGCATTATAGCATCTGAATTGGATGCGTGTCAATAAAAAACGGATTCGCCGTACAGCAAATCCGTTTGATTTTTATTTATGATTTTTGTGCTCAGGAGTCTGCTTCATCTTGGAGAACTTCTCGCCCCATGAGTTTGCCCATGCTTCGCAGTAAAGAGCCGCATAAGGTACGTTATTCTTCTTTCTGTAGTTAGCAAAGCAGTTGCACCAGATAAATGAGGGGATAGCAACTACAACCCAATAAAGGGGACCTAAAAGAAGGCACTGCCAAGTGTGACCGTATTCGTGGATTCTTGTGTTATAGGTCCAGGTCTTCTTTGAATGGTTTTCCTTAACGAAGATGAAAAGACCGAGTGAAAGTCCGCCGCCCTTCCAGGGTACGTATACTATTCTTGCATAGCCGAAGTGCTGCCAACGGTAGTGTAAGAGCTTAGTGCAGATAAGATATGCAAGTCCGCCGAAGAGGTTTACGGGAAGACCCCATGTCCACTGGATGAGATAGAATACGAATGCCTTGAGTGAGGTCATAAAGCCCTTTTCGGGAGCCTTGGGTTCCTTCTGATTGATGTCGATTTTAGTTTCGGCATAAGTTACAGTAGTAGCCATAGCTTTCTTACCTTCCTTTGAGTTTCTGATTTTCTTCATTTCATTTTCAATATCAATGAGAATCTGATATTCGCCGTCCTCGTTCATTTCAACTGTATTCTTGCTCTTTTTGCCGTTGTTTTTGCCGAGCCATGTGTTTTCGTACGTCTGACCGGTAATCTTTTCAACTATGCTGATCTGTTCATCGTTGAGAGCAACACTGCCGTACTTGTGCTTTGTAGCAACTGCGGCACGGATAATTGAATGCTCGCTTTTTGTCATCTTGAATCTGTAAAGAAGGAAAAGAGAAATAAGGGTAAAGGCTATAGGTACAAAGGTGATACAGATTCTTACACCGAGAATTGCAGTGTCGGTCTGCTGATATATCATACCGGGATTAGCTTTCTCCCAGGCTTCAAGCTCTTTACCGATAACAAGACCGAAGGAGCCGAGAATGAAGCTTACGATGGTGGTCATAGTGCTGGAAACAGTCTTCTTAACGAAGGTGTTGAAGGTGCCGATAACACCCTCACGTCTTCTGCCGGTGATAGCCTCGTCAACGTCGGAGATATCGGGAAGAATGTTTGTGGCAACATAACCGAGACCTGATTTACCGAAGGGATAAAGAACAGCGGTAGCCATAAGGATAATCTTCCAGATAAGTGCGCCCTCATTTTCAGCGGTGGGATTCATAAGAAGACAAACCGCAAAGCCTGCAAGCATAAGAGGAGTTACGATAGTGCCGCATTTTTTCTTACCGAACTTGATTGTGAGTGCATAGTTGAGGGGGAAGGAGGCAGCCTCAAAGGCACCTGCGATTGTGGTAAAAAGAGTATAATATGAGGGGAGCTTTGCAATATACTCTATATAATAGATAAGAGTTGTTGTGTAGAAGAAGGTTGCTACATTGTAAGCAAGGCTCATAGCGAAATACTGTCTGAAGGATCTGTTTTTAAGAACAAACCAATATTCATTGAAGAAGTATTTTGCATCAAATTTCTCAACCTTAAGGTCAAGTGAGGGCTTCTCTCTTGTTTTCTTGAAGGTGATGAAAAGACATACACCGTAAACAGCACCGAGAATAAGCCCTGAAATGAGCATAGGCTTGTTGGCACCTGCCTGAGGTGTACCGAAGCCGAAGGAGCCGAGAATACCCGAAACGAGGAAGAAGGAGGGGAACATACCGAAGGAGTTGAAGATGTATCCCACGGAGTTATACTGTATTCTTAAATCGTAGTCGGGAGCAAGCTCGGGAAGCATTGCAACATAGGGAATGTCAATAATTGTATAGGCGGTTTTATAGAGCATAAATGCCGCAGTGTAGTAAATGAATGCTTGTGTGGGTCTCTCTGCGCCGTCAAGACCGTAGGAGTTCCACATCATAGCGAAGGCGAGCACGAAAAGGGGCATACCCCAAAGGATGTAGCGTCTGTGCTTACCGTACTTTGAACGTGTTCTGTCGGCAATAATACCCATAATCGGGTCTGTGATTGCGTCCCAGAAAACAGCTATGCCCATAACGAGACCTGCAAGCTTGATATCAAGGCCTACAACGTCGGTGAGGAACTTGAGGTAGTAAAGGCTTACAACGTAGCCTGCACCAGATATTGTGATGTTTGCACTGCTGTAGTTCATCATAGGTACAACGTCGTTTTTGAAGGTACCCTTGACGCCTAACAGCTTAAGGATTTTTTGTTCCATTTGCTTTTAATCTCTCCTGATAGTTTTATGCTGTGTTATATTTCTTCTTCGTTTTCTTCCGTACCGTCGTCATCAAGAACGCTCTTTCTCTGCTTTTTCTTGAAGTAGAAGCCTGCAAGAGAGCCGAGGGTAAGAAGTGAAGAGGGAGCTATAACGAGCTCGGGATTTTCTTTAACGGCTTCGGTAACGGTTTCGATTACCGAGCGGTCCTCCTTGTCATTTGCTGAAGGTGAGAAGAAGGATAAGGTTGTTATGATGTTTCCGTTTTCATCGGTTGCGTAAACGCCTGCAAGAAGGTCGTCAAGGAAAGCGGAATCATAATAGTCTGTAACCGAATCACTGCCGACGGGCTTCTCGGAAACAGTAGGATTATTATTGAGTGAGGGATCTGTATATGAAAGATTGCCTTCGGGTGTTGTGGGGATAACGGCATCAATACCTGACTGAGCCATCTGATTGTCAACACCGTCGAAAACGCTTCCGACAACCTGGGAAACCTTTTCGTTGTCATCGGGTACGATAGTATTTACAAAGTTTTCGATATCTGCAACCATATCGTTGCTTGAATCGCTTGTGGGCTTGTTGTTGAGAGAAGCATCCTTGATAACTGTAAACTTATAGGCTGCAACATCATTGCGGATGCCGTCGTTATAAGCAACTGTCATAATTACCTCTTCCTGTCTGAGAGCGGGGTTAAGGTCGGCCGCTACAGTTGAGGAGGGCTTCATAAGAGTGCCGTTAAGGTCGATTGAAACGAAGTCGTTGCTTCCGCCGTCAAGCTGGTCAGCAAGTGCGAAGGGAGTAAACCAGAGCTTTTCGCAGTTTTCGGCAACGGTGATTTCATAGCTGAGTATGTCACTGTAGAATTCATCCTCAAGAGCAAAACAGCCGTTTTCACAAGCAAGGTCAAAAAGCTCCTCGGTTGAAAGCTCATCGCTGAAGGCTACTTCTCTTTCAGTGAGCATTGTGTGGAGGATAAGCTTCTGAAGAGCAAGCTTATCGTCGCTCTGCTTTGCGATAATAAGGTGAATCGGATTAAGAGTCACATCATAAACAGTACCGATTATTGTTGCGTTGTAAGCGTAGTCAACGTAGGTTTTCTGTGAGTCGGTAGCTACATCGTAGGCGGCAAGAGGTACCTTGTAATCGCTTGAAGCGGCAGTTATTATCTTTGCCCAGTGGAAAACCTCGTTGGCATCGGGATTCTCACTTATGGGAAGCTGCTCAAACTGTGTAACATAGTCCTTGACCACATTTACGGAAAAGCCTGTGAGAGTATTTATACCTGAGGGGAGCATTGTGTTGGTGAGAGATGCAAGTATGATTACAAGAGCGCCCTCGAGGGTTGTACCTACGGGGATTTCAGCATGCTTTTCGTAAAGCACATACACTGCATCGTACTTGAGAGCGGCATATACAACACCGATAACCGCCTTATCGTCAGCGGCCTCTCTGTCGGGAAGCTTTATGCCGTAATCCTGAATGTACTGTCTCATAACGGGAAGCTCGTCGGTCATACCCATAGCAACTGCGAGGTAGTACATTGTGTTTGTGAGCTCTCTGTAAGCGGCGGAGACGGTTTCAACATTGATGTCGAAAAGAACGCTGTACTGAGTGACCTCCTTGACAAACTCGTCGTATGTATGGCTGCCTGAGTAGTCCTCGGGCTTGGGGACGATTGTAGAGGAGGTTACAGCCATAGAATTATCTCTGACGATAATATTGTCGAGCCATGCATAGTTATAGTCGGGGGACGAGGAGCGGGTGTTGCCGGGGAGTGCCGTCCAGACACCGTTGTATCCCGTCAGAACTGCAGATGCACCAAGAGGACATACTGCGAAGGTCAGCAGTATAACCACTGCCAGTAAGAGAGAAATAAGTTTTTTCATACGAGGAAAATCCTCCTTATATTTAATATTATAAAGTAGGGAATAATTTTGCTATTATACATAGTATATAATACAACATAATAAGGTTTAAAGTCAACCGCAAGAGTCATAATTTTCAAAAAATTCGCAAATGCCGTACCTTTCTGACGAAGAGCTGACCTTATGAAAGTACCGGTAAAGAAAAAAGAATATTTTTTCGGGAATGTTATTGATTAACCGGCGACTTTTGTGTATAATTAGCTGTAAGAATATTTTACCAAAAAGGAGAAATACTATGAGTATCATCAGTAAATTCATTGCAACATTTATGGCTCTTGTAATGTCACTTTTCGGCACAATGGGTCTCGTCGGTAACGTAAGCGACGATTACACCGAGGGTAAGTACAAGAATGTTATCCTTCTTATCGGAGACGGTATGAGCTTCAACACTATTGCCGCAACAGAGTCAATCACAGGTGTTGACCTTGTCCTCAACGATATGCCCGTGAAGGCTTCAAGTGACATCGACTCATTTATGAATACCTACACCGACTCAGCAGCGGGCGGTACTGCTCTTGCAACAGGTGTACGTGTAATCAACAGCACCATTGGTGTTTATCCCTTCGATCTTTTCTCAATCGGCGATATGAATGTACCTATGAACCTTTCCGAGCTTGCAAAGGCAAACGGAATGGCAGCAGGCGTTGTTACAACAGACCAGACCTCAGGTGCAACTCCCTCAGCCTTCTCAGCTCACACCTTCGTCAGAACAAATGAGGGTCAGATCTGTAAGGATCAGCTCGCAAGTGACCTCGACCTTATCTGGGGCGGCGACACAGACAGCATCAACAGAGAAAAGGCAGAGGCTAACGGCTGGACATACATCGACAATCAGGATGATATGTTTGCTCTCGAGGCAGGCTCACGTTCAATCGCACAGTTCAACTTCGACGACCTTTACAACTGTACCGATGAGTACAACACTCCTTCAATCGTTGAAATGACAGAAAAGGCAATCGACATTCTCTCTGCAGACGAGGACGGCTTCTTCCTTATGGTTGAAGGTGCTTGTATAGATAAGAACGCTCACAACAATGTTATGGAGGGCGTAACAAAGTGTACTGTTGAATTTGACAAGGCTGTTGCAGCTGCACTCGAATTCGCAGAAAAGGACGGCGAGACCCTCGTTGTTGTAACTGCTGACCATGGTACAGGCGGAATCACTCTCAACGAAGAGACCGGCGAATACTACTTCACAAGCGGCGACCACGACAGATGGGATGTACCTCTCTTTGTAAGTGCAGAGGATGCAGGCTTCACAAGCGGTAACCTTGTAAAGAATCGTGAAATCCCCGTACAGATTGCAAGAGTACTCGGCTTCGACGAGGACGAGTTTCCTGCAAGAAAAGCTAAATAAGCAAAAAGGCATCCTTCGGGATGCCTTTTTTAGGGAATAGGGACTAGGGAATAGGGAATAGTAGGGGCGGCCATTGACCGTCCCTTTTTGGTGATATAGAATTATATCCGTTATTTGGAAAGCGTCTGTCACGGTAGCGGTCGACGCCCACGGTGACCGCTGAAAAAGCACACCCCCACAGCCTGCTCCACTGTTGGCCGTACTTTTCACACAAAGAAAAAGAGATGGGAAAATCCCATCTCAGAAATTCAACTTTCGCTTATTTTGAAGCGTTGAGCTTTGTTACAAGAGCTGACTTCTTTCTTGCAGCGTTGTTCTTGTGAAGGAGACCCTTAGCGCAAGCCTGGTCAATCTTCTTAACTGCGTATGTTACAACAGCTTCCTTATCTGCTGCGTTTGTTTCGATAGCAACGTTAGCCTTCTTGAGAGCTGTCTTGAGAGCTGAGTTAGCTGACTTGTTACGAGCCTGCTTTGTTGCGTTAACGAGAACACGCTTCTTTGCTGATTTGATGTTTGCCATAGTTTTTACACCTCCTAGTTAGTCTTGTGTCATGCAGAGCATATCATAGCATCTTTTTAAAGAAATTTCAAGATATTTTTGCAAATTTGGATATACTTTTTTTAAAGCGACAACAATACTAACACATAATTGTGCATATTGCAATAGTTTGAGGTGAAAAAATTGAATTTTCGTACGGATTTAGCTCTTGAAAGGCACGAAACTATAACCGACGGGGACAAGGACGGCATAAATTTCGAAAGTACCGAGGAATGTGGGATGAAAATTTCACGCATAACCGTAAAAACCAAAAGAGCCTCAGAAAAACTCGGAAAGCCCGAGGGTAGGTATTCCACCCTTGAAATTCCCTTCCTCAAGGACAGCGGAGATGTGAGAAGCGATGCCATAGAAATCTTCGCTCGTGAGGTGTCTGCACTTCTTCCCGAAAAGGGTACCGTACTCGTGGCAGGTCTCGGCAACAAGCGGATAACCCCCGACGCACTCGGCCCCGAATGTATAGAAAGGCTCCTTGCAACAAGGCACATAACACCCGAAATAGCCGAGTCGATAGGCTTTTCCTCTCTTCGTAGCGTGGCGGGGATAATCCCGGGTGTGCTTGGTAATACGGGCATAGAGACTGCTGAAATTCTCAGCGGCATAACGGCGAAAATCCGTCCCTCTGCGCTGATAGTAATTGATGCTCTTGCCGCAAGAAGCACAGAAAGGCTCGGTACAACAGTACAGATGTGCGACACGGGAGTTTCACCCGGCGCGGGAGTGGGCAACAAGCGGTGCCGTATAGACGGAAAAAGCATGGGCGTACCCGTAATCGCCATAGGAGTACCGACTGTGGTTGACGGAGTAACTATGACCCTCGATTTTATCGAGAGGGCGGGTATTTCCGTTGACGAAAGGGTAAAGGCGGAATACCTCAGGGGTGAGCGGGGGATGATGGTAACCCCCAAGGAGATTGACAGTGTGATATCCCGTGCCGCAACCTTCATTGCAATGGGGATAAACAAGGCAATGCAGCCTCATATCCCTACGGAGGACCTTTTTGCAATTATGGCGTAATTTTTATCCCTTCTGCAGAATAGATTGGTAATATATCTTTTTCGGGAGAAGGTAAAAGTATGGCAGATAAAAAACAGCTTATTACAAAAATAACGGTGGTAATTCTCGGCCTGATACTCTGTCTCGGTACGTTGAGGCTTTATGATATTAGCTTGTTTTCACTGTTCAGCAAGGCGGTGCTTCTTTCTGCCAAGAGTAATTTTTACGTGTACGAAAGGGAAAATGAGGTACCTTCGGAATACACGGGTGCGGATTATGTTTTCAGTGAGGCTGTAATCCCCGCAGAGACTACTGTGCCCGAGGTTACTGTCGCCGTACCTGAGGTGACGGAGAGTACGGAGGCAGCAGCTGAAGAGAAGGAAGCAGAGGATGCTGCCAGTGCCTCTCTTACCGATACCGACGGAGATATTCTTGCAGTGATGAAGTCGGCTGAAAAGAGTGCTGACAAGGATAAAAAGGACGGAGACATCTCCGATTATAAATATAAAAATGACGGTGTGACCGATTCCTACGGCAAGGTACGGGTAAAAAACACAAATAAGACCGAACTTGATATAAAGGCGAAGCTTGAAGAGAGTCTGGACCTGAGTATTGATAAAAGTAAGCCCGCCGTACTTGTATATCACACCCACACTACAGAGACCTATCAGATACTCGACCGTGACTTTTACGCAGTAGGTGCGCTGACGAGGACAAGTAAAGAGGAGCTTAATATGGTGCGTGTGGGAAAGGCTCTGTGCGAGGAGCTTGAAAGGGCGGGATACAAGACAATCCACGTTACGGATATACACGACAATCCCTATTCGGGAGCTTATTCCCGCTCGAGAAAAACGGTTGAGGACTACCTGAAGGAATATCCGTCGATACAGATAACCCTTGACCTTCATCGGGATGCGATACACCGCAGTGACGGCACAAAAATAGCGCCTACTGCCGAAATAAACGGCAAGAAGGCGGCGCAGATTATGATAATAAGCGGCTGTCAGGAGGAGGGTAACGGCATAACAAATCTCCCCGATTGGGAGTATAATCTTGCCTTTGCTCTTCAGCTTCAGCAAAGCCTTGAGGAAAACTTCGAGGGCATCACAAGACCTCTTTATTTCTGTCCGAGAAGCTATAATATGAATCTGACCCACTGCTCTCTTCTTGTGGAAATGGGCTCTGATGCCAATACTCTTGAGGAGGCGGTGTATTCGGGCAAATGTCTCGGCGTTGCCCTTATCGATATTTTAAAGGAGTACAGTGAATAAATGTATAAAGAAGCCAAAAAGCAGCTTGCATACTTCTGCTTTGCAAACACGGTGATTGCCTGTGTGATAATCTTCCTTTGCGGTACTCTTACCGCCTCGCAGAAAACCGCCTACAATATCTATCTGAGAGAGTATTCCCTTCTTACTGTTGCGGGGACACCCTCGAGGGTGAATATGGAGCTTGACGGCAAAAGTGTAACGCTGAATTTTCCCGACGAAGAAAAGCGGGAAAGATTCAGGCGGTATCTTAAGTTTACACCCCTCGCTTCAGCGGTATTCCTCACCGAAGCAATAATAAATCAGCTTTCGGATAACTGAAAACGGCTCCCCAAACGGGAGCCGTTTTGCTTTTTTGTTTTCGCTAAAAGGCGGATGTATTGTATGGTAGGTGGCGGGGATTTTTTCATCTTAATGTTTCAATGAGACTTCAGCCGCGGTAACGCTCATGCCGCTATGGCACGAACCTCTCCGTCACCCTTACGGGCGACACCTCTCCTTTCAGGAGAGGCAAGGCTATGGTGGCTCCTTCGGAGCAAATAATTGCTGTTGTCCTGAGCGACAAAGGATGCAAAGCGCTCTTTTTTGTAGACACGGCTTGACATTTTCAGAATATACGTATAGTCCGCCTTCAACAGCAAACTAGGTCAGCGAGCCAACAGTGATGTCTGCCGAGAAAGGTAGTTATTATTAAATTCTACTACTCCCTGACAGATCACCCGCCCTCCGTTTGCAGTTTCCGCAGCGGGCAACGTTTTTGTTAGTGTGGTGCCTTTCCCGCGCGGACGACACTTTCTGTTTTATCTGTTTTCCACCGCGTCGGCTATTGAACCTCAGTAGCGTGTGACTACTGACTGCTTACTACTGACTACTCTTACTTCGCCTCAATCTCCTGAAGCTGAGTGATTTCCTGCATTACAACAGGCTCCTTATCATAAAGAGAGGTGTACTTGTCCTGATAGTAGTTTTCAGCGTGACAGTCGAAGGTGCCGTCGGGGCTGAATTCAATGATTGTACAGCCACGCTGTGAGCCTTCCTTATAAATGCCGGGATATGCAAGGTAGTCAACACTCATACCGTAGGTGAGTCTGATACCCGTGTATTCGATTGAGAAGTTGTTGTAGTGGTCGTGACCGCAGAAAACTGCCTTTGTTGAGCCGAGCTCTGCCATTGTCTCGAAGAGGTTATCCTCCTTGACACCGCTGTAAACAACCTTGCCGCTTTCACCTGCAACACCGTAATGATATTTCACATTCTCTGTGTCCTCAAAGCCGTTTTCAACATACTCGTACCATGCATCCTTCTGCTCTGTGAGAGGGATATGGAAGAAGGCGGCTGACTTGATATCTGAGCTTTCCTCAAGGTCCATTTCCTTGAAGAGTGCGTTATTCTGTGCGTTGAGTGAAGCAAGGCTGTCTTTGTACCACTGCACCTGATTTTCGTGGATATTATCGTACTTCCACATAATGCCGAGGAAGTCGCCGTCGATGTAAGAATGGCTGTCGAAAACGAAGAGTGTCTGTGTGATAATACCGAGACTGTTTTTTACGTTGATAATCTGATTGCCGTAGCCGTCAACCTCATCAGGACCTGCGAGGAAGAGACAGTGAGCGTATTTTTCCTGTGAGTAAAATTCAGCAATATCCTCTCTGCCAAAGTAGCTGTATGCCTCTGTGTCGTGGTTACCGAAGGCGATAGTCCAGTAAATGCCGAGGCTTTCCATAAGCTCTGCGAAGACCTCTGCAGAAAGCTTGTTGTTGAGAGTACCTGCCTGGAAGGGTACGGGATAACCGACGTCACCTGTTACGATAACGAGGTCGGGCTTTTCGGCAGTAATCATAGTTGCAACCGCATTCATAGCCATACCGTCCTTTTTCGCTGACATCCAGCCGCCGCCGATGTGTACGTCAGTAAGCTGAAGCACCTTGAAATCACGGTCGGTGGTGAAGGTCCAGTTGCCGTCTACATCCTTTTCGGGCACAAGCTGAGCCTCATACTCAACTGCCTCAAAGGAATTTGCCTTTTCTACGTTTGCCTTCTGGCTGACAACTGTGATAATTGTTGTGATTGTGAAAAATGCAATAATTACAGTGAGAAGACCTAAAAATATCTTTTTTGCAAGCTTACGCTTTTTTGACTTTTTGGGCTTCTTTTCTGTTGTCGCTGTATTTTCTTCGGCGGTAATTTCTTCTGTAGCTGTGATTTTTTCGTCCATTTTAATTTTCTCCTTTTTGTTTTATTACTGTTTTCAGAGTTATCTCTGTTTCTTCCTTGATTCTGCCGTATAAAAGCTCTGCCTTTTCTCTTTCGTGAGAATTTTCAAAGCTGATATAGCCTGTTACCTCGCTTTCGTACGCGAAAAACACATCGGTGCGGCTGAGGTCGATGCCGCCCTCTGAGAGAATTTCTCCGAGTCTCTCTCTTTTCTCTGCGGGGACATAGCCGATTACCCTTCTGATGAAGTCGAAAAGTCCCTTTACCGCACTTATGATTATGACGGTGCTTATGAAAAGTCCGCAGAAGGCATCGAGGGAAAAGCTTCCCCTTGCCGAAACGAAAAGGGATATGATCGTGACTGCGGTGATGAAAAAGTCGAGTATACAGTCAACGCTCATAATTTTTACAACCTGAGAGTCAAGCCTTCGGTTTGCCCTGCGGTACACAAGGAACATAATGAGCTTGAAAAGTGCAGTGCCCATAAGAAGGTAAAGATATTTCATGCTGAACCATATGGGCGTGGGATAAATAAGTCTTTCAAGAGAGGTATAGGCAAAATAAATACCGCTTATGAAAACGAGGGTGCTGAGTATAAGAGAAAGAAGCTCCTCGGTTTTTCTGACCGCCGCCGAGGTGCCGATAAGAAGACTTTTGCCGAAAAAGCCCAGGCACAGTGCGGTAAGAAGCACCGAAAGACCGTCAAACATATTGTTTATACCGTCGGAGTAGATGCTTATACTGTTGCAGGAAAGTCCCACATAGAGCTTGATAATAAAAAGAGTGAGATTTGACAGAAATCCGAACACACAAACGGGGATAACCGATTTACCTTTACTGCTGATAGTATCACTCCTTCAACTTCTTGCTTGGCTTATAATATCACAGTACGGAAGAAATGTAAAGAGGTGAAGGGGGAGTATATGACCCTGCGTAAGTGTCAGAAAAGGACTTTTTTGTCTAAAGATTAATATTGTGTAACTATTTGAAAAAATTCCTATATATAATTGTATTTTAACTGCGTTTGTGTTATAATGGACACATAATTATGATGGAGGTTTCTGTGAATGAAGCAAAAAGCGAATAAAATACTCCTGTTTTTGTTTGTGGTTTCCTGCTTCTGCTCCGTATTTTTCCTCTCTGCAAGTGCAGTAAATGAGGTTAAATCAGGTGATTTTGTCTTCACCGTTGACGGAACAAGCGCTACTCTTAAGGAGTACAAGGGCAAGGCAACCGATGTTGAAATACCTTCAAAGGTAGGCTCGGCCAAGGTTACAGCCATAGGCAACGAGGCCTTCTGGGCGAACAGGACAATGAAAAGTGTTACCATTCCCACCACGGTCAAGGTAATCGGTACGGCGGCCTTCAACGAGTGTACCGCACTGACAAAGATCAATATACCTTACAGTGTCACTATGATGGGCGATGCGGTTTTCTGGTACTGCTCTAACCTCAAGCAGGTGTTCATTCCTAAAAATACAACAGTTATCGGCGACAATGTGTTTGTTGGCTGTCACAGTGACCTTACGGTTTATGTTGTAAAGGACTCCTATGCCGAAAAGCGTATCGGTTCTCTTAAGGATGTCAATATGGCGTACCGCTATGTGTCAGAGCTTAAGCTCAGCGGCAGTACGGCAAAGCTTACACCGGGCGGCACTGTTACACTTACTTATACCGTCTCTCCCGAAAAGGTATATAACTCATCGGTTACATACACTTCCGACAATACTGCGGTTGCAACTGTTAACTCAAAGGGTAAGGTTACTGCAGTGGGTGCGGGTACAGCAACAATCACCGCTACCGCAAAGGACGGAAGCAAGGTTTCCGCTACCTATAAGATTACGGTTATACCCGAAAAGGTCACCAAGGTCTCTGTTGAAAATGCAACCCTCGACGGATATACCCTCACATGGGAAAAGACAAAGGGTGCAACGGGCTACAGAGTTTACAAGTATAACTCAACTGCCAAGAAGTACGAGAGCTATAAGAGTGTAAGCGGCAACAGCCTCAAGCTTACAGATCTCAAGGTCGGCTCGTATGACTATTACAGAGTTTATGCTTACGCAAAGGTCGGCACCTCCGTATATTATGCTGAGGTTTCACCCACCTGCAAGGCATATACCGCAAAGCTCGGAAAGGTTACTTCTGTTACCGCAACAAATGCAACTCCCGACTCATATACTCTCACATGGGAAATGGTCAAGGATGCAACAGGCTACAAGGTTTACAGATATAACTCAACCACCAAGAAGTACGAGTTATATAAGAACATAAGCGGCAACAGCCTTAAGATTACAGGACTCAAGCCAGGCTCCTGCGATTATTATAAGGTTTATGCTTACGCAAAGGTCGGCGATGCAGTGTGCAACGCAGAAGGCTCACCCACCTGCAAGGCATATGCCGCAAAGCTCGGTAAGGTAACGGCAGTTACCGCAAAGCCGGCACACAACTATATCAATCTCAGCTGGTCTGCAGTGGACTTTGCAACGGGATACAAGCTCTATTTCTACAATCCCGAAACTTCGAAATATACATCAATAGGCGCTACAACAAAGACTTCCTATAAGGTATCAGGTCTTAACCCCGACACCTCATATACCTTTATGGTAAGAGCTTATATGAAGAGCGGCGACACCACCTTCAACGCTTCATATTCGCCTCTTACAGAGGCTTATACAAGACCCGATTACGTGAGCGGACTTTCCGTAAGGGAAAACTCACTTTACACCTCAAAGGTAACCCTTGAGTGGGATTTACTTCAGGGTGCAGCGGGATACACCGTAAGCGTTGATAAGGGTACGGGAAGCTACGAAACTGTCGCTGAGATAAAAGACCCCACAGTCAATTACTGTACTGTTGAAGGTCTGCAGCCGGGTACGGAATATCTTTTCAAGATAAAGGCATACTCCGTTAAGAGCGGCAGTACTATTTACGGCTACATCAGCAAGACACCGCTGAGTGTTATAACAAACGACCGACCCTCTGACGAAAAAGAAGGCTTCGAGGGCTTCATAGAGGCTTATAGCGAGGCAGCGTCCGGTGAGGAAAGCTTAGTAATAATCTCTCTTTACGGAACAAGCGGCTTTGAGGGTGAGAACAGTGAGCTTTACGAGGGTGTTATCACATCAACCGAAATGTCGGGTACAGTTTACTCTTATATTTCGGAGGGCAAGGACAGAAACGGTCTTACTGTGGGCGAAATCCTTCGCTGCGGTCAGCTCGGACTCAGCTTCTCCGATGCAGAGGTAACTGCCTTCGACGAGGACGGCAACGGCTACAGTATAGGCTTCACTCTCAGTGGCGACAAGGCTGGGGAGCTTTTCAGCTTTGGCGAATGGGAAAAAGTAGCTGAGGAAAACGAAGGCTTCATCCTTGCTGAGGAGTCATACGGCACTGCTGAGGTTACCGCAAAGGTACAGAACGGCACTTTAGACAATGTCACTGTTACAGTACCTCTTACCGTTTCCTTCACACTTGACGGTCAGCAGTACAGCTTCACACAGGTTTACACAGCAACATACTTATTCATAAGGTAAAAATTTGCATGGGCAATTTTTATAGATAATTTTCAGGAGGTAATTAAAATGAGAAAGTCATTCAAAGCGGTTTTATCATTGGTATTCTGCTTCATTCTTGTCTCAGGTACAATGCTTGTTGCATTTGCAGTAGGTAACGTTACCGGACTTAAGGCAACAAATGTCAATGCTACATCCGCAACACTCACATGGAAAGCTGTTTCAGGTGCAGACGGTTATCAGTACCGCTCATACACAGGCGGCAAGTACAGCTCAACCGTTACAATCAACGGCAAAAACACCACAACATACACTGCAAAGCTTACCCCCGGTAAGACATACTACCTTTATGTACGTAGCTTTGACAAGGGCCTTTTTAACAAGGTTACCTACGGCTCATGGGTAAAGGTTACTGTTAAGTCAGTACCCGCAGCAGTAACAAACTTCAAGGCTACACAGCTTGCAGGCGGTTCATCACTCAAGTTCACATGGACAAAGGTTTCAGGTGCAACAGGCTATCTTGTTCAGCGCTACAGTGACGCAAAGAAGGCTTACGTAAACTGCGGCACAACAACAGGCTCATCACTTACAGTAAAGAGCCTCTATGCAGGTACAACCTATAAGTTCCGTATTGCTGCATATTATAAGTACAGCGGCAAGAACTACTACGGCTCTTACACAACAATCAACGCTACACCCGGCTTCCTTGCTCCCACATCACTCAAGGTAACAAAGACAACTGCAAACAGTGGTACTCTTTCATGGGGTGCAGTAAGCGGTGTAAAGAAGTACCAGATTT
Source organism: Clostridia bacterium (assembly GCA_017555765.1). Classification (GTDB taxonomy): domain Bacteria; phylum Bacillota; class Clostridia; order Oscillospirales; family Acutalibacteraceae; genus UBA6857. Next base: position 386 of record JAFZFT010000098.1, on the reverse strand, counting down.
ACAACTACAACACAAAGAAGTATTCATACTCAACAAAGAATTCCGTAACTCTTACAGGTCTCGAGGCAGGTACAGCTTATAAGGTAAAAGTAAGAGGCTATGCATCTGTTAACGGCAAGACTGCTTACGGCGCATGGACAAGCTATCTTTCCTTCACCACAGTAACAGATAAGGTAGCAAACCTCAAGGCTTCAAACCTCACAAGCACAAGTGTTGATATCAGCTTCGATAAGGATCCTGTTGCACTCGGCTATCAGGTATTCCTTTATGATTACGCTACAAAGACTGAGACAAAGCTTGTTAAGCAGCTTACAACAAACACTTATACAGTTGAAGGTCTCAAGCCCGGCTCAACCTATAAGGTAGGTGTTTGCACATACATCAAG
>JAFZFT010000097.1 GCA_017555765.1 Clostridia bacterium | reverse complement strand
TCCTTTGTGCAGGTGTAGCTCGTTTCGGTGATGTACTCCTGAAGCGACTTGACAAGGCTCTGTGCCTCACTGCAGTTGGGGGAATAGCCTTCCTTCATATACTGAGAGAAGTCTGCCATAATTGCATCGAGTCCCTCGGCTACATTGCTCCACTTTTCTGCAGTGTAGTCCTTTGTCTTTTCCGAGTACTCACCGTAAGCTTCGGTGGCGCCCCATTTTTCCTTGGCTTCGGTTTTGTATTTTTCAAATTCACTGTTATCAAAGACTTTCATAACAATTTCTCCTTTCATAGCACTGTCGACTGCAGAAATGAGTCTTTCGAGCCTCTCCTTTTTGAGAGTGAGAAGCTTTTTCTGCCCGACGAGTGCTTTTTCTTTATTGTAGTCGGGTGAGGAAAGTATTTCAGCGATGCTTTTCAAAGAAAAATCAAGCTCACGGTAAAAGAGAATCTCCTGCATACGGATAAGAGAGCTGTCGTCGTAATAACGGTAGCCAGTACCTTTATCAATGAAGCTTGGTTTTAACAAGCCGATTTCATCGTAATAATGAAGTGTGCGCACACTTACACCGCAGGCGGCGGCAAAATCCTTGATCTGCATTTTCATTTTATCACCTCACGGCTACAATTATATACTATGACGTAACGTGAGAGTCAAGGCTTTTTTTATAAAAAGTACGGAAAAACAGGTTTTTTTCTCTTGACGATTGAAAAAGGCGGTATCGGGTGATATAATACATCGGATATTATAAAAAAGAGGTTTCGGCTTATGAAAATAATAAAATATTTCCCGGGAATTGCGCTTTCAGCTCTGATTGCCGCTTTTGCAATGTGGCTCGAAAGTCTTCTGCCGGTTCATCTTATCGGTTCGGCTGTTATTGCTATGTTTATCGGTATGATACTCAACGCAATTCTTAAATCAACGGATATTTTCGCCAAGGGTATAAAGTTCACATCAAAGAAGCTTCTCAAGCTTGCGATTATACTTCTCGGCCTTTCTCTTAATATCACAACTGTTCTTCAGGTCGGAAAAATGTCGCTTACGGTTATGATTTTTACCCTTCTTACCTGCTTCGGCGGCGGATATTTCATCGGTAAGGCTCTCGGACTTAACTGGAAGCTTTCAAATCTTATCTCGGCGGGTACGGGTATCTGCGGCGGCTCAGCTATTGCGGCGGTTTCATCAGTAATTGAAGCGGATGACGATGATGTTGCCTATGCTTTGTCTGCAACCTTCCTTTTTGATATGGCAATGATAGTTCTTTTCCCCATAATGGGCAGAGCCATAGGTATGGGTGATGAAGCCTTCGGCATATGGGCGGGTACTGCGGTAAATGACACCTCATCTGTTGTTGCAACAGGCTATGCCTTCTCTGAAGCGGCGGGCGACTTTGCTACTATGGTAAAATTAACACGAACACTTTCGATTATTCCTACGGTTGTTGCCTTTGCCTTCATTCAGCTTCGTCTTAAAAAGAAGGAAGCAGAGAGAAACAGCGAAAACGCAGAGGGTATGAAGGCAAGCTTCAGCATCAGAAAGATTTTTCCCTGGTTTATTCTCGGCTTTGTGGCTATGTCCGTTGTTGCAAGTGTTTTTACAGTACCTTCGGAAATTGTAAGCGGCACAAAAACTGTAAGCAAATTCCTTATGGTCAGCGCTCTTGCGGCTATAGGACTCAACACATCATTCGCAAGCTTTAAAAAGTCGGGCATCCGTCCTATGATTCACGGCTTTATCATTTCGGCACTCGTTGTTATCGTGGCTCTGGTTGTTGAAATCGGTATGGGTATTGTATAATTTGTGAAAGGCAGAGGGAGACCTCTGTCTTTTGTTGTTTTGCCCGAAGTGGTGTAAAAGAAAAAACTCCTCCGCAGTTTCCTGCAGAGGAGTGAAAGATAAGCAAGGATTCTTTATTCCTTTAACAATCTTCATAACCCTAATTACTCTATGTTTAAGACAAAGACTCATAATGCTTATATTAATCATCATGATTAATAAGAATCTTATATAAAGAAAAAGAGTCATAATGATTCTATTAAGAATCGTTATGACTCAAGAAGATAGCCTATACATTGAAAAATTCATATTTATGTGATATGATGACTCAAAGACATTATTGCTATTAACCGTTGAAAATGACAGGGGGATGCTTAAATGGAAAATATCACAGAGGAATATTTTAGTTCGAAAGACCTTTTTGTGAGAAATCAAATTCTCAAAAAGCTGGCACTTGAATTGCCTGATGACGGAAAAGAGTTTTTCTTGCGTGCATTTAAAAAAGAAAGACATATTGATATGAAAATGACCGCAGTAAGGGGATATGCAGCTTATGCAACCGAAAAGGAAGTCGAAGTTCTGATGAAAAAGATGCTGGAGCTGCTTATTAAAATACCTAATCACACACCTTGCGCTTATCAGGAATATGAAAGTCTGCGCTCTGCTTTTTTAATGCAGTATCTTATCGGAAAATATAACTATGAATGCTTTCAAACCTTTAATGCACAGTTAGAAAAGCAATATAACGAAATGCCTGATTGCTTTAAGAATATTTACTCTTTGGATGAAAACGGAATTTTATACGAGATCAGAGACCCGAAAGAGGTTTCGGAATCATGGAATAAGTTTTTTGGCTATGGCACAAAGAACGATTAACTTTAAAAAGTAAAGTGGTGCATATAATGAAAAACCTTTTGCTGATACTGATTGCAATGTTGATAATGGTCAGCTTTGTATCTTGCGGAGGAATGACCGTATCAACCGAAAAATATGATGAAATATCTAGTTATGTTTTAGAAAACATTGATACTCTTTCGCCCGAAAAAGAACTTGAGTTTTTTGATTATGAAACGGCAGGGGTTAGTATCGGTGGTGTTTATTACGGATACTATTACACTGCCAACAATGATATTGAAGTTCCCGACTTTTACGCAGGTGGTAATTTAGGCGAAAGATATGAAGCAGACGGAGGTACATATTTTGGAAAACCTAACAATGGTACCGATTGGTGTTTTATTAAGAAGATAACAGACAAGTGGTATTACTACGAATTACATTGGGCATAAAGAAGATAAAACCCCTTTGACTTTTGATAGTCAAAGGGGTTTTAAAAAACTTGCACCAAGTTTGCACCAAAGCAGATTTTTGAGCAAAAGTAAAACCCCGAAAACCGTGATGGTTTCGGGGTTTTTGAATACTCTGTAAGATAAGTGATTATCTCTTTGAGAACTGAGGTGCACGACGTGCGCCCTTGAGACCGTACTTCTTTCTTTCCTTCATTCTGGGGTCACGAGTGAGGAAGCCAGCCTTCTTGAGTTCAGCTCTGAGAGCCTCGTCATACTGAAGAAGAGCTCTTGAAAGACCGTGACGGATAGCACCAGCCTGGCCTGTTACGCCACCGCCTGAAACGCGGCAAACGATGTCAAACTTCTCAGTTGTACCTGTAAGATTGAGAGGCTGACGAACGATGAGCTTAAGTGTTTCAAGACCGAAATAATCGTCGATATCTCTGTCGTTGATTGTGATTTTACCAGTACCTGCATATACACGTACTCTTGCTACTGACTTCTTTCTACGACCTGTGCCATAGAAGAATGGTGTTGTTTCGTACATTATTCTTTTCCTCCCTTTCTATTAGAATTCAACTGCAACAGGAGCCTGACCTGCATGAGGATGTTCAGCGCCTGCATATACGCGAAGTCTTGTCATTGCTGTACGGCCGAGAACTGTATCGGGGATCATACCCTTAACAGCCTTTGTTACGATGAATTCGGGCTTTGTTCTCATAAGTGTTGAGTACTTAACCTTCTTCATGTTACCGATATAGCCTGTGTGATGATAGTACATTTTCTGATCGAGTTTCTTACCTGTAAGGATGAACTTGTCAGCGTTGATGATGATTACGTGATCGCCGCAGTCAGCATGAGGAGCGAATGTAACCTTGTGCTTGCCTCTGAGAAGTTCAGCAGCCTTAGCAGCTACAGCGCCGAGTGTCTTGCCTTCAGCGTCAATGATGTGCCACTGACGAGTGATGTCGCCAGCCTTGGGCATGTAAGTTGACATAACTTTTTCCTCCAATAATTTATTTTTAATGCTCGGATATATTATCATAAGTCGGGTATATTGTCAACCCCTTTTTTCAACTTTTTTAATTTACATTTTCAAAGCTCGTTTTTTCTTCGTTTTTCTTCGATTTTCATAGCATTTGCTCATTTATGATTTTTCATTTTTTTGTACGCGTTTTGGTCAGAAGTGAATCTTCACTCACCTGCCGCCCATAAAAATAGTGCAGAGGACTTTTCTTCTGCACTATTTAATGAAGCGCAGCTTCAATTCATGCACTATCGGTGCAATTCATGGCAAAGCCAATTCATGCCGTCAGGCAATTCATTAATTATAACCTCCCTCGCCGGAGGCGTTACTTTTGCCTATCCCTCTTGCGGTTCCCAAATTTCATTACGGCTTGGAGCGCCTATGAAATTTGACCGCTGCGCCATCCTCGCCTCGCTTTATCCACCACCGGTGGCGCTTCAGCGACGATGCCCAAAAGTCACCAAAACGCGCTGATTCTCAGTTTATATAAATGCTGAATGTAATTTTACCGTCTTTATATTGCGAATAGCCGC
>JAFZFT010000096.1 GCA_017555765.1 Clostridia bacterium | reverse complement strand
GCTGAGCTTGAGAACGTACTTTGCGAAAAGGAAGCCGATGAAGAGAGGAACTATAGTCATAATGATACCGTATACGAAGTACATGATATCGAAGTTCTCAACGAATTCTGCACCACCGGGGATACCTGCACCAACGAGGAAGAGTACGAGACCGAGCTCACGGAAGAGTTTGAGAGTGCTCTGCTCAGGCATAATGCTGATCTTGCCGATACGTGAGAAGTGACCGAGTACAAGGCTTACAAGAAGGCAGCCGCCGGTTGTTGTGAGTGAGAAGCAGGTGCCTGAAAGACCTTCGCCTGAAAGGGGAATCTTAACTGCACCGAGGATTGCACCGATGATTGCTGCAAGAGAAAAGGCTGCAATACCCATATGGTCGATGTGGAAGAGCTTGCCCTTGTATTCCTTCTTTTTGCCCTCTTCCTTGATAACGAGCTTTGCTCTTTCTTCCTCCATGTTAGCCTTTGAAAGCTTGGGAACGAGCTGAACGAAGAGAACAACGCCGACAACGCCGAAGATGTAAGCAATACCGTGACCTACTGAAACAAGACCCTGATAAGCGGGATCAACAGTAGCCTTAGCAGCTGAGAAAGCGGGAGTTGATGTAAGTGAGCCTGAAAGAAGACCTACAATCATAGCAACGAAGCCGTCCTGCTCCTCGATTGAAGCACCGTAGCCGATTACCTCACCGAGGCCGATACAGCCTGCTGCTGCAAGACCGCCTGCAAGGATGATGATAACACCGAGAAGTACGTATGACTTGAAGTTTCTCTTAAAGTTGCCGAAGAACTTGGGACCTGCGATGAAGCCTACGGATGTTACGAAGAGAACGAGACCGAGACCTTCAACGAGTGAAAGACCGCTGCTGAAGTCGTAGGGTGTCTTTGATGCAAAGAAGTTGAGAGCGCCTGTTGTTTCGTCAACCTTGAATGCAAGAGCACCGAGAAGAAGAGCAACGATGAAAACGCCTGCGTCACCGAGTGAGATACCCTTTACGGTGATTCTGCCGAGTGCATAACCGCCGAGAAGAACGGCAAACACAACGAAGAGCAGGGTGTAGAGATTGCTGAGTGAAATGATTCCGCCTAATAAGCTCATAATATAACCTCCTGATATTTATATATTATACTATTTTATAAGCCTTGAAGATTTTATCACTTATACATAATAAAGGCAAGAATAAACTTATACAAACTTGCTAAAGATTTTAATTGAGTTTTGTTTAAAATCACATAGCAAACTCTCCGTATAGAAAACGGAGAGCCTGTGTATATATTTTGTCCTGCCTATAGGGTGTTATGCCCAGATAAGCCAGATAAGAAGGTATCCGGTAATAACTGCCGCAAATGTAAAGGGTACACCGTACTTCATAAAGGTTGTAGCCTTGACCTCGTACCCCTCTTTTCTGAGAATACCGATACTTGTAATATTTGCAGATGCACCGATAGGGGTAAGATTTCCGCCGAGTGTAGCACCGCAAAGAAGACCGTAGTAGAGAGGAATGGGATTCATACCGATACCTGAAGCTATAACGGGCACGATGGAAAGCATTGTGGCGGTGTAGGGGATATTGTCTATAAAGGCTGAAAGGATAACGCTCATCCAGACGATGATTGTATAAACAACGAAGGGTGAGCCGGCGCCGAGTGAAGCTATGGTATCGCCGATAACATCAATAACACCCGCACTGCTGATACCGCCTATTACAACGAAAAGACCTGTGAGAAGAACGATTGTATAATAGTCGATTTCCTTGAATGCATTTTTGACAATTTCCTTGTTTTTCTTTATCAGAAGCTCTCGTACTGCACCTATGAGGAAGAAGGCTATACAGATAATACCGTTTGTGATGTCGGGCTTGTAGAACTGACCTTCTGCTGCAGCATCCTTATAAGGAATGAAGGAAACGGCAATCAGAGCAAGCACAGTACCGACGAGAAGGAAGGTGGGGAATTTATCCTCGACCTTTGTTTTGCCTTCGAATACTATTTTATCCTTGTCCTTACGGAACATAAACAGGATAATAAATGCACTGACCACAGCACCTGCCTGAACAACCCAGAACATACCCACATGACCGTCGTGAACAAAGAAGTCTGAGAAGTCAAGGTTAGCGGCTTTTGCAAGAAGGATTGAGGTTGTATCGCCTACAAGTGTAGCCGCACCCTGAAGATTTGATGAAATTGCGATACAGATAATAGAGGGTACGGGAGAGATGTTTAGCTTTTTGCAGAAGGCGAGGGCAACAGGTGCGATCATAAGTACTGTTGCAACATTATCAACAAAGGCTGAAACGATGCCGGCGAAAAGGGAGAGGGCAACAACCACCCATTTTACGTTAGGCATCTTGGAAATAAGAATATCCGACATAAGCTGGGGCATTTTAGATTCGATGAAAAGATACACTGTACCCATAGTGCCTGCAATCATCATAATAATGTTCCAGTCAATTTCGGAAAGCGCATTCGCAACGGAATAGCTGTAGCTTCCGTCACCTACAGCGAAAAAGCCTTCGCCGAAAAGATTCGGATTAACAGAAGCGATGACACCGAGGACAACAAAAATAAGTGCTGAAGCAACGGTGATGTGTGGTCTGATTTTCTGAAATGCCAACATAAGAACATATGTAACGGCAAAGATAATCAGAGCAGTGATTGTGATAGGACTCATTCTGACAACTCCTTAAGTAATATACTTCGGGCGTGTCTGTACAAAAAAATAAGAACCCGTACAATACGGATTCTGTCAGAACAGCCTTTATTTTGGGTACACAAATAAAGAACAGCTACAACCCATAACAAATAGAATACTATTGTATTCTATGACAGACTCCACCACTTATTTTGGATTGCGAATGGAATTATACCTTCAAAGAAAATAAAAGTCAATATGTTTTGTTTATTTTTTTGTAAATCAGTGGTACAATATGAAAAAAAGGAGGCGGAAAATGAATACCTTTGAGAAGATATATGAACAGGTCAGACTTATACCGAAAGGTAAGGTAGCCACCTACGGACAGATTGCACTTTTAGCGGGAAACCCACGCTGGTCAAGGGTTGTCGGGTACGCACTCCACGTAAACCCTGACCCTGACAGTATTCCCTGCCACCGTGTGGTGACAAAAGAGGGGAGGCTTTCTCCATCCTTCGCCTTCGGGGGAGAGAATATACAAAAAGAGCTTCTCCTTGGTGAGGGAGTAAGCTTTATCGGTACTGCAGTTGATATGAAAAGCTGTCAGTGGAGACCTTAAGATACATTGCATTAAAAAAAGCACTTCGCAAGAAGTGCTTTTTGTTAAATATCAATCCGAGAAGGTACTTTTACCAAGTCCCCAGTCGGTTGCCTCGTCACAGCTGTCAATCAGACCCATATAGTAGGCAGAAAGGGGAGTGAACAGATGTAAAACTGTTGAGCCTCGGTTTGTTGAGTGCATAATATCCATAGAAGCTGTTCTTTTGCAGTAATCCACATATTCCTGAGGAATGGTTTCCGAAGCGTAGTACAGATCGTATGCACCGAAGCAGTGCATAATCTCGTGTGCGAGAGTGGCTGCCGAAACATAGTCGAAGCCGTTGGAATTAGCGTTACGGACGAAAATACTGATAGTTTCAGTTTTCTTGTTTACGATGTCGCATGCCGCACAAGAGGATACATCGCTGTTTTCGTCAGTATTGAAGTAGAACATATAAATGATGTCCTCTACCTGATATTTTTCCTTGAGCTTTTCAGTGGGGATGTTATTCATAATATATTCTTCCTGCACCTTGTTGACACCTACATCGTCTCTTATAAGGTACATATCTTCGAAATCATAGGTGTAGTACAGATCGGGATTTGCTTCCCAGTCAAAGATGAAATTAGCTTCTACACCGTAAACACCGATTTGTCGGTTAAGCCAAGTAGTAGCGGACTCCAGATTGGTTAACACAAGGTCTCGGGTAGCGCAATCCTCCTCGGTTGTGAAATCCCAAGCGGTGCCGACATCATCAGCGAATACAGAAACAATCAGGGTTGTGCCTTCCACGTATCCTGCAGAGCCGTGATCCCAACGCATACCGGGACCGTCGGTTTCTTCTGTCTGTACATCGCCGCAATATGAGCAGCTGCGGCTGAAAATCCACTTACCTGAAGAATCCTGCTTTGCTTCTCCCCATTGGCTGTAATCGTGTGGCAACGCAGCACCTTCCGTAGCACCGCATTCCGTACAGCTCTGGGGTTCCTGGCAGGTAGCATCGTTCCAGTTGTGACCCGGTGCAGTACCTTCTGTGATACCGCAATCCACGCAGGTCTTAGGTGTCTCACAGTCGGCATCCTTCCAGCTGTGGTCTGTTACTGTACCTTCTGTAGCACCGCAACCTTCACATGTCTTAGGTGCCTTGCAGGTCGCTTCATTCCACTTGTGCTGATGTCCGCAAGCAGTCAGTAACGTACATAACAACAGAGCAATGATTAATAAACCTATATTCTTTTTCATAGAAGCAACTCCTTTTGAATTCCCGTATGTCTCTTCGGTAAATTCAGGTTTGTATAAATAATTATACTACACATATTATGAGAATGCAATCATCAGTGAAAGAAATCAAGGAGAAGCCTTGCAATAAAAAAGCTCCAAGTCCGAAGACCTGGAGCTTTTTGTGTTTACAGCTTAAAATAGCAACAACATAATAATGAGTTTGAGTCTATTTGTTTCAGTCAGCATGCAGGTTTTCGTGAATAACAATCAAACACTCATGGTTCGTATTTTAGATATTTTCTGTTTTTGTTTCGTATTTTGAAGTGTTTTGATTTCGATGTAGTGTTGTAAAAAAACGAAAAAAGCAGCTTAATGCCGCTTAGATACATGGTTTATATAAAATACCCTTTATTGAACACGGGTGGTTCAGATTGGAGGGTTGATTATGAAAAACATTAACAGTGTGATTTTCTTTACCAAGCTCTGTCAGCAAACAGTTTTGTCTATTGATTTACATAATATCTCAATTTCAACAGCTAACTGTTCAGAATATTTCATTAATGGATTATCTTTCATATAATCACCTCTTGAAAATATTATAACAACTTAACCGACAAAAATCAAGGCGACAGCCTTGCATGTAATCCGTCGCAAGACGGAGTGTAATCATCACGAAGTGATGTATGTAATCCTTTCGCAGAAAGGTATGTAATTAATCCGAAGAAAGACATACACCAAGGTAATGACATACAGCTTAGCTGATTACATACGCCTAATGGCGATTACATGCCAATCCTTCGGATTGGATAAAAAAATCGACAACCTTCTGTCGAAGATTGTCGATTTTTTGGCTGCGGAACTAGGATTCGAACCCAGACAAACAGAGTCAGAGTCTGCTGTGCTACCCTTACACAATTCCGCAACGAACAAGAGATATTATATCACCAATTTTCGAAAAGTCAATAGATTTTTGCAAATTTTTTTAACTTTTTTTATTTTTCTCTTTGAGTGTTATTTTTGCGGCATTATTCAACATTTCTCCTTCTTGAAAATATACTGTATTTATGGTAATATAATCATAGCGGTATATCCGCAAGAAGAAAGCATTACATTTCAGGGAGGAAAAGCTATGTTTAATAAAATTATTGCATTTTTTGTTGCAATCATCAATTTCTTTCTGGGACTTTTTGGCCTCGGACAAATCGGCGGACAGGAATATAACTGTCAGACCTTTTTTGATATGTCCTACGGTACTCACGAAAGACAGGTAGTCGACCTTTTCATACCCGAGGGTGCATCGGGCGATCTGGGACTTGTACTTTTCATTCACGGCGGAGCCTGGATAGCAGGGGATAAGAGCAGCTACGAGGGCGGAATGAATTACGGAGCATCAAACCTTGGTATTGCAACCGCATCTGTTAATTACCGTTACCTTTCAGATGAAGTAGACCTTCTCGATATACTCGATGACATCGATGCCGCACTTGCGGTTATAAAAGAAAAGGGCACTGAGGTCGGAGTCAACATCGACAGAGTACTTCTCACGGGCGACAGTGCGGGCGGACACCTTTCACTGCTTTATGCATATGCAAGAAAGAATACCGCACCTGTTACACCAGTAGCGGTTATCAGCAATTCAGGCCCCTCAGACCTTTACGATGATAATTTCTATCATAACAATGCATTAGGCGACGAGGAGGCGATAAGCGACCTTATGTCCAAGGCTTGCGGACAGCGCTTTACCTATGCAGAAAAAGCTAAGGCAGAGGCTGCGCTTTACAGTGTTTCTCCCGTAGCCTATGTAAGTGCCGATTCTGTACCCACCGTAATCAATCACGGCAATGCAGATTCCATCGTACCTTTTTCAAATGCGCTTACTCTTGACGCTCTTCTTACACAGTACGGTGTCGAGCACGTACTGAATGTATATAATGGTGCGGACCACGATTTAGGCAAGGATGATGAAGCAAAGGCAAGAGCTGACGAGCTTCTTTTCGGATATATCGACAGATTTCTTAAATGATAGCAGTGCTTAACGGCAGTACCCCCGATGAGGGGTACTGTTTTTTTCGAAGAAAAGCATTTTCTTATTGACAAAATTTGTTAAAAATGTTTTAATATAACTAACTATGAATTAAAGAAAGGCAGTGTATAAAATGAAAAAGCTTATTTCAGTTTTTCTTGTGGCAATGATGCTCCTTGCAGTAATGGCACCTATGGCATCTGCTGCAAACGAAAGAACCCCCATTGTTTATATCCGCGGTAACGGCGACGGTCTTTACTATGAAGATGGTACACTTTGCGTTGCTCAGTTTGAGGATCTCTCATTAGGCGGTGAAGACGGTATTGATAAGGATACTGTTGTTGAAACTGCAGTAAACATCCTTAAGCCCTTCGTTCTCGAGGGTATGCTTTTTGATGAGTGGGATAACTACGGCAAAGCTCTCTATGAAGAGATCAAGCCTCTTTTCCCTGATGCAGGTCTCGACTATGACGGTAACCCCACCAAGGGTACAGGCGTTCTTAAGAAAACTATGGATGACTCAATCGCAGCATCAAAGTCAACATGGAATTGGGTTTATAACGGTCAGTATTCTTTCGCATATGACTGGAGACTTTCACCTTATGATCATGTTGAAAGACTTGACGCTTATGTTGATCAGGTGCTTGCAACAACAGGTCAGAAGCAGGTATCAATGTATTGCAGATGTATGGGCGGCAGCATTGTTATGGCTTACCTCGAATACCTTGACGAAATAGGTGAGACAGGCAAAATCAAGAACGTTCTTTTCTGCGACATTCTTTCCAATGAGGCTACTGTTATTTCCAAGGGCTTCAGCGGTCAGATTGAATTTGATGCAAATATGGTTGAAAGATATGCAGGTCAGGTTGACTTCTTAGGTAAGGTAGGCGACGGCGTAGGCTTTGAATTTACAGAGGTTCTCTACGAAATCGTATTCAAGACCATGGATTTCTTCAATCAGATAAATGTAACCGATAAGGTGCTCGATGGTGTTGAAGAGCTTTATGCTAAGCTTGCTAATGCTCTTATGCCCGCTCTTTTACATGCTACCGGTATGGCTACTCAGGTAAACTATTGGACAGAAATCAACGATGATGACCTTGATGCCGCTCTTGACCTTATTTACGGTAAGGAAGGCACAGAGTACCGTATAAAGTACGCAGGCCTTATTGAAAAGATCAAGTATTACAACGAGCATGTTTCATCAGACCTTGACGGCTTCTATGATATGCTTGACAGAAACGGTATCCACTATGCCTTTGTTGCAAAGTACGGCTTCCTCAACTTCCCCCTTACTGCTGATGCTGATCTTCTTACTGACGCTCTTGCAAGCCTTGAGCACGTAGCATATGGTGCAACAACAGCAAAAGTAGGCAAGACTCTTTCCGCAGATTACATCGCAAGCCGTGAAGCTCTCGGCCTCGGCAAGTACATCTCACCCGACAAGCAGGTAGACCTTTCAACCTGCAGAGTACCCGACAGAACATGGGTGCTCAAAAACGCTCATCATGATGAAATTACCAGTCTTGAGCCCCTTATCTGGGAATTCCTTAACGGTACAAACGAAACAGTTGACACCGTAACAAGCGGCTCACAGTTTATGGTGTTCGATTACGAAACCATGAAATTATCAAAGATGACAGAAGATAACTGTGCAGACTATGAGTGGATTACACGTCCTGTAGAAGAGCCCACAACTGCAACAAGACTCGGTGCATTTATGCGCTTCTTCACACTTATCCTCAACTTCTTCACAAAGCTTTTCAACGGTACTCTTGATTTTTCAAATCTTTTAGGCTAAGCAAAACTTAAATCCCGTTCATCTGAGCGGGATTTTTTTTATTGACAAGTGATGCTTATACTGCTATTATTAAATTGCTACTAAAAAGCAAGGAGAAATAATATGAAAGCAAAAATAACTCTCGCTGCCGAAATGAAGATAGGCAGCATTGACAGAAGAATGTTCGGCTCATTTATTGAGCATTTAGGCAGAGCGGTTTACGGCGGTATTTATGAGCCGGGTCACCCTCTTGCAGACGAGGAAGGCTTCCGTAAGGATGTAATTGAGCTTATCAATGAGCTTGATGTTCCTATCGTACGTTATCCTGGTGGTAACTTCGTTTCAGGCTATAACTGGGAGGATGGTGTAGGCCCCGTCGATCAGAGACCTCCGAGACTTGAGCTTGCGTGGGGAGTAACTGAGCCTAACAAATTCGGTACAAACGAATTTATGCGCTGGTGTCAGAAGGCGAAGACATCACCGATGATGGCGGTTAATTTAGGTACAAGAGGCCCCGATGAAGCAAGAGCCCTTGTTGAGTACTGTAACCATAAAAACAACTCAAAGTATTCCGATATGCGTATTGCTCACGGCTACAAGGACCCTTGGAATGTAAAGCTCTGGTGCCTCGGCAATGAGATGGATGGCCCCTGGCAGATGTGCGCAAAGACCGCCACTGAGTACGGACGCACCGCAAATGAAGCGGCAAAGCTTATGAAGTGGGTTGACGGCTCAATCGAAACCGTACTTTGCGGCTCATCGAGCAGATATATGAATACCTTCGGTGACTGGGAGGCAACTGCCCTTGATATCGCATATGATAATATCGATTATATCTCCCTTCATCAGTACTACGATAACCACAGCAGAGATACCAAGACCTTCCTTGCGAAGAATCTTGACCTTGATGATTTCATTTACAGTGTTATCTGTGTCTGCGACTTCGTAAAAGCAAAGAAGAGAAGCAAGAAGCAGATAAATCTCTCTTTTGACGAGTGGAATGTGTGGTACCATTCAAACGGTGCACCCTTTGAGAGATGGTCAACCGCACCCGATCAGCTCGAGGACATCTATAACTTCGAGGATGCCCTTGTGGTTGCATGTATGCTTATCACCCTTCTCCGCCACGCAGACAGAGTTAAGATAGCATGCCTTGCCCAGCTCGTAAATGTTATCGCACCTATTTTCACAAAGACGGGTGGGGGAGCATTCCGTCAGACAACCTTCTATCCCTTCCGTGAGATGTCAAAATACGCAAGAGGAGACGCTCTCAGACCTATCATCACCTCACCGAAGTACGATTGTAAGGATTACACCGATGTACCCTATCTTGAGGCAATAGCAACCTATGACGAGGAAAATGACGAGGTTGCAATTTTCGCAGTTAACCGCTCCACCGATGAAAAAATGGAGCTTGATATAAGTCTTCTCGGCTTTGAGGGCTACAGAGCGGTCGAATTCGAGTCAATGGACGGCTACGATGTTTACAAGGAAAATACCTTTGGTGACGAGGGCGTGACAATGCATCAGAATCCTCTTCCGAAGGTAGATGGCAGCAGTGCAGTTGCAGAGCTTCAGCCTCTCTCCTTTAACGTACTGCGCTTTAAAAAGGCATAAAAATATAAGAGAGCTCCCGCAGATTAAAAGGGGAGCTCTCTTTTTGAGAAAAAATTTAAAAATAGTATTGACAAAATAAAGTATCTTTGCTATACTATTGCAAGTCAGCTGATATGGGCCATTAGCTCAGTTGGTCAGAGCAACCGGCTCATAACCGGTTGGTCCGGGGTTCGAGTCCCTGATGGCCCACCAGAATAAATATAGGGGTATAGCTCAGTTGGTAGAGCAGCGGTCTCCAAAACCGCGTGCCGAGGGTTCGAGCCCTTCTGCCCCTGCCAAAGAGAAAAGCTTGATTTTTCCAGTGTTTATGCGGAAAATCGGGCTTTTTCTTTTTTCCTTTATAAGTGGGTTACTAACGCAAAACAACACAAAATAACACATAATATCACAAACGGGTGTGTCAGAAATTAGTCAAAAATCAGTCAAAAAGCACCGACTTAGTCGGTGCCTGTTTTCAGATAATCATTAAGTTTTGATATATTCTTTTGTTTGTGATGGCTGTCGAGGTGAGTATATATTGCAAGGGTTGTCTTTATATCGGTGTGTCCCATCTGTTCCTTTGCTGTAAGAACATCTATACCTGCCTCATACATTATTGTGCAGAAGGTGTGGCGCAGGCAGTGAGGGGTAAAAGGCTGAATAGTTATAAAATTGCCTTTAGGGTCGAATTTGTTTCTCTTCTTGATTTGTGTGCCATATTCTATATTTAAATCGCAAAGATAACTGTCCCATAATCTTTTCCAAGCGGTGTCGCTCATCATCTTTCCTTGTGCTGAGGTCAGAACATATAAGCTTTTCTTTTCAAGGTTATTCAGATAGCTTATGAGCTTATCAGGAACAGAGACGGTACGGATGCCAGCGGTGGTCTTGGGGAGCTTGAGCTGATTGTTTTTGAAATCATAGCTCTTGTTAACCGTTATAGTCTTTTTTTCAAAATCGATATCAGTCCAGAGCAGGGCAGTGGCTTCACCGCGGCGCAAGCCTGAGTACATCATAAGCATAGCTGCAGTCTGAGCTCTGTGTGGGAATTCTTCTACCCATTTTCTTTCTGCGGGTGTCAGTGCACGTCTTTCTCCCGATACTGCCTGCTTCGGAACCTTCAGATAGTGGCAGGGGTTGAAGTCTGCGGCTCGGTTTTCTATTGCATATTCGAACACAGAGGAAACAACGGAAATATAACGCTGAATGGTACGCTTAGAGGTCTGCTTGCCTGTTGCTGGGTTTTCAAGAAAAATCTTATTGATTATCGGCTGAAGGTTTTGTTGATTTATGTTTTTCAACGGTAGGTTGCCGACTTCATCAGCAAAGACCTCAGCTCTGGAAGATAATGTACGGTACTCACTGTCGCTCAGCTCGGTGCGGCGGCTGTTCAGGAGTCTCTGAAGCCACTGATTGAAGGTATCATCAACACTTGTGATATCAATACCTTTATCGTATTGACTTCGGAGCTCGGTTTCCTTTTTCTTAAGCTCGGGTATAGTCTTAGCATAGATATACTTGAATTGCTTTTTGCCTTCGGAATCGTAGCCTGTGAAGATCCTCGTTTGATACCTTCCGTCGCTGCGTTTTTTATAAGTTGCCATAAATTAAGTCACTCTCCTTGATTTTTCAGGTAAATTATGGTAGAATGACAGAGTAATCCCGTCATTCTTCTTTGGTTGGTTGAATATGGTTTTACGTTTTCCTCACCGACTGGTCCTCGGTGGGGATTTTTTTATTTGATTGAATCGGGAAAAGTAGATTCAATTTTTTTCAAGTAAGCTATCATTGCTTTCTCCGTAATTTTGTCAGTACGGTGTAGCTCTGTATAGCAGTATGCCATGAATTTTTTTAAATCTTGTCCTTCTAAAGTGAGGGAGTGATTGTTTCTGTATTTGTATGAACCGAAATTATCTTTTTCCGTGATTCCTTTAAGAAGGATGTTTTTTGACAGAGCAATTAAAAGGTATAAGGAAAAATAGTCTTCGTTTATATTGTCTGTGAGCTGAGGATAAAAGTTGAGCCAGCTTTTCAAGAACGTTTGTAATTCATTGATGATATCTTCTTTATGTAAAAACTTAAAATGAAACAAATGAATATGTTTAAAACAGCATTCAACTATATACCTGTAAGTATAGATATATTCTGTTCCTAAAACATCGGTAATTATCTTTTGGGTTTCGTTGTAGTTTGTATCATACTGATATCCTAAATAATAATTGGCACGTGCTTCGTCGATATAACGAGATTCTTGATGCCGCTCTTTATTTAAGAAAGGTGTACCGCAAATTGCAAGCTTAGGAGCCTTAGTGTCTTCTATGACGCTTTTTAAAATAATGTGATGTACGAGCTCATTTTCATATGATGTTATTTTTTCTTTTGATTTGCGGAGTTCTGTTTTAGTTTTATCGAGCTCCTTCGATTCATTTCTGAGTGTTCTTTCAATTTTATCAAATTTTCCTCGAAGGTTGATGATATATATTATCGAGATTGCGAGTATAACAAGCGTTAAAATGAGCAAAAATTCCATTGTTTTCACCTTCTTTGTATTTTCGGATTGGTTACTTTGGTTTTTCGTTGTAAGATCCGAATCCTTATGTTCGTCGAATGCGTTATGATTGGTCCTATCATCGAATTTGTAAGGGCATTCACCGTTTGTGTGTTGGTGAGCAGGATATCCGTGATGATAATGATATCCTGAGCTGCTGTTGTGCCCGCCGTAGCTATCGGTTTTACCTGAGTGAGCAAGTACCGAGAAGGAAAGAAGAATACAGCAGACAATAGCAACAATTAAAATAAAAGTTTTTTTCATTTATTTATCTTGTAGCCTGAAGCGGCATTTTTTATTTTCCGTGTCTTATCAAACTTGTAAACATAATTGCTTTTCCGAGTATGCGTACACTGTCAAGAGCATCGTTAGAATACACAAGGTCATCGTACATAGGATTACAGGGTCTGAGGACAAGCTTGTTTTCAGTCTTATATACTTTTTTTAGTGTTGCTTCATCACCAATGAGAACGGCAGCAATCTCGCCATCATCAACATCAGACTGCTGACGGATATATACGATATCGCCGTCAAAGATACGTGCGTTTATCATGCTGTCGCCTTTACACCTGAGTGCAAAGTCTGCATGAACGGAGATATCAGCCTTAATATAATCCGAAATGTTTTCCTCTGCAAGGATCGGCTCGCCGCAGGCAATGTCACCGAGCAGGGGGATGTTTTTTGTTAAAGGAAGCGGAATAATATTAGCAATCTGAGGTTCCGTAATATCTTTTGTTAAAACTCCCGTGATAAAGGTTACAGGGCTTATTTGCAAAACTTCAGCTAAAAGAGCTATCTTATCTCTTTTCATATTAGATATAAATCCGTCTTCCCATTTCTTGACCGTACTCTTTCCAACTCCGACAGCGTTGCCTACTTCTTCAAGAGTTAGCCCTAAAGCTGTCCTTTGTGAGTGTATAATTTTTCCTATATCGTTACTCAAAGTTATCACCTCTAAAAAGAGAATAACACAAAAGTTTCAAAAATGCAACTCAAAATGATAAAAAAGTGAAAAAAGTTTCCTAAAGGGGATTGACAAGCTCAAAATGTTGTGATAATATCGAAGTATCCTAAAGGAAACGGAGGTGCAAAAATGAATTTCACAGAGTTGAAGGTAGAGATTTTGCGTAAAGGTTTTACTATTCCTTCTTTTGCGAAGGCTATAGGAATGGCTAAAAAGACTCTATATGCAAAGCTTGAAGGGAAAAGTACATTCTCACAGACTGAGATTGTAGCAATCAGAAATTCATTAGGATTATCTGATGACCGCCTTTTAGAAATTTTTTTTACGCAGAAAGTTTCCTAAAAGACACAAAACCCAACCGAAGGAGATGACTTTATGAGAAAGAAACTCATATACATACGCGACTGGAATCAGTTGCCGCCTGTTCTTACTGTTCAGGAGGTTGCGATGCTCATGCAGACCAATGAGCAGGTAATTCGTAAGTATGCAAGAGAGAAGCTTATACCGGCGGTAAAGTTCGGTAAGAGCTGGCGTTTTGAGAAAAATGCCCTTCGTGAATATATGGAAGGGGGCAAGGCTCTTGAAATTGCCTGAGATGTTATGCCGTCTTTACGAATGCGACCACGTAAGCGGCAATATCTGTTGCACCAGGTGTAAGGACCGACACAGGTGCAAAAGCAGTTGTCTTAACGACCCCGCAAAATGCGGGCAGTCGGTGAAAATACCCAAAGGACAAATAAAAATTTTTGCGGAGGTGAAAAAACATGGAAACTGCTTGTAAATATTGTGGGCAGGTTTATCTCAGTGAGAAGGTAACCGAAAAGGAACGCCTTGAGGATGCAATCAGACAGTGTGACTGTCCGGGCGCTTATTCTCATAAGAAGAGGAAGCAGAAGATTTCCGCT